>CAYWYW010000007.1:0-43091 GCA_964462715.1 uncultured Oscillibacter sp.
CTGGCTTCCCTGCTGGCCAACATCGTCAAGGAGAAGACCGGCGCCAAGGTCCGCGGCATCGAGCTGAGCCTGCTGCAGCGCTGCGGTGCCCACCTGGCTTCCGAGACCGATATCGAGGAGTCCTACATGTCCGGCAAGGCCGCCGTGGAGAACGCCGTGGCCGGCATCACCGACAAGATGGTTGGCTTTGAGCGTACCTATGAGGACGGCAAGTACGTCTGCAAGACCAAGCTGTTGGGCCTGACCGATGTGGCCAACACCGAGAAGAAGGTCCCCCTGGAGTGGATCAACGCCGCCCACAATGGCGTGGAGAAGCCCTTCATCGACTATGTGCTGCCTCTAATCCAGGGCGAGCCCAAGCTGCCCAAGCAGGATTCTCTGCCCCGCTTCGCCAAGCTGAAGAAGGTCCTGGCGAAATAAGGTTTTCAAAAGCGCACAATCTGAAAAGAAGCGGCATCCGCCGCTTCTTTTTTTATAATGCGCCCAGGTACATGACAAGATTTAAGGAACTGTTCACATTTTTTCTTGCTGTAATAGCCATAATGGTAACAAAAAAAGAAAGGACAGGATGGATTTGCGCAGGCTGGCGAGCGTTCTTCTCGCCCTGGTGTTATGCTTCGGGATGCTGCCGGCAGGCGCGGATGCGGCATCCTTTTCCGATGTGCCCAGGAGCCACTGGGCCTATGATGCGATCATGGCGGCGGAGGACCGGGGGCTGATCCAGGGCAGCGGCGGGAAATTCCGTCCCGGTGACAGCGTCAGCAGTCAGGCGTTTCTCTCCATGGTCTGCCGGGCCTGGGGCCTGGACGACCGAAAGCTGGAGACCGGTGACCGCTGGGCGGAGCCTGCCATGGCCTTCGGACAGTACGCCGGGTGGTTCGAGGAAGAGGAACTGACCCGGACCAGCCGTGCCAAGCCCATCACCCGGGAATTTGCCGCCAAGCTGCTGATAAACGCCCTGTTTCCGGAGGAGCTGCAACAGCAGGGCTACACTGTCCGGTTCCGGGATCAGAGTGCCATCGGCTGGGCCCGGCGGCCCTATGTGCAGGCTTCCGCACGGCTGGGGCTCATCACAGGATATGAAGACGGCACATTCCGGCCCCAGGCCCCTCTGACCCGGGCAGCGGCCGCTTCTCTGTTGAACCGGGCCCTGCAAATCAAGGAGTCAAACGAACCGGGAGAAGGCGTGCAGGTGCCCATTTTGATGTATCACGATGTCTCTTATCTGGGCAGCGGCTACTCCAAAACGCCGGAGGTCTTCCGCCAGCAGATGCAGGAGCTGAAGGACGCAGGGTTCCACACGGTGACCTACGCCCAGATGGTGGACTTCGTGGAGAACGGGACGCCGCTTCCCGACAGGCCCGTCGTCATCAGCGTGGACGACGGCTACCGCACCAACTATGAATACCTGTATCCCATCCTGCAGGAACTGGATATGAAGGCGGAGATCGCCCTGATCGGCGGAGCTGTCCAGTATTCCAGTTGGGGCCTGAAATGGGATGAGGTCCGGGAGATGGCGGACAGCGGACTGGTGAACTTCCAGGCCCATACCGATCAGATGCACAGCGACCAGACCGCTGAAGGGGGCCGTCTGGGGGTCTTGAAGGCGCCCAAGGAATCCTGGACGGACTATGTGGAGCTGCTGGGGGCCGATACCGCCGCTGTTCTGCATAAGATCCAGCGGCATACAGGAAGCTGTCCTGTGGCCTTCGTCTATCCCCGGGGCAAGTGGAACACCATGGCGGAGGCCGTCATCAAGCAGGCGGGCTGCAAGGTCTCTGTCACCACCAAAGACGGCGTGGCAGAGATCATTCAGGGGGACCCGGCCTGCCTGTACCTCATGGACCGGATCGGCATGGACCACCGCAACGGCAGCGTGGTGTCGGTGCTGAAGCAGTTCGGGTACCGAGGATAGGACAGAAAAAGGACTGGCTCGATGCCAGTCCTTTTCTCATTTGTTTTTCTGGTAGATGGTCCACAGGCCATTCATCAGCAGGTACTTGTCGTAGACGATGGGATTGCGGCAGTACCGGACAATGACCGGGGCGTTGCCGCCGGTGGCCACCACACTGACCTCCCGGCCCGGAAACTCCTCCCGGATACGGTCGATAATGCCGTCCAGCATCCCGGCGGTGCCGTAGACGATACCGGAGCGCATACAGTCCTCGGTGTTCTTGCCGATCAGGGCCTTGGGATGCTGCAAAGAGATGGCGGGCAGCTGAGCGGCCCGGTGGCTGAGGGCCTCCAGGGATACGTTGACCCCCGGCAGCAGCATTCCACCCTCGTAAGTGCGGCCTTCGGAGATGACGCCGATGGTGGTGGCGGTGCCCATGTCAATGGTGACAATGGGAGGCTGGAACCGCTCCAACGCCGCCACAGCGTCTGCCACGATGTCCGCGCCCACCTGGGTCTGGACCGTCAGCCGGATGTTCAGCCCGGTCTTGACGCCTGGGCCCACTACCATAGGGGGCTTCCCCAGCAGGCGGGTCAGGGCCTTCTCCATCATAAAGTTCAGCGGCGGCACCACGCTGCACAGAATGGCACCGGTGACCTGCCGGTAGTCAAAATGGTACAGGGTGAAGAGGTTCATCAGGTCAATGCTGATCTGATCCGCTGTTTTCCGGCTGTCTGTGTCCAGGGACGCCAGAAATTTCAGCTGCTTATCCCCGTCGAACAGGCCGATGGAGGTGTTGGAATTACCCACATCAATGGCAAGCAGCACAAAGCCCACTCCCCTTTCGTTCCAATGATCGTTTATTCTATGGTAACACGTCTCGCCGCCGCTTGCAAGTCCCGCCCAAAGCCGATATACTGAAAAAAGAAAGGAGCTGAAACCGTTGCTCTATACAAAAACCATCACTTCGCCTCTGGGTCCGCTGTATCTGGCCTCCGACGGCACCGCGATCACTGGCCTTTGGCTGGAAGATCAGAAATATTTTGCCGCCACATTGACGGGGACCCCGGAGGAATGTCCCGAGCTTCCTGCCTTCAAAGCGGCGGAAGCGTGGCTGGAGGCTTATTTTTCCCGCAGTCCCCTCCCTGCCCTGCCGCCTCTGTCGCCTGGGGGCAGTGATTTCCGCCAGGCGGTCTGGAAGCTGCTGCTGGAGATCCCCTATGGCGAAACATCTACTTACGGCGAGATCGCCCGCAAACTCTGGGAACGCGGTATCTCCGCCGCGCCCCAGGCGGTGGGCGGAGCCGTGGGACACAACCCCATCTCCATCCTGATCCCCTGTCACCGGGTGGTGGGGACCAACGGCAGCCTGACGGGCTATGCCGGGGGCGTGGAGAAAAAACGGTTCCTGCTGGCGCTGGAGGGCGTTGATCTGACGAAGCTGTATGTGCCGAAGAAAGGAACAGCGTTATGAAGACAGAACGGTTTCCCTGCCCCTGCTGCGGCTGTCTGACCTTCCCGGTCTCCGCCGCCGACGCTCTGGCCTACATCTGTCCGGTGTGCATGTGGGAGAATGACCTATTTACCGCCTCCGACGATGAACCCAGCGATGAAAACCACGGTCTGACCCTGAATCAGGGGCGGGCGAACTACCGCACTCTGGGCGTCTGCGCTCCGTGTCTGGCCCAATATGCCCGCAAGCCCTTTCCAGAGGAACTGCCATAAAAAGAAGAAGCACCGGGGTATCCGGTGCTTCCGATTTTACAGGATGATGCAGATCAGCCCGCCGCTGCCCTCGTTGATGATGCGGGTCAGGGTCTCCTGGAGCTTTTTCCGGGCGTCCTCCGGCATCCGTTTCAGCTTGGTCTGCAGATCGTCGCTGACCAGCTCGTGGAAACTGCGGCCGAAGATGTTGGACTGCCAGATCTTGCTGGTGTCCCCCTCAAATTCCTGCAGCAGGTAGTTCACCATGTCCTCGGACTGCTTCTCGTTCCCCACGATGGGGCTGACAGCTGTCTCAATGTCCGCACGGATCATGTGGATGCTGGGGGCGCTGGCCTTCAAGCGGACGCCGTACCGTCCTCCCTGCTTCATGATCTCCGGCTCCTCCAGCTTCAGCTCGTCGATACCGGGTACCACGATGCCGTAGCCCGTCTCCCGCACATCCTTCAGGGCACCTGCCACCTTGTCGTACTCTTTTTTGACCTCCGCCAGCCGGGTCAGCAGGCTCATCAGGTCGCCGTCATCCCCCACCTGGAAGCCGGACTGCTCCGACAGAGTCTGATAGAACAGCCCCCTGGGCAGCCGCAGCTCCGCCGCCGCCACGCCGGTGCCCAGGTCGATGGAGGTAACGGCGGCCTCGCTGATGCTGTCGCAGTCCCGCAGGGCGGCGATGACACCGTCCACCTCCCGGATGTGGTGCAGCTGGGCCGTGGTCTTCCGCACCGCCTCGTAGAGACCCTCTTTCAAAGGATGATCCGGAGGCAGCGCATCCACCCAGGGCGGCAGGAACAGGTCCAGCTCCTGCATGGGAAACTCGTACAGGACGGCCTTCAGAATGTCCGCCACGGCCTCCTCGTTCAGTTCCAGACAGTTCACCGGCACACAGTTGACCTCGTACCGTGAGGCGATGTCCCGGGCGATGGCCTGCGCCCGGTCGCTGCGGGGGTCCTGGGAATTCAGCAGGACGATGAAGGGCTTCCCAAGTTCCTGCAGCTCCCGGATGACCCGCTCCTCCGCCTCCAGATAGTCCTCCCTGGGAATATCCGCCACGGTTCCGTCGGTGGTGATGACAATGCCGATGGTGGAGTGCTCCGCGATTACCTTCCGGGTGCCGATCTCCGCCGCCTCCGTCATGGGGATCTCATGGTCGTACCAGGGGGTCGTCACCATGCGGGGAGCGTCGTCCTCATACTGGCCGATGGCGCCCTTCACCATGTATCCCACGCAGTCGATGAGCCGCACGGAGAAGGCCGCACCGCCCTCCAGCTGGATCTGGGCAGCCTCCTCGGGGACGAACTTGGGCTCCGCCGTCATGATGGTCCGGCCGGAGCCGCTCTGGGGAAGTTCATCCCGGGCCCGCTCCTTTCGGTAGACATTCTCGATATTGGGGATCACCTGGGTCTCCATGAACCGCTTGATAAAGGTAGATTTGCCGGTGCGGACCGGTCCCACCACACCGATGTAGATATCCCCCGCCGTGCGGGTGGCGATATTCTGGTAGATACTGGTATTCATAGCAACCTCCATGCACCTGACGGCGCCTGTTTTGATTTGGCAGTTCCGCGCATGGAGACTGCCCATTTCCGGCCATCGTCTTAATTTACTCTATGTCCCATCTCTGCAAAGTATGACGGCCCGTCTTTCTTTGGCAAACTGCACAAAAGTGGTGGAGCTCTTTCTACAGGATTCGTTTCTTTTTCGTCTTTACAGCAGTAATTTAGCATGGTAAACTACTAACGTATTAAACGAGCGGTACGCCGCTCAAGATTTTGGAGGATGTTCGTATGAAGAAGTTATTTGCACTGCTGCTGGCAGCCATGATGGTCCTGTCCCTGGCCGCCTGCGGTTCCAAGGAAGCCCCCGCTGCCGAGGAAAAGCCCGCCGCGGAACAGCCTGCCGAGACTCCTGCTGAGGAGCCTGCCGAGGAAAGCGAGCTGGCTGCTGTTCAGAGCAAAGGCACTCTGGTGGTCGGTATCACCGACTTTGCTCCCATGGACTACAAGGATGCCGACGGCAACTGGATCGGCTTTGACGCCGACATGGCCAAGGCCTTTGCCGAGAGCCTGGGCGTAGACGTGGAATTTGTGGAGATCGACTGGGACAACAAGGTTCTGGAGCTGAACAGCCAGGCCATTGACTGCGTGTGGAACGGCATGACCCTGACCGATGAGGTCACCAGCGCCATGGAGTGCTCCAATGCCTACTGCAACAACGCCCAGGTAGTCATCGTTCCTGCTGACAAGGCTGACCAGTACCAGACCGTTGAGGCCTGTGCCGACCTGGCTTTCGCCGTGGAGGCCGGCAGTGCCGGTGAGGCGGAAGTCACCGCTCTGGGTTACAGCTGCACCCCCGTCAAGGCCCAGTCCGACGCGCTGATGGAAGTGGCCGCCGGCACCTCTGACGCCGCCGTTATCGACTCCCTGATGGCTGCCGCCATGGTGGGCGAGGGTACCGGCTATGCCGACTTGACCTACACTGTGGGCCTGAACAGCGAAGAGTACGGCGTTGGCTTCCGCAAGGGCTCCGATTTGGCTGCCGCGCTGAACGACTTCTTTGCCGCCGCCTATGCTGACGGCTCCATGATCGAGTGCGCCGAAACCTATGGTGTCCAGGCTGCTCTGATTGCGCAGTAAGCCCCTTCCCTTTCCCGCATACCAAACAGAGAGCGGACGATCCCGCTCTCTGTTTTTGGCGGTTTACCCCACCCTACCAAATAGAGAAAGCAGGGCGATTCTATGGAATTGATACTTGAACAAATGCCGGTAGTCATTCACTCCCTGAACATCGGCTTTTTGCAGACGCTGAAGCTGTTCTTCGTGACGCTGATCGGTGCGATCCCTCTGGGTCTGATCATTGCTTTTGGCTCCATGAGCCGTTTTTCCCCGCTGCGTTGGCTGACAAGACTGATCGTCTGGGTCGTCCGCGGCACGCCGCTGATGATTCAATTGCTGATCATCTACTATTTCCCCGGCCTGGTGCTGAAGAACAACTGGTGGGGCAGCGGCGAGGCTGGACGCTTCATCGCTTCGTCAGTAGCCTTTATCTTCAACTACGCATGCTACTTCTCTGAGATCTACCGGGGCGGCATCCAGGGCGTGCCCAAGGGTCAACAGGAGGCCGGCATGGTACTGGGCATGACCAAGAGCCAGATCTTCTTCAAGGTCACTCTGCTGCAGATGATCAAGCGTATCGTGCCCCCTATGTCCAACGAGATCATCACTCTGGTAAAGGATACCTCCCTGGCCCGCATCATCGCGTTGCAGGAGATCATCTGGGCCGGTCAGGCCTTCCTGAAGGGTTCCCAGGGCATCTCCGGTGCCATCTGGCCGCTGTTCTTCACGGCGGTCTACTATCTCATATTCAATGGTATTCTGACTGTTCTGCTGGGACGGCTGGAGCAGAAGCTGGATTATTTCCGTTAAGGGGGTGCTGATATGGCGATTTTGGAAGTACATAACATTGAAAAACATTTCGGCGCGACCCACGTACTGGAGGATATCAGTTTCTCCCTGGAGCAGGGGCAGGCGATGGCCATCATCGGCTCCTCCGGCAGCGGCAAGACCACGCTGCTGCGGTGCCTGAACTTTTTGGAGACCCCGGACCAGGGGACCATCGTCGTCCAGGGCAAGACCCTGTTCGACGCGGCGGACCCCGCCACCCAGCGGGAGAGCGAGATCCGAAAAAAGCGGCTCCACTTCGGCATGGTGTTTCAGTCCTTCAACCTCTTTCCCCAGTATACAGCGCTCCAGAACGTGACCCTGGCCAGCCAGCTGCTGGCCAAGGAACAGCCCGATTTCAAGGCCAACAAGGCCCGGATTCTGGCGGATATCGAGGCCCACGGCAAGGAACTGCTAGATCAGATGGGTCTGGCAGACCGGGCGGGGCACTATCCCCACCAGCTCTCCGGCGGCCAGCAGCAGCGTGTTGCCATTGCCCGGGCGCTGGCGTTGAAGCCAGACATTCTCTGCTTTGACGAGCCCACCTCTGCTCTGGACCCGGAGCTCACCGGTGAGGTGCTGAAGGTCATCCGCTCCCTGGCGGATCAAAAGACCACCATGATCATTGTCACCCATGAAATGGCTTTCGCCCGGGATGTGGCTGACCAGATCATCTTCATGGACGGCGGCCTCATCGTGGAGCAGGGCGATCCCCATCAGGTCATCGAGCATCCCCGGGAGGAACGGACAAAGCAGTTCCTGGCCCGCTATGCGGAAAACTGAGCAATCAAAACAGCGGACGGAGTATTTCCGTCCGCTGTTTTTTTGTTCAGGCTCGCTTCCGGGGAATCAGCAGCAGCTTTTCCTGTGGGATGTCCCCTTCCCTCTCCAATTGATTGGCCGCCAGGATAGCACTGATGGTGGTGTTGTACTTTTTGGCAAGGTCCCAGGCGGTCTCCTGCCTGCCCAGACACCGCAGCACCAGGGACGGCGCCCCCGTCAGGTCCTTGGGCGCTTCCGTGTCCAGTTTGGCAGCGGAGATACACACCCGCTTGACGCGGCTGACGGCCTCTACCTGGAAGTCCACCGGAAACCGCACCTCGATGCCCCGGTCCCCCAGACTGCCCTGCGCCTCCTCAGTGCAGGCCGCCCGGGCTGTTACCCGGCAGTCGGCGGGCAGTTCCAGCTGACAGCTGATGTCGATACACCGCTCTGCCACCAAGGGCACGCCCCCCTCATCCAGATAGAGGGCCCGGACCGCGGCTCCGGTCCGCAGGACCGTATAGTCTCCTTCCCGGCTGACGGATACGGCGCCGCAGCAGACGTCCAGTGACAGAATCGACTCTGCCACCACACCGATCTCCAGTACCTCCCGCACGGTCTGGCGGCGGGTCATAGTCTGGAAGAACCCAGTGAGAGCCATGGGCGCCGCCTCATAAGTCATGTCATAAGCGGTGGAGTACAAGTCATTCAGCAGCGTCAGCTCCTGCTCCTCCCGCAGCAGTGCGGTGGCATGGAGGTACAGGGTCACGGCGATCTGGCGGCCCTCGGGGTCATCTCCGTCGATCTGGAGGTCCGTTCCTGTCAGCTGCAGCTGCAGTGATGGATCGGCACCCTCCGGGGCGCCTTCAATCTCCATGATCTGGGAGAAAGGAAGCTCCGCGGCAGTGGAGCCGTACCCCCCCTCGGCGGTGCGGTACAGCAGGGAAACAGAAAAGACTCCCTTGAAGATCAGCTTGCTGCCGACGATCTTGGTCTCCGTGACCGTGCTGGAGATCTGGCTGGTCAGCAGCTCCGCCGCCCCGCTGCGGCCCGGCGAAAGGTTCGTTTCTTCTGTAAAGGTAAAATCCTTTTCAGATATTTGCGTCAAAAGAATGGCGTGCTGCCGCTCCTGCCGTTTTTCCACGCGCAGCTCGTTTTCCGCTTCCACATCCGTGCAAAAGCTGATGGGCGTCTTCTGGTATCCCGTGATTCGGGTCACCAGCTTGCAGTGGGTAAATATCTTCCGGGGATTCAGCATCCTGGTCTCCAGAAATTCGGTTTCCGTATCCGCCGTCAGGCAGGTACAGCCGGGCAGACCGCGGCTGTCGCTCTCGGCGGTAAATGGAATGGCGAATTCCAGCGTCCGGATACCGCCCTCCGCCTCCGGTGTATACAGCACCGTGACGCGGACCGTGCCGGAGATCTCCGCCTTTCCGTCCCGCAGCTCCCGGCTGTGTATGTAGACCTTTCCGTCGGTGGTGATGATACGGGCGATGTCCGGGCAGTAGTCCGGCACGATGGTCTCCGCCGTTTCCTCCTGGGTCAGGGTCAATTCTCCCCCTGTCTCATATGCGTCCAGGCACGCTTTTTTCAATTCCAGCTCCATGAAGGGTCCCTTCCTTTCCCGGCAGTTCATGTCCTACTCTATGAACCGCCGGGATTGCTTATGCCTGGATGTGGAACAATTTCCGCAGGATGCCGCGTAGGAATTTTGGGGATCGCCAGACCACAATGTTCATATCAATGCTCCTTTCTAACGCCTGCAGCAGGCGCAGCCGCATGCGATCAGCAAAAATGCCACCAGAAACAGCAGGGCGCCCACTGGGAAGATGGCCGCGATCAGAATACCGGCACCCAGGGCCACGGCACAGATGCCCAGGATCCGGCAGCCATCTCGGTTGCCATGAAACATGAAGCCACGCCTCCTTTCCTCTGGTACCAGTATATACGGGAGAGGCCGTCCTAGGTGCGAAAAAAATACCGCCGAAGGCAGTCAACCTTCGGCGGTACCCATATTATTTCTTGCTTTCCTGCCAGTCTTTCAAAGGCTTCAGCTCCTCATAGAGCCGCAGATAGCTGTCGTGGCGGCTCTTCTGGATGTCGCCTTTGCGGACGGCCTCCAGCACGGCGCAGCCTTTCTCCTTGGTATGGCTGCAGCCCACGAACCGGCACTGGTCCAGATAGGGTGCGAACTCCCGGAAGGTCTCCGGCAAACGATGCTTCAGCTCCAGGTTCAGTTCGTCGGTCTCAAAGGAGGAAAAGCCGGGGGAATCCACCACCTCCGCACCGCAGCTGAGGCGGAACAGCTCCACATGGCGGGTTGTGTGGCGGCCACGGCCCAGGGCGTCGCTGACCTCCCCCACCTGGATGTGAAACTCCGGGTCCAACGCGTTCAAAATGCTGGATTTTCCTACGCCGGAGTTACCTGTAAAGGCAGATAGCTTTCCGGATATAAGAGGCTTCAACGCCTCCAGCCCCTCCCCCGTCTCCGCGCTGACCCGCAGGGTCCGGAAGCCGGCGGCCCGGTAAATGGCGTACAGTTCGTCGGCGCTGTCCAGGTCGCACTTGTTCAGCAGGATGATGACCTCGCACCCCTTTAAGGCCGCAATGGCCACCACTCGGTCAATGAGGAAGGGGTCTGTCCGGGGGATAGCCCCGGAGGCAATGACTACCAACTGGTCAATGTTGGCCACGGCGGGGCGGGCAAAGGCATTGCGTCGTGGCAGGATCTTCTCCACGAAGCCCTCGCCGTTTCCCAGCTCCCGGACTTCCACCCGGTCGCCCACCAGGGGAGAGATCCCGTCTTTGCGGAACTTCCCCCTGGCGCGGCAGGTCAAAAGCCCACTGCCGGTATCCACATAATAGAAGCCGCTGAGGGCTTTTTGAATGCGTCCTTCAACCATAGCCTGCCCCATTTCAGTTAAAATTGCAGATAGTGGCTCTGATCCTGATCCATAATGCCGTCAAAGCAGACCTTGATGAACTGGTTTCCGCTGCCGGTGACGGTGACAGCAGCGATTTCGTCGCTGCATTTGAGGTTTGCGGAGAATTGCGGTACCGTCTCATTTCCCACATAGACCGTCAGCTCCACCGTATCCCGGTCATCCTGCGGCAGATTCACCGTAAACTCCCGGCGAACGGTAGACAGGCCGGAACTGACCTTGAAGGAGATGCCGTCGCCCTCCTTGGCTGTGCTGTAGGCTTCCAGGCTCTGCCAGATGATCTCACCGCCCGGGCGTTCACTGTCCACCGTGTCGGCACCCAGGCACACCAGCCCCGCATTCTCCATCTGTTTCAGGGCTTGGTCATAGGTCATGCCCACAAACTGCGGCACCGTGATCTCTTTGATCTCCCTGCCTTTGCTGACCACCAGGGTGATGGTGTCGCCCTTTTCCAGGCTCTCATCCTTGGCAGGGATAGTAGAAATGATATGCCCTGCCTCCACAGTATCATGGAACTGGTATTCCGACGCGTCGGGGATCGCTATGGTCAGCTTGTACTTCTCTTTCAGATTGGACAGAGCGCGGTCCGCCTGGGCGATGGTCATACCTGTCAGATCGATCATGGTTCCCTTGTCCTTGCCGGCGCTGAGCCAGACCTCAATGACCATGTTGCCTTTGCGGATTTCGCCTTCCGTCGGGCTCTGCTTGGCGATGGTATCCACGGGATAAGTGTCGCTGAATACCCGTTCGTCCGCCACCTTGATCTCAAAGGCGCCCTTGACACCGTCCAGTTCCTGAGCCTGCTTCACCGTGAGGCCCAGTACGGATTTGACCACGTACTGTTCCACAGGCGTATTGACAGATTTCAGAATGGAGGAGAGCAGAGTAAAGGCCAGGGCAGCGGCCAGAAGGCCGGCCACCACCAGCAGGGCCGTCTTTTTCCAGCTGGATTTGGGGGCAGGGTCATCGTCCTCCTCATAGTCCCGGCGCCGGGGCTGTTCCCGGGAAGGCTGGGTCCGGTGATGGGATGTCGCTGCGGTCCGGGTACCGCCGGTCCGCAGCAGCTGGGTAGGCTCGTCCGCTTCCTCCGGACGGAGGTCGGAGAGCTCAAAGTCCAGGCTGACACCGGGGTTTTTTCGGAAAGCCTCCAGGTCGGCGATCATGGCATCCGCCGATGGGTAGCGCTTCTCCGGGGCCGCGGTCATGGCCTTCATGCAGATCAGCTCCAGCTGCTCCGGAATGTCCTTGTTGATCTCCCGGGGGGCCAGTGGGATGGAGCTCAGATGCTGGATGGCTACGGAAACAGCACTGTCCCCCTCAAAGGGCAGGCGGCCCGTCAGCATCTCATAGAGCACCACACCGGCGGAGTAGATGTCGCTGCGGGCGTCAGTCCGGTCTCCCCTGGCCTGCTCCGGCGAGATATAGTGGACGGACCCAAGGGCCTCCTGGGTCAGGGTCTGGGCGGAATTTTCCAGGCAGGCGATGCCGAAGTCAGCCACCTTCACACTGCCGTCCCGCAGGACCATAATGTTCTGGGGCTTGATGTCCCGGTGGATGATGCCCCGGCTGTGGGCGTGGCTCAGGCCCCGCATGATCTGGGTGATGAAATGCAGGGATTCCCGCCAGTTCAGCTGGCCCCGCTTCTCCATGTACTGCTTCAGGGTGATGCCGTCGATCAGCTCCATGACGATGTATTCGGTGTCACCGCCGCGGGATACGTCGTAGACAGACACAATGTTGGGGTGAGACAGCTGGGCGACCGCCTGAGACTCCGCGTTGAAGCGGCGGCGGAAATCCTCGTCCTGGGCCAGGTCGGCCTTCAGGATCTTAACGGCCACCAGACGGTTCAGCCGGTGGCATTTGGCCTTGTAGACCACCGCCATGCCGCCTGTGCCGATGCGCTCCAGAATCTCATAGCGGTTGTCCAGCATTTTTCCAATGCAAGGATCCATGGTCTTTCCCCCTTTCTCACAGCTTCTGCATCAGGACCACCGTCACATTATCCGGTGCGCCCTGATTTTTGGAGATCTCCAGCAGCCGATCCAGACAGGAGTCGGGACTGCCGCGGTGAATGACCTCAAAGAGCATTTCCTGATCGGTGACGGTGTTCACCAGACCGTCAGTGCAGAGAAGCAGGTACTCCCCCGCCTTCATGGGACAGATGTAGCCGTCGCACTGGGCGTCGGCGTCCGGGCCAAGAGCCCGGGTAATGAGGTTGCGGTTAGGATGGCGGCGGGCCTCTTCGACGGTGATATCGCCCCGGTCTACCATACACTCCACCAGGGAGTGGTCCTTTGTGACCCGGGTGATGCCGTTTTCACAGATATGATAGGCCCGGCTGTCCCCCACGTTGGTGACCACCACGCCGCCCTCGTAGGATACGGCGGCCACCAGGGTGGTGCCCATATTCCGGTAGTCCTCGTTTTCTTCAGCCGCAGACCGGATGGCGCTGTTGGCAAGTGAGACCGCATAAGCGCAGGCAGACCGCAGCTGTTCCGGCTCCATGTCCGGGGTCAGGACCTTCTCCACCTCTTCTATAAAGACCTTGGTTGCAATCTGGCTGGCAAGTTGCCCGCCGGCGGAGCCGCCCATGCCGTCACAGACCACACAGACCGTGCGGCCAGGAGCCTCGTGGATCTGGTAGGCGTCCTGATTCTCTTTACGGACCAGACCGATATCGGTGATCCCCCAGGCGTGCATCATAGCGGTTTCTCCCCTTTCCTGGCTTCTTCCATGGCCTTTCTACGGAGCTGTCCGCAGGAGGCGTCGATATCCCCGCCCAGACTCCGCCGCACAGTGGCGGTGATGCCGTGGGATTCCAGCCTCCGCTGGAAAGCGGAAATGCGCTTGGAGGGCTTGAAGGGGCTCTCCACCACATCGTTGAGGGGGATGAGATTCACATGACCGGGCATTCCCTTCAGTTTGGCGGCGATCAGATCCGCCTGCCAGTCCTGGTCGTTGACACCGTCGATCATGGCATACTCAAAGGAAATTCGGCGGCCTGTCTTGCGAAAATAATCATGGCAGGCGGCAAACAGGTCGTCCACCGGATAGGCCCGGTTCACCGGCATGATCCTGGATCGGGTCTCTCCATCCGGTGCATGAAGAGAGACTGACAGCGTAAGCTGGGTCTTTAAATCCGCCAGCCGCCGGATGCCGGGAATGACGCCGCAGGTGGACAGGGAGATGTGCCGCATGCCGATGTTCATGCCGTCGGGATGGTTCACCAACTGCAGGAATTTCAGCACATTGTCCAGGTTGTCAGTGGGCTCACCAATGCCCATCAGCACGATATTGGAGATATCCAGCCCGGAGTCCAGTTGGGTGAACAGCACCTGGTCCAGCATTTCAGCGGGTGTCAAGTCTCTTACCTTGCCGGCAATGGTAGACGCACAGAAGGCACAGCCCATGCGGCAACCCACCTGGGAGGAGATGCAGACGGTGTTGCCGTGGTGATACCGCATCAGCACGGACTCGATGCAGTTGCCGTCCCCCAACTCCCACAGGTATTTGATGGTGCCGTCCTGTTGGGAGACCTGCTTGCGGGCCACCTTAGGGGATGTGATGAAGCAGCTCTCCGCCAGCTTTTCCCGGAGGGCTTTGGAGAGATTGCTCATCTCGTCAAAGCTGACCGCGCCCTTGTGGAGCCAGGTAAATACCTGCTTTCCCCGGAAAGCAGGCTCGCCCATGTCCCGCAGGGTGTCGGTGATCTCCTCCAGCGTCATGGATTTCAAATCGATCATAAAAAGGACCTCACGGATGCCGCGTCATGCGGCAGATGTAAAAGCCGTCCGTCCCATGGCGCTGTGGCCACAGGGTCAGCCGGCCGTCCGTCTCCCCCGCCGGCTGGGGCAGGGAGAAGGGCACCATGGAAAAGTCCGGGTGTTCCGCCAGGAATGCGGTTGTTACCTCTTCGTTTTCCGTGGGCAGGATGGTACAGGTGGAATAGACTAGGGTCCCGCCGGGACGCACATATTTGGCGGCATTCTCCAGAATCGCCGCCTGGATCACCGGCAGGGCGAACAACTCATCCAGCTTCTTATAGCGGGTGTCCGGCTTCTTGCGGATGATACCCAGGCCCGAACAGGGGGCGTCCACCAGCACGGTATCAAAGGCTCCTTCCCACTCCGGCCGGAAAATCCGGCCATCGGAGGCGGCGGTCTCCACGCAGGTGACACCAAGGCGCTCAGCGCCCTCCCGGACCCGCTTCAGCTTGTTTTCATGAAGATCGCAGGACAGGATACGCCCCTCGTTGCCCATGGCAAAGGCACAGGAGAAGGATTTTCCGCCGGGTGCGGCGCACACATCCAGGACCTGCTGACCGGGCTGTACACCCGCGATCAGGGACACCAGACGGGCCGCCGGGTCCTGCACCAGGAATTTCCCCTCCTGAAAGGGCTTCAAGGCGGTCAGATCTCCCGTGCCGGAGAGTTCCAAACAGTCCGGCACCCAGGCATGGGGCACGGCCTGGACGCCGCAGGCGGCCAGTGCCTCCAGCAGAGCCGCCTGAGTGGTGCGTATGGGGTTCGCCTGCACCGTCAGGGGGGCAATGCCGTTGTTGGCGGCAAGGAACGCCTCGGTCTCCTCCCTGCCCAAATAGGACAGCAGCCGCTTTACCAGCCACTTGGGATGGCTGTACCGGATGGAGAGATACCGCTCCGCGTCCCGGTCCGGGATGGCGGGCAGGTCGTTCTTATTCTGAGAAATCTTCCGCAGCACCGCGTTCACAAGACCTGCGGCCTGGCCCCGTTTGAAGAGCTTGGCCAGATTCACGGACTCATTGACGGCAGCGCTGTCCGGAACCTTGTCCAAAAACAGGATCTGGTAGGCGCCCAGCCGCAGAATGTCCGACAGCGGGGGCTGTAAGTGGTCAATGGGCTGGGAACAATAGGCGCTGAGATAAAAGTCCAGCAGCAGCTGGTTTTGCAGGACGCCGTAGACGATACGGCTGCACAGGGCCGCATCGGAACCGGACAATCCGTCCCGGGCGATCTGCGCCTTCAGGGCGGCATCCGCCCAGGCACCTTTGGTCCGGCATGCAATCAGCACCCTCAGGGCGGTCTTTCGGCTCATTCGCGGCCTCCTCCCCTGCGGCCGCCGCCATTGCGGCCCAGGAAGATCAAAACATAGCGCAGCAGCTGCAGCATGGACATCAGCAGTGCGGCCACATAGGTCAGTGCGGCTGCCCGGAGGACCTTCTCCGCTCCCCTTACCTCGTCCTCGTCCAACAGATAACTGTCCTCAATGGTGGCGATGGCCCGGCGGGAGGCGTTGAACTCCACCGGCAAGGTCACCAACTGGAAGATGGTGGTCAGGGAGAACAGCAGAATGCCCACCAGAAACAGGGGCTGGCTGTACAGCACCAGACCGATGATCAGCAGGATAAAGGAAAACTTGGAGCCCAGCTGGGTGGCGGGGATGATGGCGCTGCGCACACGGATGGGACCGTAGCCCACGGCATACTGCACGGCATGACCTGCCTCATGGCAGGCCACCCCCACTGCGGAAATGGTGGCGGAGGCATACACGTCCTCGGACAGATAAATGGTGTTGTCCCGGGGATCATAGTGGTCCGTCAGACTGCCCCGGCAGGGCCGGATGGGCACATCGTAGACGCCGTGGGCCCGCAGGACCGCCTCGGCAGCCTGGGCTCCAGTGACATGGCGCCGGTTGGTGACGCTGTACCGGCGGAAGTTGCCGCTGACCTGGAACTGGGCCCAGAGGGACAGCAGGAATACCGGGATCAGCAGGATGCAGTAGATGTTGTTGGCCAGGAAATCACCGTAGCCGTAGTAATAAGGCATAGAAACCTCCGATTAGCATTCGATGGGATGGCCCAGCAAGTAGGCCGCGGCAGTCATCCGCTTGCCGCCTTGAGCCTGAAGCTCTGTAAGGCGTAAGACCTTGCCATCTCCGCAGGCAATGTCGATGCCTGTTTTACCCGCTGCCACGATGGTTCCGGGCTGAGCGGAGGTAGATTCTCCAGTTTCTTCGGCGGCATAGAGCTTCATGGACTCGCCGGAGATGACATCGGTGGTGGCGCAGGGCCAGGGAATCAGGCCCCGGATCTGGCAGGAGATGGCATGCGCGGACCGGGTCCAGTCCACGGGGGACATGTCCTTGGCCAGCATAGAGGCGTAGGTCATTTGGCTGTGATCCTGAGGGGTCCGGACAGCGGTGCCGCTTTTCAGCGCTTCCACAGTCTCAGACAGGGCCTCCGCCCCCAGCTCCGCCAGACGCATGGTCAGAGTCAGGGCATCCTCCCGGAGACCGATGGAGGTGGTTTTCTGCAAAATCACGTCACCGGCGTCCAGCTCCTTAGCCATATACATGATAGAGACACCGGTCTCCGCCTCTCCGTCCAGAATGGCCCAGTTGATGGGGGCGGCGCCCCGGTACTTGGGCAGCAAGGATGAGTGGACGTTGATGGAGCCGTACTGGGGGAAGTTCAGAATATCCTCCGGCAGAATTTTGCCGTAGGCCGCCACCACGATCAGCTCCGGCGCCAGCTTCTCCACGATGGAGTAGGCCTCGCCATCCCGCATTTTCAGGGGCTGATAAACCTCCAGCCCCTGGGACAGGGCGTATTCCTTCACCGGAGAGGGCGTCAGCTTGTGGCCCCGGTTCTTGGGCTTGTCAGGCTGGGTGAAGACACCGCAAATCTCATGGCCGTCCTCCACCAGACGCTTCAGAGACGCCACGGCAAAGTCCGGGGTGCCCATGAACAAAATGCGCATACTTATACCCCTTCCTCTTCCGCGGCAGCCGCCTCGGCCTCTTCCCGCTCCAGGTATTCCCGCAGCTCGTCCTCGGACAGGAAGTGGTCGATGTGCTCCACATACAGGTGGCCGTCCAGATGCTCGATCTCGTGGCAGAAGCAGCGGGCGTTCATGCCCTCTCCCTCAGCCTCGAACCAGTTGCCGTCCCGGTCCTGCGCCCGTACCCGCACCACATTGGGCCGGGTGACGATGCCCCACTTGCCGGGAACGCTGAGACAGCCCTCCAGACCGGTCTGCTCACCGCTCTGGGCAATGATCTCCGGGTTCACCAGCTCCAGATATTCCCCGGAATATTCGTCCATGACGATGCAGATCCGCCGCAGGACGCCCACCTGGGGTGCGGCCAGACCGGCGCCGTTGGCGTCCGCCAGAGTGTCCTGCATGTCGTCCAGCAGGGCATGGAGACGGGAATTGAATTCCGTGACAGGGCGGCAGACCTTGTTGAGACAGGGCTCCCCCTGGGTGACGATTTTACGCAGTGCCATCGTGATTACCTCCTTGACTGCTCACTCCATGGTGTTGCAGTCTACAAACATATTTAACCCGCGGTTGGCGCGGTCCGTTGCAAATTCCTTCAAAAGCCAGCTGACCTGTTCCCGGGTGGCCTTGTCATTGCGGCCAACCAGAAGAACACGGTAGCGGTAGCGGTTATTGAGCTTCAGAACAGGTGCGGGGGCAGGGCCCAGTATCTCCGGCTGAGAGGCCGCCAGTCCCGGTAAAGCACAGAGCCGCCGCAGGGTCTCCCGGACGCCTGCTGCCGCCCGCAGCACCGTCCCCTCCTCTGGGCCTGACACCGTGAAGGTGAACAGGTCCGCGAAGGGTGGATACCGCCGCAGCTTCCGCAGACGAATCTCGCTCTCATAAAAACGGTCGTAGTCCTGCTGGGAGGCGCTGAGAATGACCTCATTCCCAGGCGTGTAGGTCTGGATGACGGCCCGTCCTGTTTTTCCGCCCCGGCCGGCCCGGCCCACCACCTGCGTCAGCAGGCTGAAGGTCCGTTCCGCGGCCCGGTAGTTGTCGATATACAGGGACGTGTCCGCCGACAGGACCCCTACCAGGGTCACGTTTTCAAAGTCCAGCCCTTTGGCCACCATCTGGGTGCCCAGCAGAATGGGGATACGCTCCGATTCAAACTGCCGCAGCAGCTTCTCGTGGCCGCCGGAGGCGGTGTCCGCGTCCATCCGCAGAATGCCAGCTTCCGGGAACAGCTCCCGCAGCTCCTCCTCCACCTTCTGGGTGCCGGTGCCCACATGCTTCATAATACCGCCGCACTCCGGACAAGCCTCCGGGGCCCGTTGAGAGTGGCCGCAGTAGTGGCACATGAGCCGCCCATTGGCGGAGTGATAGGTCAGAGGGACGCTGCACCGGGGACATTCCGGCACATGGCCGCACTCGCCGCAGAGAAGCATCCGGCTGTTGCCCCGCCGGTTTAAAAAGAGGATGCTCTGTTCGCCCCGGCTGAGGTTTTCCTCCAGCTCCCGGCGCAGGTCCGCGCCGATAAGCCCCGGATTGCCCGCCCGGATCTCCTGCCGCAGGTCCGCGATGGTGACTTGGGGCAGGCTGTGGGCGTTGTAGCGGTGCCGAAGCACAACCTGCTGATAGGCGCCTGATTCCGCCGCCCAGGCGGTTTCCACCGACGGGGTGGCAGAACCAAGCAGCAGCGTGGCATTCTGCCGGGCGCAGAGGTATTTGGCGATGTCCCGGGTATGATACCGGGGCGGATTTTCCGACTGGTAGCTGCCCTCCTGCTCCTCGTCCAGGATCACCAGCCCCAGGTTTTTCAGTGGGGCGAAGATGGCGGAGCGGGTTCCCAGAACCACGCGGACCTCTCCCCTGCGGATGCGCTTCCACTGGTCGTAGCGTTCTGTCATGCGGAGGGAGCTATGGAGCATGGCCACCTGCTCTCCGAAGTAGGAGGAAAATTTCCGCATCATCTGCGGGGTCAGGACGATCTCCGGCACCAGGACCATAGCGGTCCTCCCCTGGTCCAGTATTTCCTGAACCAGCCGAAGATAGACCTGAGTCTTTCCACTGCCGGTGACGCCGTATAAAAGGGCTGCCTCCGGTTTTCCACTCTTTGTCAGGGCACAAATGCGGTCAAAGGCTGCCTGCTGCTCTCCGTTCAGGACGATGGGCGCCCCCGGCTCTACCTGCTGGGGTACCGGGACACGCAGTTCCTCTTCCTCCGTAAACGACACGATGCCGGCTTTCTCCAGTCCCCGAAGGGTCTGCATGGAGGCACCGGTAAAATAGCAGATATCCGCGCCGGAGGCCCGTCCCGTAGCGGCCAGCAGGCGCACCACCTCATGCCGCATAGGGGCGCTGCGGCGCTTGGGCTCCGTGATCACCAGCGCCTCCTCGGCGCTGACGGCAAGCTCCACCATACGGCGGGTCTTGTCGCTGATCCTGCGTTTAGCAGATGTCTCACAGGCCACTACGCCAGCCTTCTGCAGGGCCTTCAATGTAGCGGATACCTCCTCACCGCAGGCGTCCCGCAGGATTTCCAGCCCGACGCTGCCGCCGCAGGCATACAGCACATCCAGCACGCCCCCGGCCCGGTGGACGGAGGATGCCAGCGCATCTGCTGTCTCCCGGTCCATCTCCGGGGCCGCCAGACGCCAGGTCTCCTGAAAGCGGTACCAAAGTCCGGCAGGCAGGATGGTTTTCACGGCCTCAAAAAGCGTGCAGAAGTACCGCTGCCGCATCCAGAGGGCCAGAGCGATACCGTCAGCGTCCAGAACCGGCTCCCGGTCCAGCACCGACGCCAGGGACTTCAGACCCTGAGACTTTTCTCCCGTGGTGCGTGCCAGGATGATGCCCTCGGAGCTCCGGTTGCCCCGACCGAAGGGCACGGTCACCCGGACGCCGGGGACCGCCGCCTCCAGCAGCGGCTCCGGCACCAGGTAGTCATAGGGCTTATCAATGGAATAGGGCGCGGCGCTGACCGCGACTTTTACAATGACAGCGGTCTCCATGCCTCGCCCCTCCCCTATTGTCTTACGCGTGTTATTCCTCGATGGTCAGATCCATGTGGCTGGCGTCCAGCTTGCCCTCAGCCACCTCGTTGATAGCCATGGTCACGGGCTTTTCGTCCAGATGCTCGCCGGTCTCCTCGGCGGTTTCGGCGATCTGGCGGGCCCGGCGGGCCACCACGTTCACCAGCATATAGCGGTTGGGGACATAGCTTGTCAGCTTGTTCATTGCGGGATACAGCATCATAATACTCTACTTCCATTCTGCCTTTCAGGCTGAAATTTTTGATGGGGTTATTTGCCGCTGAGGATCGCCATGCGCTCCTTGGGCTTGCAGTGCTCGGCGGTCATAATGGCGTCCAATTCGTTCACCGCGTTCTCCACGGTGTCGTTGATGACGAAATAATCATAGGTGTGGGCGGTTTGGAATTCCACCTTGGCCCGCAGCAGGCGCTTCTGGATCTTGTCCTGGCTGTCGGTACCCCGTTCCGTCAGGCGGCGCTCCAGCTCCGCCCAGCTGGGGGGAGCGATGAAGATGCGCACGGTGTCCGGCCGCTTGCTGGTGACCTGGATGGCGCCCTGGACTTCAATGTCCAGGATGACGTCCTTGCCCTGGTCCATGGCTTCATCCACAAAGCGCTTGGGGGTTCCGTAGAAGTTCCCCACGTACTCCGCGTACTCCAGAAACTGGTCCATGGCGATCCACTTACGGAAGGACTCCACGTCCATGAAGTGATAATGGATGCCGTCCAGCTCTCCGGGACGGGGGTCCCGGGTGGTGGCGGAGACGGAAAAATAGAGGTTTTTCCGACGCTCCAGCAGGGCGCTGAGCACCGTGCTTTTTCCGACCCCGGAGGGGCCGGAAACAACAAAGGTTTTTCCCTTAGTCATGCTTTCTCCTCCGTATTGCCATCCAGCGGGCCAAACTTCTCCGGCGGAAGCGCCGACAGGATCACATGGTCGCTGTCCATAATGAAGATGGACGCGGTCTTGCGGCCGTAGGTGGCGTCAATCAGCATCCCCCGCTCCCGGGTCTCCTGGACCATGCGCTTGATGGGAGCGGAATCCGGGCTGACGATAGCAACCAGCCGGTCCTGGGATACCATATTTCCAAATCCGATGTTGATGAGCTTCATGGCGTTACTCCACGTTCTGGACCTGTTCACGCATCTTCTCCACTTCGGCCTTCAGGCCCACCACCACCTGGGCGATGGCCACGTCGTTGCACTTGGAGCCGATGGTGTTGGATTCGCGGTTGACCTCCTGGATCAGGAAGTCCATCTTTCGGCCCATGGGCTCATCAGAGGCGATCATGGTCCGCAGTTGGGCCACGTGGCTCCGCAGGCGGACGGTCTCCTCGTCCACGGCCACCTTGTCGGCGTAGATGGCAGCCTCGGTCAGGATGCGCTGCTCGTCGATGGTGGTGCTCTGAAGCACTTCCTGCATCCGGGCGGTGAGCTTGGCCCGGTACTCCGCCACAGTCTGGGGAGAGCGCTCCTCCACCTGGCTGGTGTAGTTCTCAATATTGGTCAGGCGGTTTCCAATGTCCTCCGCCAGCTTGGCGCCCTCCACGGCCCGCATAGCGTTATAAGCTGTTAAGGCGTCATCCAGGACGGCGCAGATGTCGGCGCTGACGGTCTCCAGGTCCTCATCCGCCTTGGTGACGGTCAGAACGTCCGGGAACCGGGCCAGCTGCTCCGGCGTCACGGCGGAAGCCGTTCCGGCCACCTCCGCCAGCTCCTGCAAAGCGCTGGCGTACTGGGCCGCCAGCTCACGGTTGACGGTGACCTTCGCTACATCGGCGGCAGAGGCGTCCACGGTGATAAACACATCCACCTTGCCCCTGGAAATGGCCTGCTGGACATGCTGCTTGATGGCGTCCTCGGCGAAGCTGTACATCCGGGGCATCTTCACCGTGCAGTCCAGATAGCGGTTATTGACAGACCGGACCTCCACGGTGATATCCCGCTTGTTCAAAATCTCTTTCGCCCGGCCGTAGCCGGTCATGCTCTTGATCACGTTTTCTTCCTCCCTATTCTCAGCAACAGAACCAGTATCCGCCGCCATTGCATAGCGTCCAGAGACAGCACAGGGGTATGCAGGGATTTCCGGTGCATACATCCGTACCGAACTGCTGTCCGCCCGGACGGTAAGCGGACTGGGTCCCCTTCTCCATGAACTCCAGGGCCTGCCGGTACTCTGGATTGCCCGGCTCCATCTGGCAGGCGGTCTGGTAATACCGCTTGGCCTCGTCCATCCAGCCCCGCCGGTAGCAGACAGCGCCCCGCAGGAAATTCCACTCCGGGTTGTGGTCGCTGTAATTGGCCAGCAACGCCTCGGCGCGGCTGAGGTCGCCGGTCTGGATGGCAATGCGCACCTGCTGCAGGACGGAACTGCTGCTGCGGCTCTGATACTGGCCGTACTGCTGTTGGTATCCGCCGTAACTACCGCCGGAAGCACGGCTCCCTCCGCTCCGCCGGCGGTTGATCTCCTCGTAGGCGGCGTTGATCTCCTTCATCTTCTCCTGCGCCAGGTCCGCCAGAGGATTGTCATGGTAGTTGTCCGGGTGGTACTTCCGGGCCAGATCACGGTATGCCTTTTTGATTTCTTCATCCGAGGCGTTTTCCGATACACCAAGTGTTTGATAGGGATCGTTCATGTGGTCTCCTCAACATTCTTCTGTTTCTTTCTATCTGCTCCGCGCTCCATGGTGCGGAAGGTCCCGTCCAGAACGGCCTTTCCGATCTGGAACAGGCCGGTATAGATCGTTTCCGACAATAGCGGCGTCCAGACGCCGAAGTCCCACAGCTCAAAGGCCGTGGCCATCATGTGGATGGAATGGTCCAGCGTGGTGGTGAATTCCCGGCGGCTCTCCGGGTCCCACACTCCGTCCGCCAGGCCAAACCGCAGCGCCACGGGATTATAATTCCCGGAAGCCGTGTCTTTTTTCAGATCATCCGCCGCGTCGATCAAGTAGACCCAGCGGCCCAGATGATAAAGCAACTGCTCTAGCACCCGGCGCCGGACAGGGTCCTCCACCTCTCCGGCGGCGCTGCCCAGCAGCACCGCGAAGGCATCCGCCGCCCGGTCAATGGAGGAGCATTGCTCCGCTTCCAGTTGGGCAAGCAGGTCCAGCTGCCGGCGGACCGCCAGGTCAAAGCCGGGGCGCAGGCCCGCTGCCTTTCGGTAGGCAGGCTCCAGAATGGCGGAGAGACTTCGGTATTTCAGACCGTGGAGCCAGTCGTGGTCCGCCACGCCGTCCCGCAGCTGCCAGTAGGCCAGGATCACACTCTCATCAGCAGCCAGTTCCATGGCGGGATCTTCCACCAGAAAACCATGGGAGTGGATAGGATGGACCAGGCACCGGGCATTCCCGGAGGGGCCCTCCTCCCGCTCCGAGAGCAGGATGGCCAGGTAGGTGAAATCGTAATTCAGGATGAACCGGGCCGCCGTACCGTACCGCCGCCCCAGGGTGTGGCAAAGGCCGCAGTAAATGCGCCGGAACCGGTCTGTCTCCTCCTGGGACAATGCGCCCAAGGGTGGTCTGACGTATCCGAACACTGGGTCAGAAGAGCCGGACAATGGTGAAAGACAAGCCGCCTTTCGCCTTCAAATGCCGGTCATAACGGATAGCAGCCACGATGCCGATAATAAAGCCGACAACGGCTGTCGTATACTGCACAGCCACCTGAGCCCCCAGGAAGAAGGCTGCCAGATAGCCCAGCAGGAACAGGACCACCGGGGTGGCATAGACCAGCGCTACGATGCGGAGCATTTTCTGGGTGTCGCTCTGCACCACCACCTTCTGCCCGGGATGAGCACCGATGGGGTTGGCGGCCTTGGCCTTGACAGCCGCGCCGGAGACGCCGCAGCCGGCACACTCCTCGCAGTCATGGCCGCAGGCGGATTTCCGGGGAACGGAAATCACGGCATGGTTGGGATCAAGAATACATTCAACAGTTGCGATTTGGGTCATGGTACATTACTCCTGTGTTCATGCTTCGGGCGCGGCTTCCGTGCCCTGTCCCGGCTCCTCTGTTGAGGGTTCCTCCGGAAGCGGCTCATGGGGCTCGCGGATACGGACCTGGACCTGATAATTTCCGCTGACGCCGAGATCTCCGGCACTGGAGGCCACCTCCACGATGGCGGGGACCGTATAGGTGCCGGAGGCGGCGGAGTAGTTGGTGAGGTCAGCCACCACGGTGATCTGCTCGCCTGTGATCGCCTCCACATCCGCCGTGGTACCGAACACGCGGACCGTCAGCTCCTGGGTCAGGATGTCCACCCGCTTCCCGCTGGGCAGGTTGGCATAGGTGAACTGCTGGGTGGTAACATCAGCGTTGGTCATGTCGGCAAAGCTGACGTCCAGCGTGGCCCGGGTGACGCCGCTGAGATTCTGGCAGCCGTCTGGGATGATGATGGGATAGGTGTGGCTGGTGGTATCCTTGCCCAACAGGTCCAGCAGATCCAGCTCGCCAAGAACAACCGTATCAACATTCCGCAGGGCTGCGGCATCGCCGGAAACCACGATGGTACTGGGTCTGATCTCATAATCCAGGTTCGATTTTCTGGCGCCGGGAGACTCCTTGAAGTCCACCACCAGCTTCAGCTCCTTGGTCACAAAGACCGGCAGAGTCGCCAGGATACTGTCCACCGTGGGATGGATGTTGGCGCTGTTCAGCTGTTTATTGTTTTTATCATAATACTGGAAGGTCAGTTCCTGGGAGACAGTCTCCTCGGCACCGTCCCCAACATCCAGGACCACCTTCACATAGCTGACGGGGTCAATGTCCTTGGCCTGCCCCCGAATTTCCAGCGTGTCCTGGGACAGCTGTAGCTGTCCGGCGGAATAGCCGTCCGCCACATGGCCGGAGAGCTCGCAGCGAATGTCCACGATGCGGCGGTTCAGTTCGCTGATGTTTACAGTCACCTGGTTGCTGCTGGGCTTTCTGGACATATCGCCAGAAAATTTATCGTCATCATAGAAGAAGGCGCAGGGCACCTGCTGGACGCCGGCCTTCTCTACATTGGAGAGGTCCACATTGATGGTGATATCATTCTGCTCCAGACGGGATACCTGGCGGCGTCCGCCCTTGACTGTGACATCCAGGGTGACAGTAGTCCCGTCCTCAAGAAGCATCAATCCCCGGTCCGCCAGCTTGCTCTCCCCGTTGTAATTCACAGGGATGTCCGTGATGGTCTTCTCAATGACGCGGTGTCCGCCGTTGTTGCCGAACTCGTCGGCGTAGATCCACATGGAGACCGCCACCAACAGGGCCAGCAGGATGTAAAGTACTTTCCGCTTTTTCCCTTGCTCATTCTGCATTGTCCGCACCTCCGTTCTGTTTGGCGCGCAGCAGACCCGCGAGGCTGAACTTCTGCTTGTCCGATTCGTCCTCGTCCTGCGGCAGCAATTCGTTCCGCAGAAGGTTCTCCAGAGTCTCCGGCTTCAGATGGCGCTTCAGCATGCCGCCGATGGCCACGGAGATGGAGCCGGTCTCCTCCGACACGATGACCACCACCGCGTCGGAGTTTTCACTCATGCCGATGCCCGCCCGGTGACGCATGCCCAGATCACGGCTCAGATTCACGTTTTTGCTGAGGGGCAGCATGCAGCCAGCGGCCAGCACCCGGCCCTGCCGGACGATGACGGCGCCGTCGTGCATGGGTGCCTTGACAAAGAAGATGTTTTTCAGTAGCTCGCTGGAAACGGAAGCATCCAGCACCGTGCCGCTGCGGACCATGTCGTCCAGCAGGATCTCCCGCTCGAACACGATCAGCACACCGGTGCGGGACTGGGACATCTCCGTGCAGGCCAGCACTGTCTGGCTGATGGTCTGCTCCATGCTGCCCGAGACCTCCGAGTGGGTGAAGAAGGCCATGAAGCGGCGGCTGCCCATCTCCTCCAGGATCCGGCGGATCTCCGGCTGGAACAGGATGATGAGCGCCAGAACGCCCCACTCCACCATACGGCTCAAAATGAAGTTGATCCCGTTCAACTGCAGCAGACCGGACAGCACCAGAGCCGCCAGGAATACGAACAGGCCCTTCAGCAGACTGGCGGCCTTGGTGCTCCGCACCAGCAGGAACAGGTGGTACATCACAAATACCATGATGCCGATATCCAGGATATCCGTCACCTGCAGGGTCAGCAGATAGCGGCCGATATCGGCTGGTAATTCCATTAATTTCAGATCCATGGAAACGTCTTCATTCCTTTCGGACCGGATTACATTCGTTTTCTTATTATATAAAAGATGGCTGTCAATTGCAAGGTGAATCGGGGGAAAATTCACGGACTGTTCAGAAAATCACCGCAGAAGTCCACGGAACACATCAAGGGTCCGATACACCTCCGCCGGGGTGTTGAAGTCGGAGACACTCAGGCGGACCGTGCCCGTTTCCAGGGTCCCCGCCGTGCGGTGGGCAAAGGGCGCACAGTGGATACCGGCGCGGACGGCGATGCCCCGCTCCGCCAGTCCCTCCCCCAGGATCTCCACGTCCTGTGTTTCGGGCACTACGGACAGCACCCCTGCCTGCTGGCGGAGCCCTGGCAGGGCATAGACCCGCAGGCCCGGAATGGTCCGCAGTCCTTCCGCCAGCAGCAGGGTCAATTGGCGCTCCCGCAGACAGATGGTATCCATCCCCCGCCGCTTCACATACCGGACGCCCTCCAGCAGCCCCGCGATGCCGGGCATGTTGTGGGTGCCTGCTTCCAACCGGTCCGGCAGGAAGTCTGGCATCTCCTGATGAATAGAGAGACTCCCGGTCCCCCCTTCCAGCAGCGTGTGCACCGATATATCCTCGCCGCACAGCAGAACACCGGTCCCCTGGGGACCGTACAGGCCCTTATGGCCGGGCATGGCGATGAAAGCCGCCCCCAGCGCCGTCATATCCAGCGGCAGGACTCCCGCCGACTGGGAGGCATCCACGATCAGTGGGACATTCCGTTTGCGGCAGATAGCCGCGATATCCTCTATGGGCAGAATAAAGCCGAACACGTTGGAGATATGGTTGCAGATCACCGCGTCAGTGTCCGGTGTCACCAGCCGGTCAAAAGCGGCAGTGATAGCCTCCGGCTTGAACAGCGGTCCGGAGGCCACGGAGACCCGGGCGTTCATAGCCAGCAGCGGCCGTGTGACGGCATTGTGCTCATAGCCGGAGACCACGGCCTTTCCCCCAAGCGGCACCAGACTTTTAATGGCGATGTTCAGCCCGTGAGTGGCGTTCATGGTGAATACCACACGCTCCGGGTTGGACACGGAAAACAGCTCCGCAAGCTCGCTGCGGCAGGCAAAGGCTGTCTCCGCCGCCCGCATGGCGGCTGGGTGGCCGCCCCGCCCCGGGGAGCTCATGGTTGCCAGGGCCCGCTGCATGGCGGCGGCTACGGCGGGCGGCTTTTGAAACGTAGTGGCTGCGCTGTCCAAATAGATCATGGGGCCACCTCCCGGTAGGTGCCTTTCTGGTACAAAAATATCTGAACAGGGTCCAATGCTTCCCTGTGAATGGCGATCAGGGCCTGGGGCAAGTCAGCGACGGCCAGCCGCAGGACATAGGCGCAGCCCAGGTCTGTCAAGTCCCTGGGTGCGCGAAAGATCTGGCAGCGGATGCCGGTCTTCTCCAGGGCCCGCTGCATTCGCTGGGCATAGGTGACAGACCGGGCAAGGATCAAATAGTGCTCCACAGACACTCCTCCTCTCTGCACAGTCTATGCCGGTTCAGAGCGGCGCGTTCCGGGAGAGACAAAAACAGCGGACTTTCACAACGAAAGTCCGCTGCAGTTTATGCACCTGTTTTTTCCAGCAGCACCACCGCGTGGGCCGCCATGCCGGAGCCGTCTCCGGTGAAGCCAAGGCCTTCCTCGGTGGTGGCCTTGATGTTGACCTGCTCCGGGCCAATGCCAAGGGCTTCCGCCACGTTGGCCGCCATCTGGGGGCGGTAAGGGCCCACCTTAGGAGCCTGGGCCAGAAGGGTAGCGTCGATGTTCACCACCGCAAAGTCCTTCTCTCCCAGCAGCCGGCCCACCTCCCGCAGCAGCTTGATGCTGGAGATGCCGGCGTAGGCAGGGTCTGTGTCCGGAAACAGCTTGCCGATGTCCCCCAGCCGTGCAGCGCCGGTCAGGGCGTCCATAATGGCATGGACCAGCACGTCGGCGTCGGAATGGCCCAGCAGGCCCTTTTCCCAGGGGATGTCCACACCTCCCAGGATCAGCCGCCGTCCCTCCACCAGGCGGTGCACATCATACCCATGTCCAATGCGCAGATTTGTCATGCCCGATCCTCCCTGTCCCGCAGGATCGCCTCCGCCAGGATCAGGTCCATAGGCGTAGTGATCTTCAGGTTTTCCTCGTCTCCCTCCACCAGAAAGACTACCTTACCCAGCTGCTCCACGGCGGAACAGTCATCGGTGATGGGGAGGTTTTTCTCCAGGGCGTCCTGGAGGGCCGCTTTCAGAATGCTGGCCTCAAAGACCTGTGGGGTCTGGACAGCCCGCAGGGCGCTCCGGTCCAGGGTCTCCTCCACGGCGCCGCCGTCACGGACCACCTTGACGGTGTCCTTCACCGGGACCGCGGGGGCCGCGGCACCGCAGCGGACCGCCGCCGTGATGACATCGTCGATCAGTTTGGGTGTCACCAGGGGACGTGCGCCATCCTGCACTGCCAGCAGCTCCGTCTCCGGAGCCGCCTCCAGGGCGGCCAACAGCACAGAATGGGCCCGGGTCTCGCCGCCCCGGACTACCTTGGTACATTTTGTGATACCGTATGTATGGCAGAGCCGGGAGATCTCCACCAGGTCCTCTTCCCTGGTGGCTATCACGATCTCATCCACCATCCCGGCATTCTGCAAAGCCGTCAGCGTCCGGACCAGCACGGGAATGCCGTCCAGAGGCTCCAGCAGCTTATTGACGCCGCCCATGCGGCTGGAGCTGCCGGCAGCGGCCACCAGCGCCGCGCACCGGGGGCGGCGCCGCTCCTTTACTTTTTTTAAAAACGATAGCATGGTTTCCTTCCTTCCGGATATCTCACATGGGAACCGGCAGCTGCATCATGGCGCGGTCCAGCCGGCGCTCTACATCCTGATAGTCACTCTTTTGGGCCAGCACGATCTCGGAGATCATGATCTGCTTGGCAATATGGAGCATCTTCCGCTCCCCCGTGGAGAGTCCACGCTGGGCCTCACGGTGCATCAGAGCCTTCACCACCCGAGCCACCTCATAGAGGTCCCCGCTTTTCAGGCGCAGCATATTCTCCTGGTAACGCTTGTTCCAGTTCGCATTGGCCTCTACAGGCAGAGCGGGGATAGCGCCCAGCAGCGTCTGGGCCTCATCAGGCGTGATGATGGCACGGACGCCAATGGCGCCGCTGTTGGCTACCGGGATCTTCAGAACGAGACCGCCCATGGGCATCTTGAAGACATAGTACTCCTTTGTAACACCCGCGACCTTTTCCTGGATGATATTGTCGATAACGCCGGCGCCGTGCATGGGATGCACGACCAGATCCCCAATGCTGAACATGGCAAGTCCTTTTCCTTTCCTGTCCGCGCGGTGACTGGTTCCCGCTCTGTCGGCCTATTTTTCCATGATGTTCCTGATACAGGCATATTATACCGACTTTTCAGGTGTTTTACAAGCTATTTTCTTAAAATTTAGAACATTTTTTGCAAAACAGGCAGAAAAAGCGGCGGACGGCCCACAAGCCGCCCGCCAAATCGCGAAAAACAGATATTTACTTCTTGTTGGAGCGGCGCCAAATGTGCATTTTCTCGGCTTCCGCGATCAGTTCCTCCCGGAACTGGGGATGGGCGATGCTGATGAGGCCCTCGGCACGCTCCCAGGTGGACTTGCCCTTGGCGTTGAACTTGCCGTACTCTGTCACCAGCCAGTGGAGGTTGGTGCGGGTGCAGGTGGCGATGGAGCCCTGCAGCAGCGTGGGACGGATACGGGACTGGAGCTTGCCGGTCTTCTTGTCCATCACGGTGGAGGAGCAGCAGATGAAGCTCTTGCCGCCCTTGGCGAGATACGCGCCCATGACGAAGTCCTGCTGGCCGCCGGCGCCGGAGATGTGGCTGGTACCGGAGGACTCGGAGGACACCTGGCCGTACAGGTCGATGTCCACGGCGCCGTTGATGGAGATGAAGTTGTCGATCTGGGACACCCGGGCGATGTCGTTGACATAGCTGACGGGAGCCGCCATGCAGGCGGGGTTGTTATTGATATAGTCATACAGCTTCTGTGAGCCTGCGGCGAAAGCGTAGACCTGGCGGCCCTTGTCAAAGGGCTTGCAGGCGCCGGTCAGCTTGCCAGCCTCGGCCATATCCACGAAAGCGTCCACGTACATCTCGGTGTGCACGCCCAGATCCTTCAGGTCGCTCTTGGCGATCATCTTGCCGATGGTGTTGGGTACGGAGCCGATGCCCAACTGCAGGCAGGCGCCGTCAGGGATCTCGGGCACCACCAGGTTGGCAATGGCCATATCCACCTCGGAGGGCTCGCCGGAGCCGCCCAGAGTCTCCATGGGAGGATTCTCGCCCTCCACGATCATGTCCACCTCGCTGATGTGGACGCAGTTCTCAAAGCCGCCCAGGCAGACGGGCATATTCTTGTTGACCTCCACGATGACGGTCTTGGCGCAGTCGCAGACGGCCTTCAGGTGAGAGCCGCCGGGGCCGAAGTTGAAATAGCCGTGTTCGTCCATGGGAGCCACCTGGAACATGGCCACGTCCAGGGTCTTGATGCAGTTGCGGTAGTAGCCGGGCAGCTCGGAATAGCGCAGAGGGATATAATAGGAGAAGCCCTCCTTGATGGCCTTCCGCTCAATGCCGGACATGTGCCAGGAGTTCCAGGTAAAATGATCGGCTACATTGGGAACGTCAAAAATGGCGGGACGGCGGGTCAGGATACCGCCGCGGATGTTGACGTCGGTCAGCTCCTCCGCACGTTTGGCCAGGGCCTTGTCCAAGGCGTTGGCAGTGCAGATGCTCCAGCCGTAATCCAGCCAGTCACCGGACTTGACCACCTGAACAGCCTCGTCGGCGGTTCTCAGTTTCTGCTGATATTCTTCCTGATAGCTCATTGTACTTCCTCCTATTACGATTGCAATTTATCTGCGTTAAAACTCACATTGTCAAGATTATAACAGGTGTAGAAAGAGATTGCAATGAAAACGTGAAAAAAATCACAAGTTTTTTCAAAAAAGATGCAGGCCCTTTCGGGGCCTGCATCTTTGCAGACGGAACTTACTCCTCCACGGGAGCCTCTTCGGCTTCCTCGGCGGCGGGAGCCAGCAGAGCGCGGATGGACAGGGAGATCTTCTTCTTCTCCTCGTCCACAGCGGTGATCTTGGCCTCCACGATCTGACCCTCGGACAGAACGTCCTCGGGCTTCTCGATGCGGCGGTCAGCGATCTGGGAGATGTGGATCAGACCGTCCACACCGGGCACGACCTCGGCGAAAGCACCGAAGGTCATCAGCTTGACGATGCGGACCTCGGCCACGTCACCCACGCTGTACTTGTTCATGAAGTTGGTCCAGGGATCCACGCTGTGGTCCTTGCAGCCCAGGGAGATCTTGCGCTTCTCGGCGTCGAAGGAGATGACGTACACGTCCATGGTGTCGCCAACCTTGCAGACCTCAGCGGGGGTCTTGATGCGGCTCCAGCTAAGTTCGGAGATATGTACCATACCATCCACGCCGCCGATGTCCACAAACACGCCATAGCTGGTCATGGACTTCACGGTGCCGGTGTAGTGCTTGCCTTCCTCGATGGTGCTCCAGACAGCCTCCTGAGCGGCCTTGCGGGCCTCGTCGGTGACGCTGCGGATGGAACCCACCACACGGCGGCGGGCACGGTTGACCTCGGTGATGCGCAGCTGGACCTTCTGACCCTTCATCTCGGACAGGTCAGCGCCGCGGGGCATACCGCTCTGGGAAGCGGGCACGAATACGCGAACGCCCTTGACGGACACCACGATGCCGCCCTTGTTCTCCTCGGTGACAGTGCCTTCCAGCACGGCCTTCTCCTCGACAGCGGTCTCAATGTTCTCCCAGACCTTCACGGCGTCCAGGCGCTTCTTGGACAGCTCGGCATAGCCCTCCACGTCGTTGACGCGGACAATGTAGGTCTCGATCTCGTCGCCGATCTTGACGATATCCTCGGGCTTGGCGCTGGGATCATCGCTCAGCTCGCTGAGCTTGATGTAAGCGGACTGCTTGGCGCCCACATCCACCTGAACCTCGGTGGGAGTGATGGCCGTGACGATGCCGGTTACCTTCTCTCCTGTATTTAAAGTTTTGAAAGACTGATTCAGTAATTCCTCGAAGGACTCCTCTTTGCCCTCGGCCACTTTGATTTCTTCGCTCATCGTTGCATATACCTCCTTAATAATGCCAGCAGGTGTGGAGGCGCCGGCCGTAAGGCCCACAACAGAGCAACCATGGAAGAAATCCAGCGAGAGCTCGTCCGCGTTCTCGATCTGGAGGACACGGGGGCATCTCTTCATACAAATTTCCGTCAAATGTTTGGTGTTGGCGCTTTTACGGTCTCCCACCACGACCATCACGTCCACTTCAGCGGCGATAGAGGCCGCCTCTGTCTGACGCTTATGCGTAGCATTGCATATTGTATCAAATATTTTTGCGTTTGTACACTCTTTTTTTAGGATTTTCCAAGAAGTTTCAAAAAGTTCACGGATACAGGTGGTCTGGGCCACCACTGTCACAGGGGTTTCCCGGTTTTTTGGGTCGGCTTCAAGCCACATCTTTACTGCCTCCGGTCCCTCGAAAACCAGGGGATGGCGGCACCAGCTGGCGATGCCGATGACTTCGGGATGATGGGGCTCGCCGATAATGACCGGCTGTCTCCCCTCCTCCTCCGCCTGAGCCACCAGCTTCTGGATGCGGCAGACATTGGGACAGGTGGCATTGACGCAGCGGACGCCCCGGCTCTCCAGGCCGTCCAGCACACTTTTCAGCTCTCCGTGGGAGCGAATGACCACGGTATCTCCGGGGCCAAGCTGACTGCTGTCCGATGTTTTCCGGATACCACGACGGGCCAGGTCCTCCACTACGTAACTGTTGTGGATGAGATCCCCCAGCATCCAGCAGCCGCCGGTCTCCTCCGCCGTCTTTTCCGCCAGATCCACGGCCCGCTGGACGCCGTAGCAGAACCCGGCGCTCTCCGCAAGGATGACCTTCACAGGGGCTCCCCCCCTACCGTCTGACCGCCCAGGGCGTAAGCCTCTGCCAGAATATCGTCAGCGATCTTCTGCATCTCCTCGGAAGTGCCGTGACGGCCTGTGTACACGGGGACGTAGGGCTTACCGAAGATGATGCGGGTCCGGTGGAACAGCTTCTTCTCCCCGTCCACAAATACCGGGATCAGCTTGGCCCCGGTGCGGACGCCGATCACGGCCACGCCGCTTTTGGCATGGGCCGGCAGGCCGTCGGTGTGGCCGATGCCGTTGCGGATGGTAGTGCCCTCCGGGAAGATCAGCAGGTTGTCGCCGCCCTTGATGGCCTGGATGGCGGTCTTTACCGCCTGGATGTCGTTGTCGCCCCGGCTGACGGGGAAAGCGCCCACATGCCGCAGCGCCCATCCCAGAGGTTTGAAGCGGAACAGCTCCTGTTTGGCCATAATGTGCACCCGGTAGTTGATGGGCAACTGCAACACCACCAGCAGGGGGTCCCAGTTGCTGGAGTGATTGGGACAAAGCAAAGCCCCATGCTCCGGCAGATTCTCCAGCCCCTCCACCGTGGTGGGATGCAGGATACGGCACACCAGGCCGACAACATAATAAGCAAATACAAAAAACGTACCCAGGGGTTTCATCTGGTCTTCTCCTTAATGATGTTCAAAAGGGCCGCTTCGCTCTCCGCGAAGGTCAGCTCTGTGGTGTCCAGAAGAACGGCGTCCTCAGCCTGACGCAGAGGTGCTACGGCCCGGTGAGAATCGTTCCAGTCCCGCTCCTGGATATCCTTCAGCACAGCTTCAAAAGGCTCCGGAGTACCGCGCTGCTCCAGCTCCAGCATCCGCCGCTGTGCTCGGGCCTCCGGGGAGGCGGTCAGGAATATCTTCACATCGGCGTCCGGCAGCACCACGGTGCCGATATCCCGGCCATCCATGATCACGCTGTTGGTGCGGGCCAGCTGCCGCTGCATTTCCAGAAGAAAAGCCCGAACAGCGGGATGGGCAGACACAGCCGAAGCGTACATGGAAATCTGGGGCAGACGGATCTCCTTGGTCACGTCCACGCCGTTCAGCAGCATGTGCTGGAGGCCGTATTCCCCGTAGGTCAGCTCCACATGGACCTCCGGCAGCCGGGCGGTCACCGCCGCCTTGTCCTTGGGATTGATGTCCTTTGTAAAAATGTAGTATCCAATGGTGCGGTAAATAGCACCGGTATCCACATATAAATAGCCAAGCTTCGCGGCGATGCTGCGGGCCAGGGTGCTTTTCCCGGCGCCGGAGGGGCCGTCGATGGCGATGCTGATGGTCTGCATGGTTCACTCTCCTGTCATGTTTCGTTCTCTGCCGCCGCCAGACCGGCGGCCCGGCCTGTGGCCCAGGCGATTTGTAAATTAAAGCCGCCGGTGTAGGCGTCTACATCAATCACTTCGCCCGCAAAGTGTAATCCCTTTACAGCCTTCGATTCCATGGTTTTCGGGTCGATCTCCCCCACCTTGACACCGCCGGAGGTGACGATGGCGTCTGTCACCGGGCAGGGGCCCGCAATGGCCACCGGGAAATGCTTCAGCAGCTGGAGGAATCCACGGCGCTGCTCCTTGGTCAGATCATGGACCTTCTGATGGAGCGGGATGCCGGTCAGTTCCACCAGGACGGGGATCAGCTTCTGCGGCAGCAGATCGTCCAAAGCGTTGCAGAAGTCACTGTTGGCGTATTTGGTGAAATCCGACAGCAGCCGCTTGTCCAGCTGCTGCTCATCCAAGGCAGGTTTCAGGTCGATCTCCAGGCGGTAGGCCTTTTTCTCGAAGTGCCGCATGTGGGCGGAGGCAGACAGGATCAGGGGGCCACTGACACCGAAGTGAGTAAACAGCAGCTCGCCGAAATCCGTGTAGATCTTCTTATTGTTCTCAAAGACCGTCAGGCTTACGTTACGCAGGCTCAGTCCCTGCATCCTGGCACAGAGATTCCCCTGCTCCCGCAGGGGCACCAGGGAGCCCCGCAGAGGCGTAACGGTGTGTCCGGCCTCGGCTGCCATGCGGTGGCCCTCGCCGGTGGAGCCGGTGGCGGGATAACTGACGCCGCCGGTGGCCAGAATGACCGCCTGGGCGGGATATTCCCTATGCTCGCCCCGGACGCCCCGGACGCTTCCCTCTTCGATCTCCAGGTGCACCGCCCGGTCCCGGACGATAGCGACCCGCAGGGCCTTCAGCCGCCGCTCCAGGGCGCCGCTGATATCAAAGGCACGGTCACTGACGGGAAACACCCGGTTGCCCCGCTCGGTTTTCAGGGGCACCCCCAGCTTTTCAAAGAAAGCCATGGCGTCCCGGCCATCGAACCGGGAAAAGGCGCTGTACAGGAACTTGCCGTTTTTCGGCGTATTGGCCAGCAGCGTCTCCAGGTCCGCGTTGTTGGTTACATTGCAGCGGCCCTTGCCGGTGATATTTAATTTCTTACCCAGCCGCTCGTTGGGCTCCAGCAGGGTGACAGAGGCCCCCCGCTCTGCCGCGCAGATAGCGGCCATCATGCCGGCAGCGCCGCCGCCGACCACTACGATCTGTTTACTCATCATCCATCTTTCCAAACACGCCGTATTCGTTCCAGATATTCTCCAGCTTCTCAAAGGTCCTGGAGGCATCGGTACCCATGCGGTAGGCCAGCGCCACCAACAGGGCGTTAATCAAAGACAGGGGCGCCACCATGGAGTCCACGAAGGAGATCATCTCACAGGGGGCCAGCAGGGCCGCATCGGACATCTGATACACCGGGGATAGCTCGTTGTCCGTCACGGCGATAATGGTGGCTCCCCGGTCCTGGGCAAATTTGACAGTGTTCATGGTCACACGGGAATACCGGGGAAAGCTGATGGCGATCATCACGTCCCCGGGACCGATGCGGAACAGCTGTTCAAAAATTTCCCCGGCGGCGTTGGACTGGACCAGGGTCACATTCTCGCACAGCAGGTGCATGTAAAAGTTCAGATATCCGGCCACATAGGCGGAGGAGCGAACCCCCAGGATATAGATGTGGCGGGCGTTTTTGATGCGGTCCACCACGTCGTCGAACTGATTACGGTCCGCCTGGCTGGCCAGTTCCCGCAGCTTGTCGATGTCCGACTGCAGCACGGCGCCCAGCAGGTCCTGCCGCTCAAAGAGCTCTCCGGCCTGCTGGATGCGCTGGGTGGAGGTCAATCGGCTGCGGATCATCTCCTGCAAAGCCCTCTGCATACTGGGATAGCCGTCGTAGCCCAGCTCCGAGGCGAACCGCACCACCGTGGATTCGCTGACGCCCACCAGCTTGCCCAGCCTGCTGGCGGTCATAAAGGCTGCTTTATCATAATTATCCAGGATGTACCCGGCAATTCGTTTCTGTCCCTTGGAAAAGCCGTTCATACTGCTTTCAATGGTATGTAAAATGTTTTTTGCCACGGCCGTTCCCTCCCCCTGTTCTTTCTCTTTTTCGTCTTACGCACAGAAAATGCGCAGGTCTCCATGCGCATCCTGTCGTATTGTACCACAACCCCTGCAAAATTCAAACGGTTTTTGCAGGAAATTTTGCAAAACTTGCAAAACAGGAGCGCGGACCCCTCGGTCCGCGCTCAAACGTCTTGATTCAGTCGGCAGAGGGACCCTTCAGACCGGCCACCTCGTCTGCTGTCAGATACCGCCACCTGCCGCACGGCAGATCGCCCAGCTCCAGAGAATGCTCCCGAACCCGCCGCAGCCGCTTCACTGTCAGCCCGCAGGCGGCACACATGCGGCGAATCTGCCGGTTTTTACCCTCATGGATGGTGATAGACAGCTCCGCTGTCTGATGGGTCCTCCGCAGGACCTCCACCCGGGCGGGGCGGATGGCCTCCCCTTCCAGGTCCGTGATGGCGGCCAGCTTTTCCGCAGCGTCCTCCACCGGACCGAATACGGAAACCTGATAGGTCTTATCGACCTCACCGCTGGGGTGCAGCAGGCGCTGCATCAGCTCTCCGTCGTTGGTCATCAATAACAGGCCCTCGGAGTCCAGGTCCAGCCGCCCCACGGGATACACCCGGGCTCCGCAGTCCCGCACCAGGTCCGCCACAGTCTTTCGGCCCTTTTCGTCGGAAAGGGTGGTCACGTAGCCCCGGGGCTTGTTCAAAAGCAGATAGACAGGCTCCGCCCTGGATGCCAGGAGCTTCCCGTCCACCCGGATATCATCCCGGTCCGGGTCCGCCCGCTGTCCCAGCTCCGCCATCTCTCCGTTGACGGTCACACGGCCTGCGGTGATGTAATCCTCCGCTGCCCGGCGGGAACAGACCCCGGCGGCGGAGAGCAGTTTTTGCAGTCGTTCTTCCATATCAGTCCTTCTATCGGGCCAGCTTCAGCGCCGCCAGGGCCGATTCCACCCTAGGCGCCACGTATTCGCCGCACAGCAGGTCCACCCGGCCGATTTCCGCGCCGTCCAGCGTAAAAACAGCCTGTCCCACCTTGGTCCCGGCGGCCAGCGGCGCCGTCAGAGAATTGGAGAGTTCCAGGCGTGTTTCCGGCTTCTCCCCATCCGCGACGGGCCAGAAAAAGCTCTCCACCGCCACCAGGGCCACGTTTTTTTGAACGCCGCCCTCCACGGGGACCCGGCGGAGAGGCTGTCCCAAAACCGCCAGGCGCCGGGCAGGATAGGCGGCAAAGCCATATTCATACAGGGCCTGGTGGTCGGCCCAGTCATTGCCATCCTGCAGCGTCACCGCTACCAATCGCTGGCCATTTTTTTCCATGCAGCTGACCAGGGTCCGGCCCGCCGCCTTGGTGTAGCCTGTTTTCAGTCCGATGCAGCCCTCCGACCAGGAGAGCAGCTTGTTATGGTTGTTCATGGTGCGGCCGCCGATGGTGACGGTACGAGTGGAGACGATCCGGGCAAAGGTCTCATTCTCCATGGCGGCGCAGGCCAGCACGGCCATGTCCCTGGCAGTGGAATAGTGGGTCTCCGCGTCCAGCCCGTTGGGGTTGGCAAAGGAGGTATGCACCATGCCCAACTCCTTGGCAGTCTCGTTCATCATCTTCACAAAGCCCGCCTGACTACCGCCCACATGCTCCGCGATGGCCACTGCCGCGTCATTTCCGGAGCACAGCATCAGACCGTACAACAGGGTCTCCAGGGTCAGCTGCTCCCCCTCCTTCAGGTACATGGAGGAGCCCTCCGTCAAAGTCGCCTCCCGCTTGACAGTCACCATGTCAGAGAGGTTCCCATCCCGGATGGCCACCAGAGCGGTCATGATCTTAGTGGTGCTGGCGATCAGCATTTTCGCGTCCGCGTTCTGCTCATACAGCACCCGGCCACTGTCCGCGTCCACCAGAATCGCGGCCGAGGCCGAGGTACTCACGGCTCTTACATGACAAGGAAAAATACTACACAGTATAAATACCAGAGTCAGTACAGCGGCAGCCCGCTTTGGCATGGTCCATCACCTCATTCGTTCACGGTGATGGTAGTATACCCCGCTCAGAGGGTCTCTTTTTCCTTCTTTTTGTCGATAATTTTTTCCACTTTCTCCACGATCTCCGGAGCCATATCCACGATGCGGTCCACCGTGTTCATAGGCGCGGCCGCCACAGGCAGCATCCGGGTGGTGCCGTCCTTGATGACCAGGAAGGCCACGGGGTCGATCTTCACACCGGCACTGGCGCCGCCGCCGAAGTTGGCGTTGGCGTTTTTGCCATAGTCTCCGCCGCCTCCGCCGAAGCCGAAGCTGATCTTGGAAATGGGGATCAAGGTCACACCGTCGGGGGTAGTAATGGGCTGACCGACGATGGTATTGGTGTCAGCCATGGCATGGACCTTATCCATGGTGGAGCGCATCAGCTCGGTCAGGGGATTTTTCTTCTCCGTCGTATTATCCATCTTGTGAACCATCCTTTCTGAATCTGAGAGCAAGACGCTCATATCATGCTGCCGGCTGGGGAGCCGGTGGTTTTTGCTTTGCTTTTTTTCGGAACCGCAGGAACCAGCGGAGGGCCGGAATGGCAATCCCCAGTCCCATGCCCAGCAGGGTCCCGATGCGGGCGGTCATGCCCACGGTCCCCTCGATCAAAGGCTTTGGTGCATCAAAGTCGATATCTGTATGGATATGTGGCTCTGGGATATCCAGGACCTTTTCCAGTACCGGCATCCCCGTCCAGATAGCAGCTTGTAAATAGCCGTACTGCTTTGCCGCCGCGGCCGGGTCATTGGCGCCCCCAAGGATCAGGCTGACGGTCAGTGGATGGATGCGGATACCCCGGCGGGTCCGGTCCAGAGCCCACTTCAAAGGCGGCCACAGGGTCCTGACCGCGTCTTTGATATCATTTAGGGTTGGCTTTGGCATGGGTTGTTTTTCTTGCTTTTCCCTGGCTTTTTTCGGTTTTTCAGCGGCCTGCTCTTTGGCAGCCTTCTGCTTCTTTTTGCCGGGGAACACCCGGATGCGGAACAGGCCGAATTTGACATCCACCACGGCAGAGCCGCCGGACAGGGTCACCTGTGCTCCCACCCGAGTCAGGCACAGCCACACCAACAGTAGGACAAGGATGCCCAGAATCCAAAGTACGGTCAACTGCTCTCACCTCTCTTTTTCTCGGATATCTGCCGGAAACTTCAGTCCTCCGGGGCCGGGAAGTCCGCGTTCTCCGGGGTGTCGGCGCCCACGATTTCCGCTTCCGCAACAGGGTCGATGACCTCGCCGGTATCGCTGAGGCGCATTTGCCCCTCTCCGCCCAGATCCGGCATCTCCGGCAGGTCGTCCAGGCTGGTCAGGTGGAAAGCCCGCAGGAACTGCTTGGTGGTGCGGTACAGCCGGGGCCTTCCGGGCACCTGAAGCCGTCCGCACTCCTCAATGAGCTTTCGCTCCTGCAGCAGGCCCATGGTATAGGAGCTGTCCACACCCCGGATCTGGTCCACGTAGGCCCGGGTGGTGGGCTGGTAATAGGCGATGATGGTCAGCACCTCCAGAGCGGGCTGGCTCAGCTTGGCGGGCTTCCGGATCTCAAAGGCCCTGCGGATGATATCAGCATAATCCGGTGCGGAGCAAAGCTGCCAGCTGTCCTCAATATGCAGCAGGCGGATGCCCCGGCGCTCGTAAGCGTAATAGTCCATCAGCTTCTGGAGGACCTGCTCCACCGTGGGCCGGTCCATGTCCATGGCCACGCAGATGCGGTCCACATGGACAGGCTCCCCGGACGCGAACAGGATGCCCTCAATGGCGGATTCTATTTCTTTCATCTCCATGGTCTCCATGGTATGTTCTCCTTAAAAGGTCAGATTGTCAGGCAGGTCGCCCTCCTGACGGACGGTGCAGTCTGTCTCGGAACCGGCTAAATGCAGCACCCGGGCCTTGCAGAGCTCCAGCACCGCCAGGAACGTGGCAACCACCTCGCTGCGGCTGCGGTTCCCCTGGAACAGCAGTCGGAACCGGGTGATGCCGCCCTCTTTCAGACGCCGCAGAATCTCCCGGGCCTTGCTCTCCACCGGGTACGGCTCATGCTGGACAATGTCCTGAAAGGCCGTCTTGGGCGGCGGCAGCGCCCGCTCAGTCCGGCTCCTGATCTCCGCCATGGCCAGGATCAGGTCCGCCTTCTCCTGGTCGTACTCATAAATTTTTCCCCGCTTCACCGGCTCCGGATTTCGGGTGATGATATTGCGGCCAAACTCTGCCATGGGCTCCAGCCGCTTTGCCAGCATCTTGACGCAGACGTATTTTTCGCTGCGGCGCCGCTCCTCCAGAGACTGGATCAGGGCGTCCATCTCGCTCTGGGCCTCCTCGTCCTCAATGGACAGCAGCATCCGGGTCTTGATATACACCAGATGGGAGGCCATGGTGACGAACTCACTGGCCACCTCCAGGTCCATCTTCTGCCGCTGCTCCAGCCAGGCGATGTACTGGTCGCAAATCAGGGAGATGGAGATATCCTGGATCTCCATTTTGTTCTTGCTCAGCAGAAACAGGATCAGGTCCAGGGGACCCTCGAAGTCCTGCATCTCCTCCTCGGAACGGGAGCGGACGACTTTTTCCAGTTTGAAAACAGGATTTTCCAATAGTCACACCTCAAAAGAACAGGTTCAGCAAAAAGCCGTATACGCCCATAATGGCGTTGCCGATCAGGTTGCCCGTCAGGCCCAGCCAGGACAGCAACAACAGCAGGATCATACCGTACCGCTCGTACCGCATCAGCTGGACATAGAGCCGGTCCGGCAGCAGAACTGCCACTACCTTGGAACCGTCCAGGGGCGGGATGGGCAGCAGGTTGAACAAGCCCAGACCAACGGAAAGTGGCGCCACCGTGTAAAGGCAAAAGGTAAAAACAGTTTCCCACATTGGGGTATAAGGGACGTAAAGGTAAATCACCTTACTGATTCCCAGCATCAGCAGCGCCAGCAGAAAGTTGGAAACGGGACCGGCCAGGGCCGTCACCGCCATCCCCCGCTTGGGCTTTCTGAAATAGCCGGGATTGACGGGCACTGGCTTCGCCCAGCCGAAGCCCGCCGCGAACATCATGACCAGGCCCAGCCAGTCAATATGGCGCAAGGGATTCAGGGACAGACGGTGCATCCGCTTGGCAGTAGGGTCTCCTAACGCCAGGGCCGCCAAGCCATGGCAGGTCTCATGGATGGTCAGGCACAGAAAAACGGCGACTACCCGAAGCGCCGCATCTCCCAGAGAGGAAAGGTCCAGTGCCTGCAGCAGATTTTGCAGATAGTGCAGAGGTGAAAATGCCATAACAAACTCCAAATCATAATGACCCAAAATATAGGATCATTATACCAGTTTGCAACACTAAATACAAGGAAAATTCAAAATCGGAGAAAAAAGAGACAGGCGCGGCTGCGCCTGTCTCTCTGATACATTTGTAAACGATCAGCCCTTCACCATGGAAGCGATCTCAGCAGCGAAGTTCTCCTGCTTCTTCTCGATGCCCTCGCCCTTCTCGAAACGCACGGCGTTCTTGAAGGTGATGGTGCCGCCCTGAGCCTTGGCCACGGAAGCGATATACTTCTCCACGGTCATGCTGTTGTCCTTGACGAACTCCTGCTGCAGCAGGCAGTTCTCGGCATAGAACTTGTTCAGCTTGCCCATGACGATCTTCTCGCGGACCTGCTCGGGCTTGTTGGCCATCTTGGGATCGTTGGCCATCTGGACCATCATAATCTTCTTCTCCTCGTCCAGAACGTCCTGAGTGACCTGGGTCTTGTCCCAGAAACGGGGATTCAGAGCGGCGATCTGCATGGCGGCGTCCTTGCCGGCCTCTTCCACCTTCTCGGCGGGCAGGTCGGTCTCCAGGTTCACCAGCACACCGATCTTGCCGCCAGCGTGGACGTAAGCCACGGAAACACCGTCAGCGAAACGGGCGAAGCGGCGGACCTTGATGTTCTCGCCGATGACCAGGACCATCTCCTGCTGCTGCTG
>CAYWYW010000008.1:0-42393 GCA_964462715.1 uncultured Oscillibacter sp.
CGTCAAAGCCGATCATCTTCGGCAGCATCACGTCCAGCAGGATCAGGTCCGGATTTCCTGCCCGGGCCTTGTTCAGGCCGTCCTGACCGTCGTAGGCCTCCAGAGTCCGGTAACCCTCCCGCTGGAGGTTGAACTTCACGATGTCCACGATGTTCTTCTCGTCCTCCACGATGAGAACGGTCTTCTGATTGTCCATAAAGTCCTCCTTTACAGATTCAGCTGGATCTTGGCTTTCAATACGGCGGCCACGGTCTTGGCATCTTCAATCTCGCCGGTGAGGCAGCGGTGGACCATCTCCTCAAAAGGGATGCGCTCCACATTCAGAAATTCATCCGGGTCCAGATGCTGGTCCTCCATGCGGAGCCCCCGGGCAAGGAACAGATGCAGCACTTCACCATAGCAGCCGGGAGCGGGGATGATACGGCCCAGGGGCAGGAAGACGTCCGGCACGGCGCCGGTCTCTTCCTTCAGCTCCCGCAGGGCGCCGGTCACCGGGTCCTCACCCGGGTCCAGCTTGCCGGCGGGCAGCTCCAAAAGTGTTTTGCCGAACACGTAACGGTACTGGGTGACGGTCAGCACGTTGTTCCGGTCGTCCAGAGCCAGTACGGCCACGCCGTCCACGTGGTCCACCACTTCCCGGGTGGAGGTATTGCCGTTGGGCAGCAGCACCTCATCCACATGGACACTGAGAATGCGGCCCTGGAATTTATCTTCGCGGCTGAGGGTCTTCTCAGTCAGGTCTTTGGGTTGCAGCATAAATTGACACCTCTTGTTTGCTTTTCAGAAAAGCGGCTTACAATATTAAATCAAGTTATTATAGCACAGGCGTGCAAAAATGCCAACCCTGTTCTGACACTTGAAGATTTCCATAAGCTGTGCTATACTATAAAAACTTTCCGGTGAAAGAGGTGAGCCCCACGGAGAAAAAGGGCATAAAAATCGCGGCCCAGAACCGCAAGGCGTACCACGACTACTTCGTGGAGGACAAGTACGAGGCCGGCATTGAGCTGGCCGGCACGGAGGTCAAATCCATCCGGGCCGGCACACTGAACCTGAAGGACTCCTACTGCACCGTCAAGGACGGAGAGCTGTTTGTCCACAGCATGCACATCTCCCCCTACGAAAAGGGCAACATCTTCAACAAGGACCCTGTCCGCACCCGGCGGCTCCTGATGCACAAGCGGGAGATCCGCAAGCTCCACGCCCTCATCAAGCAGGACGGCTACACCCTGGTTCCCCTAAGCGTCTACTTCAAGGACGCCCGGGTCAAGGTGGAGGTTGGCCTGTGCAAGGGCAAGAAAAACTACGACAAGCGGGAGGCCACCGCCAAGCGGGATGCCAAGCGGGAGATCGACCGCACCATGAAAGAGAGGAATCGATAAGTATGTCCAATCCCATTGTTACCATCACCATGGAGGACGGCAGCGTCATGACCGGCGAGCTGTACCCCGAAAAGGCCCCCAACACCGTTAACAACTTCATCTCCCTGGCCAACAAGGGCTTCTATGACGGCCTGATCTTCCACCGGGTCATCCCCGGCTTCATGATCCAGGGCGGCTGCCCCAATGGCAACGGCATGGGCGGCCCCGGCTATGAGATCAACGGCGAGTTCGCCGCCAACGGCTTCAAGCAGAACGACCTGCTCCACACCACCGGCGTGCTGTCCATGGCCCGCACCATGGCTCCCAACTCCGCCGGCAGCCAGTTCTTCATTATGGTGGCCCCCGCCCCCCACCTGGACGGCCAGTACGCAGCCTTCGGCCAGATCACCGAGGGCACCGACATTGCCATCGACATCTCCCGCGTCCAGCGTAACATGATGAACGACAAGCCCAAAAAGGACGTGGTCATCGGCTCCATCCGGGTGGATACCCAGGGCGTGGAGTATCCCGAGCCCGAAACTCACTAAAATCCTGTTCCCGCCGTTCTGGCGGCGGAGCGACATGAGACATATTTTGATAAAGGAGGCGGCCTTATGAAAACTGCCATCGTTACTGGCGCGTCCACGGGCCTTGGACGGGAATTCGTCCGCCAGCTGGCGGATGTGTTCCCGGAGGTGGAGTGCTACTGGCTCATCGCCCGCCGGGCCGACCGGCTGGAGGAACTGGCGGCGTCTCTGCCGGACAAGCAGGTGGAGTGCCTTTCCATGGACCTCTGTGACACCATGAGCTTCATGGCCCTCCAGGAGAAGCTTAGCGCCCAGCAGCCGGAGGTGGTCCTGCTGGTGAACAACGCCGGCTGCGGCTACTTAGGAAACATCGGCGAGGTGGATACGGCCTCCCAGACCCGGATGATCGACCTGAACCTGCGGGCCCTGACGGCGGTCACCAACATCACAGTGCCCTTCATGGTCCCCGGCGGCTGCATCCTGAACGTGTCCTCCATCGCCTCCTTCTGTCCCAATCCCCGTATGACGGTCTATTCTTCCACCAAGGCCTATGTCAGTTCCTTCACCGTGGGTCTGGCGGAGGAACTGAAGCCCAAGGGCATCACCGTCACGGCGGTCTGCCCCGGCCCCATGAAGACCGAGTTCCTGGACGTGGGCAACATCACGGGTAACTCCAAGATGTTTGCCACTCTGCCTTACTGCGACCAGGTGCGGGTGGCCGGAGGCGCCCTGCGTGCAGCCCGTGCCGGACGGACCATTTATACACCCAAGCTGTTCTATAAGTTCTACCGGGTGCTGGCTAAAATCACCCCGGTCAAGCTGATGGTAAAATTCGCAAAAACCTGAAAATCAAAAATGTCACGAAATCGTAACACATTTCGACGGTGAAATGTGTTACGATACGTGACAGTGATCCCAATTCCAAGACTCAAACGTATCCCTAAACTCGATTCACAAACCAGCGCAGCGTTTGTGAATCGAAGAGGCGGAGCAAGGGAGCGAACGCAGTTTTCACAATGAGCCGCAGGCTTGTTGTGGAAACGGAGTTGAGCGGACTTTGCGACGACGATAAGGGGGTGTACCGGTTTCGACGGGGGTATGGAGGCGGGACAAGCGGGCGGCGGCGCCTGACCGCCATAAAACGGGCAATTTATAAATTAAATAACAACAACACTGTTGCTGTTGCTGCCTAATTAAAGGCGGCCGTCTGAACCGGAGAGGCCACAGGCCGGGGAAGGCGTCGTTGATGTGGCGTCCGTGAGGCGGGAAAGAGTTGACCCGCCCACGCATCATGACTCTCACCTGACCGGCCGGCGTGACGGCTTGCCGTCCGGAAGGGGAACAGGGGAGCAGATCCCCACAATAACCGTCTGCGCCCGGAGAAAGTCCCGTTAAAGTGCTTTCGGACGGGGGTTCAACTCCCCCCACCTCCACCAAAGTAGACAAAACTTGAGTATAACATAGTTATACTCAAGTTTTGTGTTTTCTGGCCCTAAAACAGTCATGTATCTGCTGTATTTCACTCAAAAATCTATAATTTCACGCATTTCAATAATTTAATCTATTTATATTCCTATGTTTTACTCGCTATTGTCGAGAAAAACATAGGAATAATTGTTTTTAAGGAGGATTTAAAGATGAGAATTCCGTATGGTTTTATCATAACTGACTGTGGTGAATTTGTAGTGGAAGAGTCTGCGGCAAATCATATTAAACAAATTTATTCTTACTATCTGGCTGGAGCGAGCCTTGGAAAAATCGTAGCTTTCCTCCATTCAAGTCAAATCTTGTCGCCTACCGGAAACCCTAAGTGGACTCGAGCAGCCATCGATAAGATCCTTTCAAACTCCAAGTACACACTGATTGTTGGTTTAGATACTTTTGTAGCAGTACAATATGAAAAAGCAAATCGCTGCAACGTTGACTATGAAAAGGAAGGGAATCCACGCAAAGCAACCCGCTATGTGTCTCCAGAGCTGATTTGCGTATAAGCCATATTTCCAGTTCTCATGCTTTTTGTTATAATAACAAAAAGGAGTGAGGATCAGTGGTGGATAACGATAAAAGCAAGAAATTAGGCTTAGCAGATCTGGTTGGAATCAGTAAGCTTCTGGATACCCTCGTGGAGCAAGGGAATCTAACTTCTGTGGAGCGTGACAAAGTTGCTCGACGGATACTTAGTGATAATGGGTTTACCGAGCGCGAAGCAACTCTTGTTGGATCTGGTCTGAGTTCACCTGTGTACAACTCGCAAAATACGCTTCCTGAAATTGTACAAATAAAAAATTCCGGTATTATTCATCTGCATCAGGAAGAAGAATACATCTCGCTGACAAAGCTTGCAGGAACACATAGTCAGGAAGCGCCTGGCTATGTTATTCAAAGTTGGCTTCGTAATGGAACTACCTTGGCATTTTTGGATTTGTGGGAAAGGGAAAACAATCCCAATTACTGTGAAAGCGCCTATGTAGAACTGGTCGAGAAAAAGAAAGTAGCATCGTTTACGATTACGCCAAAAATGTGGATTGAGCAAACAAAAGCAAGTGGTCTTGTTTCCAAGCAAGGAAGAAATGGCGGGACATATGCCCACCCTATGATTGCTTGTGAGTTTACGTCATGGCTTGTGCCGGAGTTTAAGATGCTCTTACTAAAGATGTCGTTGTTCCGGGAGCATTTAAGAAATTCTTAACAACTCCATTGTTTAATGTAGTACTGTAGTAAAAATTACTTATTCAGATTGGAATGCCTCCAGTATTTTATACAATCTTTTTTGGATCGTATAAATCGTATAAAATACTGGAGGCATTTTCTTTGTAGAAGAGGCACTGGCATGTTAAAATCTATTTAATAATAAATAGCAAAGGATGATGTTCGTGAATATGTTTGGAAAAGTTTTGAATGTAATTGGAGCATTTGGAGGTATTGTATTTATCGTCCAAGCAATTGTTGGCCTGTGTTTTCCTGAGATGCTCAAATGGTACTATCGGCGTAGAGAAATAAGACTTTCAGCTGCGACGGAAAAGAAAGTGTATGTAAGCAAAGCTAAATTCGATAGAGAGTTTGCGATGTATCAAGAGCTGTCAGCAAAAGCACTATCCCTTGTATATAAGATAGGTGAAATTGTTTTACGAGTGAAGCTGAACGACAAAGAAAAAACATATGAACAGTTGCTTCAAGAGGTAACTGACCTTGATAATGATGCTGAATTCTGCAACAAAAAATTTGGCGCTTTTATTAGCGAGGAGTTGTTCGAAAAATATAAAGATTTATATAAAGAATGCCATGAATTCGAGAGAATGTTTGGCGTTTGGAGTGTTAATTTACAGACTCCAATGATGATTGTTAATGGAGTATATATGACGGGAGAAGAACTAAAGGCTGCTTTTATTGAAAAACAAAAGGTTATATCAAATAAATCAGATCAATTGTTAAAGGATTTGAGACAATACATCAATTCATTGGAATGTGAATGACTCTTTTCTTGGGTTCGAAACCTATCACCACCGCCAATCTAAGCTGACAGATTTCGACAAGAAATTTGTCAGCTTTTCTTTTTAATTGGACATAGAATTGCACAAAGCGACGATTTTTGATATGATATAGCCAGAACGAAGTGATTGGAGAATTGTTATGAAACAACAGAAAAAACAATATCGTCCAATTGCCGGACAAACTTGGTATGAGAAGGTTCTGGACTGGATTACACGGGAAGAAAACTATCGCTGGTCGGCTATCTGGATAGGAGTATATGGGGTATTTTTGTTATTTGCTGTTTATATTTCAGCCAATCTCCTGAATCGGCCGGATATTGCGAATCTTCTCCTTAAGATATGGCTTGGGATTTTTCCAGTTGTAGTAGTTGCAGCTACGGTTCATCCGCTGAGTGATATTTGAAGCGTTCGGGCTGAAAGCAAGCTGCAAAAGTCGATTAAGAACTGTTTAGAAATGTATGACTCCTGCACATACGATGAACTGATTGCGCGGTGTATGCCGATAAAAATCCATTTGGGAATTGATTCAGCCATTGAAAAGATGCTCCAGTGCCATGAACTTGTATGGGAGGATGGCTGCTATCATTTTCCTACGGGCGAAGATCGAAAAAAATGGCGGGAACAATGGCTTGCGGAGTGCGGCGTAAAGATCTCTTTTGAAGATTTGAAAAGGATCTTTGCACTGGATTTGAAAGAACTTGAGGAAAGCATTGATATTGAGTTTTCCTTGGGCGAGCACGATGGCCTCTGGATCGGAAAGACAGAGGATGCAATTTTCGGAGCCGATATTTTCTGGGTAGCAGCGGAGACAGGAGAACGCTGTGATTTTACGACCTTCCAGGAGATGGCTGAGGCAAAATTATTTGACGGAAAAAATCTTAAATCCGTATGGACCGATGTGACCCTTACATCTATCGATAACCATGATATGATCTCTTGGCTTGATGAACATTTATCATAATGACCATTGCCTTGGGTTCGAAACCTATCTCCACCGCCAGCTCAGAAACTTCCTGTTTGACACGAATCCCCGCCTTACGGCGAGGCTCAATGTCGGACAGGAAGTTTCTTCGCTTTCGGCCGCGAATCGCTTCGCTGGATTTGCGGCTGAGCGGGGGGGATTGAAACGGGCTCGTTTTTCCGACTTTTTTCAAAAAACGAACCTGTTCTTACTTTGAAAGCGCTGAAAACACTAGCTTTTTCAAGATGGAAGCTTGAAATCGAAGACATGAAACTTCAATCAATGACAGATTAAGATATTTACGAAAAGCCGTGTTTTAGACACGGCTTTTTCAATGCCGGAATAATGGTTATCCTCAAACGCTGGTGGCGTCTGGTATTTGAGGGTTTGATGTGGACAGGTTTCATTATAAAGTTTAACGTATGGATCCGCACTTTTGAAAAAATTCTTTTCCGAGGTATTAGATCCTTCGATATGCTTCTTCTTTTTTAAGTTTGCTACAGGCACATTATACATGTCCGGGAGATTGCAAATGAGATTTCTGGATTCACAGGGGGATACAGCGGGGTGGCCTCGTTCCACGGCAAAGCCATATTTATGCAGGAGGGAGAAGGAAACATGAAAAAAATAGAAAATACTATTGACATAGTAGGAATATAGAGCTATAATCCAAATATACCAATCAACATAGTGGGTTAAGACAAAAAAGGGGTGAACCGACATGAAGAATCAGTTCTTTGAGCTGCTGAGAAGCAATTTCCGCTGTGGACGAATGCTGTACTCCCGGACTGTTGCTATGGCCGGGTGCCTCGGCGCGCCCACTGTTTACTGAGCCGTTCATAGGTGAACCTCAATTTGGCCATACGCAGTCCGGGAGCGAAATTCGCCCCGGCTTTTTTCGTGTCCAAATTTAAATTTTATGATGAAAGAGGTATTTACCATGAGTAACTATAAATTTGAAACGCTGCAGCTCCACGTTGGCCAGGAGCAGCCTGACCCCGCCACCGATGCCCGCGCCGTCCCCATTTACCAGACTACCTCCTATGTGTTCCGCAACTCCGCCCACGCCGCCGCCCGGTTCGGCCTGGCGGACGCCGGCAACATCTACGGCCGTCTGACCAACTCCACCCAGGACGTGCTGGAAAAGCGCATCGCGGCGCTGGAGGGCGGCGTAGCCGCTCTGGCCCTGGCCTCCGGCGCGGCGGCCATTACATACACCATCCAGGCTCTGGCTCAGGCTGGTGACCATATCGTAGCTCAGAAGACCATCTACGGCGGCAGCTTCAACCTGCTGGCCCACACCCTGCCCCAGTTCGGCGTCACTACCACTTTTGTGGACGCCCATAACCTGGCGGAAGTGGAGGGCGCCATCCAGCCCAACACCAAGGCCATCTATCTGGAGACTCTGGGCAATCCCAACTCTGACATCCCTGACATCGACGCCATCGCGGCCATCGCCCACAAGCACGGTCTGCCTCTGGTCATTGACAACACCTTCGGCACGCCCTACCTGGTTCGTCCCATCGAACACGGCGCCGACATCGTGGTCCACTCCGCCACCAAGTTCATCGGCGGCCACGGCACCACCCTGGGCGGCATCATCGTGGATTCCGGCAAGTTCGACTGGAAGGCCAGCGGCAAGTACGCGCCCATCGCCGCCCCCAACCCCAGCTACCACGGCGTCAGCTTCGTGGATGCGGCCGGTCCCGCCGCCTTCGTCACCTACATCCGGGCCATCCTCCTGCGGGATACGGGTGCTACCATCTCTCCCTTTAACGCCTTCCTGCTGCTCCAGGGCGTGGAAACCCTCTCTCTGCGCCTGGACCGCCATGCGGAAAATACGAAGAAAGTTGTGGAGTTCCTGGCGAACCATCCCCAGGTGGAGCATGTGAACCACCCCAGCCTGCCCGACCACCCGGACCACGCCCTGTACGAGAAATACTTCCCCAATGGCGGCGCATCCATCTTTACCCTTGAGATCAAGGGCGGCCAGGAGGAGGCCCACAAGTTTATCGACAACTTGGAGATATTCTCCCTGCTGGCCAATGTGGCGGATGTGAAGTCCCTGGTCATCCACCCCGCCACCACCACCCACTCCCAGCTCAGCCCCGAGGAGCTGCTGGACCAGGGCATCAAGCCCAACACCATCCGCCTCTCCATCGGCACGGAGCACATCGACGACATCATCGCCGATCTGCAAAAGGGTTTCGCTGCCGTCAGGGCGTAAGTATCCGCTGCGCTCCTTTGGCATTTTCCATACGTTCGCGCCGCTTGACTTTCCAGGCGCATACCCTGTATAATGATTTGACAAAAAATGACCGTGAAAGGACAGGGAAGCGGAGTATGGCAGACCGGGTATTGTATTTGGAGACGGGTTCTCAGGACCCGGCGTTTAATTTAGCCTTTGAGGAATATGTATTGACCCACCGCAGGGAGGGTGCGTATTTGCTGCTCTGGCAGAATGACAACACCATTGTCATCGGACAGAATCAGAACGCGGAGGCGGAGATCAACCGGGCTTTCGTGGAGGAACACGGCATCCATGTGGTGCGGAGGACCACTGGAGGCGGCGCGGTGTATCACGATCTGGGAAACCTGAACTATTCCTTCATCACTGATGCAGGTGATGCGGAGAAGCTGACCATGGAGCGGTTCACACGGCCCATCGTGGAGGCTTTGAAGGCCCTGGGGCTGGACGCGGAGGCCTCAGGCCGCAATGATATTCTGGTAGAGGGGCGGAAGGTCTCCGGTACGGCCCAACGGCTCTCCGGCGGGCGTATTCTGCACCACGGTACGCTGCTGTTTGACGCGGACCCCTCCATGGTGGCCGGCGCCTTGAACGTGGACCCGGAGAAGTTCCGCTCCAAGAGCGCCAAGTCCGTCCGCAGCCGTATCGGCAACATTCGGGATTTTCTGAAGGAGGACATGGACCTTCCGGCCCTCTGGGCTTATTTGAAGACTGCCCTGGCTGGCAACGGTTTGGAGCAGACGGCACTGGAGCCGGAGGAGCTGACGGAGGTACAGGCTTTAAAAACGGGAAAATATGATACCTGGGAGTGGACCTTCGGCCGTTCTCCCAAGTATGATATGACCAACAAGCACTACTGGCCCGGTGGCTGCCTGGAGGTCCGGGCAGATGTGGCAAAGGGCGCCATTACGGACATTGTTTTCTACGGCGATTTCCTGGCAGTCCAGGGCATGGAGGAAGTGACGGAGGCCCTGCGGGGCTGCCCCTTCCGGGCGGAGGACTTCGGCGCGGTACTGGACCGCCTGGACCTGCCCAAATTCTTCGGTGCCATCACCAAAGAGGAGATTCTGGAAACAGTGTTTCACGTCCACTGAACATAAAAAGTCACTCCTGCTTTTGCAGGAGTGACTTTTTGTTAGAATATGCTTTAGAAATGCTCGATGATGTCCACCAGCTCGGCGCCGATGCGCTTCTGTGCCTCCTTGGTGCCCGCGCCCACATGGGGCATGCAGCTGACGGCAGGATGGGAGGCCAGCTCCCAGTTGGGGTCCTTCTCGCTGAGCCACACGTCCAGGCCCGCGGCCTTCACCTTGCCGCTGTTCAGGGCCTCCAGCAGGGCGGCCTCATCCACATTGGAACCACGGGACACGTTGACGATGACCACGCCGTCTTTCATCTTCGCAAGGCTCTCGGCGTCCACCAGAGGCTTGTCGCCGCCGGGGGCGCAGAGGACGATGATATCGGACTGGGTCAGCAGTTCATCCATGGAGACGAAGTGCATGGTCTCGCACTCGCAGCCCTCGGGCTTGTTGCGGTGGACCACGGACAGCACGTTCATGCCCAAGGCCTGGCCCTTGGCACCCACCAGCTGGCCGATGCGGCCGTAGCCGATAACGCCCATGGTCTTGCCCATGACCTCAAAGCCCTTGGAGTAGGCCTTCTTCTCCCACTTCTTCTCCCGCATGGTGTGCCCGGCGATGGAGATATTCCGGGCGCAGGAGAACAGGAGCGCTATTGCCAGCTCCGCCACGGCGTTGGAGGACGCTCTCGGCGTGTTTTTCACAGTGATGCCGGCGGCCTCGGCGTACTTGACGGCGATGTTGTCCACGCCGACGCCTGCCCGGATGATGAGCTTCAGGCGGCTGCCCTTGGCGGCGTCGATCTGGGGCTCCTTGATCTTGGTGGCGGAGCGGATGATGACGGCGTCGAAGTCCCGCAGGGCTTCGCCCAGCTGGTCGGGCTCATAGAACTGCTCCACGACCTCGTAGCCATCCTTGCGCAGCTGCTCCATTGCGCCAGCATCCATACCATCAGTGACCAAAACGCGCATTGACATATTCAATTACCCCTTTTTATCAAAATTTCCCGGCACACCCCAGGGGTGCCTAAAGTGAAAGTCGGAAAACCGCTCCATTGGGGGACAGAGCGCCACGCTTATTTCAATCATTTTTGTCAGGGCGTGTACCTGACAAAAATACTTTGACTTGTGCGCCTTTGGGGCGCACGCACCAGTCCGCAGACTGGCGGGGGGAATCTACTGCGCAGCCGTTAGCAGCTCTGCTGCTTTACGGATGCGGCGTACCCCTTGCGGGTAAAGGGGGGACGAAATCCCCTCTTTACTGATGCTCCGCCTCGTACTTCTTCAGGAACTCCACCAGAGCCTCCACGCCCTCCTTGGGCATGGCGTTGTAGATGGAAGCCCGCAGGCCGCCCACAGACTTGTGGCCCTTCAGGTTGTCGAAGCCAGCGGCCTTGGAGGCGGCCACCACATCGGCGTCCTGCTCCTTGCTGGGGGTCACGAAGGGCACGTTCATGAGAGACCGGTCCTCCTTGCGGACGGCGCCGGTGAACAGCTTGCTCTGGTCCAGGAAGTCGTACAGAATGGCAGCCTTCTCCTCGTTGCGCTTGGCCATGGCCTCCAGACCGCCGTTATCCAGCAGATACTTGAACACCTTGCCGCAGCAGTAGATGGCCCAGCAGTTGGGGGTGTTGTACATGGAGTCGTTGTCCGCATGGGTCTTGTAGCTCATGTAGACGGGAGTCTTGGGGTCCAGATCCTCCCGGATCAGGTCCTCACGAATGATGACCACGGCCATGCCGGCGGGACCCACGTTCTTCTGGACGCCGGCCCAGATCAGGCCGTACTTGCTGACGTCGCAGGGACGGGACAGGAACATGGAGGACTGGTCGGACACCAGGATCTTGCCGCGGGTAGCGGGCAGATTGAAATAGGTGGTGCCGTTGATAGTTTCATTCTCGCAGATATAGACGTAATCGGCGTCCTCGGGGATGTCCAGGTCGGAGCAGTCGGGGATGTAGGAGAAGTTCTTGTCCTTGGAGGAGGCCACAATCTTGACCTCGCCGTACTTCTTAGCCTCGGCAATGGCCTTCTTGGACCAGGCGCCGGTCTCCACGTAGCAGGCCACGCCGTTCTTCATCAGATTGATGGGCACCATGGCGAACTGGACGGTGCCGCCGCCCTGAACGAACAGGACCTTGTAATTGTCGGGAATACCCATTAGCTTCCGCAGGTCAGCCTCGGCCTCGTCGCGGATCTGCTGGAACACCTTGGAACGGTGGCTCATCTCCATGACGCACATGCCGCTGCCGCGGTAGTTCATCATTTCGGCTGCGATCTCCTCCAGGACCGGCTCGGGCATCATGGCAGGTCCGGCGGAGAAGTTGTAGGTACGACCGTATTTCATAACAAAATTCCTCCATCTTTTCGTATTTGAACGGGCGCGGGTCTCCCCGACGCCAAGGAAAAGGTCGCCCTTTTCCCACGATCTTGCTTTCAGTATACGACAGGGGAACGGGAGAATCAACCAATTCTGAAAATTTTTCGGCCGGAAAAATAAATTTTTATCCTCTATATTGGGGCGGTGTCCTTCGTAAACGATTGCCTGAAAGCCGGAGCAAAAACGGACTTGAGGAGCCCTGGAAAAGTTGTTGATTCTTAACGGATTCTAAACTATAATAACCATGTGTGTGCGGTGATCCGGCAGACGTTCTTCCGGGTCGGATTTTAAAAAGAGCAAGGAGAAACCATATGAGAGCAGACGGAACACGGGTCAAGGGACTGACCCCCATCGTGCAGGCCCTGCCCTATATCATGCCCAAGCGGTTTGATGCCCAGAACTGGGCCAGCGACTCCGTGGACGAGGAGATCATGAAGAACTTCATCCGGCAGAAGCGGCGGGAGGGCCACCGGGTGACTCATATGAGCGTCCTGATCGCCGCCTACTACAAGGCAGCGTTGGAGAACCCCAAGGTGAATTATTTCATCATGAACCGGAAGGTGTACAAGCGGAACCACTTCTGCGTCAGCTTCGTGATCCTCAAGACCCGGGCGGACGGCACTCCGGACGAGACCACCCTGAAAATTTACCTGAACCCCGAGGATGATGTGTTCACCATCAGCCAGCGCATTCAGGAGCACATTGACCGGAACATGGAGGCGGTCCATAACAACAGCACTGACAAATTTGCCAATATTGCTTTTTCCATCCCGGGACTGGCCCGGTTTGTGTTCTGGCTGGCCTACCATCTGGACCTCCACGGCCTGCTGCCGAAGAAGATCATCGATCTGAGCCCTTTCCATACCAGCCTGTTCATCACGAACCTGGCCTCCATCAACACCAGCTACATCTTCCATCACTGCTATGAGTTCGGTACCACCAGTGTCTTTGTCTGCATGGGCAAGCCGGTGAAGGACCCCTTTGCGCCGGAGGGCACCCACAAAAAGCGGATGCCTCTGGGCGTGGTGATGGACGAGCGCATCGCCACTGGCATCGAGTACTCCCGCTTCTTCGCGGCTTTTGAGCGGTATCTGAAAAAGCCGGAGCTGCTGGAGACCCGCCTGGACGGCAAGGTGGAGTGAGGGGGCATTCTCTTGAAACGCGAAAACCCGTTCCCGGCGTGGCTGTCCCACATCGGGCTGTATATCCGTGCACTGGCCAAGTGGCTGGCGCTGGCGGCGGTGATCGGCGCCCTCTGCGGCGTCATCGGCTCCGCCTTCCACATTGGCGTACACCACGCCACAGAACTGCGGGGGGAGCATCCCTGGCTGCTGTGGTGCCTGCCGCTGCTGGGCCTTGTGATCGTTGGCTTTTACAAGCTGACAAAGACGGAGGGCCAGGGCACCAACGACATCATTGACGAGGTCAGCCAGGGCAAGGGTCTGTCCCTTTGGCTGTTTCCCGCCATCTTTCTGGGCACGGTCCTGACCCACCTGGGCGGCGGCTCCGCCGGCCGGGAGGGCGCGGCCCTCCAGATGGGCGGCACCATCGGTTACCACACCGGCCGCCTGTTCCGGCTGGATGACCGTGATATGCGCACCGCCACCATGGCGGGCATGGCGGCCTTTTTCTCCGCCCTGTTCGGCACACCCCTGGCGGCCACGGTATTCGCCATGGCGGTCATCAGCATCGGCGTCATGTACCACGCCGCCTTCATCCCCTGCCTGACGGCCTCCCTGGTGGCCTTCGGCGTCTCCCTGGTGATGGGGGTGGAGCCCACCCGGTTCACGGTGGACATGCCCGCCCTGGAGGTGGGACTGCTGCTGCGGGTGGCGGTGCTGGCAGTGCTGTGCGCCCTGGTGTCCGTCCTGTTCTGCCGGACCATCCACTTTGCGGAGCACCAGATGCAAAAGCGGATCCCCAACCCCTGGGTCCGGGTCCTGGTGGGCGGCTTTGCCATCGTGGCATTGACCTACCTCTGCGGCACCACGGACTATAACGGCGCCGGTATGGGCGTCATCACCGCCGCCGTGGAGCAGGGCATCGCCCGCCCGGAGGCCTTCCTCCTGAAGCTGCTGTTTACCGCCGTTACCCTGTCTGCCGGCTTCAAGGGCGGCGAGGTGGTCCCCTCCTTCTTTGTGGGTGCTGCCTTTGGGTGCGTTGTGGGTCCGCTGCTGGGGGTCCCAGCCGGATTCGCGGCGGCTCTGGGGCTGATCGGCGTGTTCTGCGGCGCCACCAACTGTCCCATTGCCTCTATCTTCCTGGCGGTGGAGCTGTTCGGTGACGGCGGATTGCTGTACTTCGCCCTGGCCTGCGGCGTCAGCTACATGCTCTCCGGCTATAACGGCCTGTACTCCAGCCAGACCATTCTGTACTCCAAGCTGAAGGCGGAGTACATCAATGTCCACACCAATGCCTACCACGCAGGGGACCCCCATGCGGCCCCGCCCACCAAGGGCAGTGTGAAGGAATAAAAAAATCCCTCTCGTGGCACACTGTCCGCAACAGACATTGCCTCGGGAGGTTTTTTATGGGAGAAATATTAAACCAGATCGGTATGACGGGCCTTACCACCCTGCTGTCCATCGTGGTGATCTTTTTACTGGCGAAGCTCATGGGCACCAAGCAGGTGTCTCAGATGACCATGTTCGACTATGTGGTAGGCATCACCATCGGCTCCATTGCGGCAGAGCTGGCCACGGAGCTGGAGGAGCCGGCAAAGCCCCTGACGGCCATGATCCTGTACGGCCTGGTGGCCGTGCTGATCTCGGTGCTGACCAACAAATCCATCAGGGTACGGACTCTGGTGACGGGAAAGCCCCTGATCCTGCTGGAAAACGGCGTCATCTACCGGGAGAATCTGAAAAAAGCCCGGCTGGACCTGAATGAATTTCTGACCTACTGCCGCATCGGCGGCTGGTTTGACTTAAATCAGCTCCAGTCGGCGGTGCTGGAGCACAACGGCGTGGTCAGCTTCCTGCCCAAGGAGACGGACCGCCCCGCCACGCCCACGGACCTGAACCTGAACCCCAAGCAGTCCCAGGTGCAGGTGCCCTTTGTCATGGACGGTGTCCTGCTGGTGGACAACATCCAACAGGCAGGCAAGGAGGAGAGCTGGGTGCAGCGCAGCCTGCTGCGCCAGGGCTACAAGGACGAAAAAAACGTGCTGCTGGCCCTGTGGGACGGCGGGGAAAAGCTGACGGTATTCCCCATGGACCCCAAACAGGCAAAGGCCACATAAAAGAAAACCAGGAGGAGCAAGCGGATCATTCCGCTGCTCCTCCTGATTGATTACATGTCCAGCAGCCTCCGGGCCACCTCCACGTTTTTCTGTTCCATCTCCCGCAGCCGCTTCACGGCGGCCTCCTGGGTCTCCGGGTGGGCGGACCGGGCTACCGCCTGGTCGATCATGGCCCGCAGGTTTTCCTCCGTCAGGGCTTCCAGGTCCGTGAACAGGTCCTGGCCGATATACCGCAGGAAGGCGGACACCTTGGGGTCGTAAACCACGCCCGCCAGAGGGATGCCCTGCCCGGCGGCGAAGATCAGGGCGTGGAGCCGCATGGACACCACTGCCTCCATACGGCTGAGGGCGCCAATAATGGTACCGGCGCCGCCGGCGTCGTCCAGGAAGTAGTGGGGGATGTCCAGTTCCCGGGCGGCCAGCTGGTTGGCCCCGGGGTCCTGATGCTTTTCCACCGCCACGAACACGGGGGTAAGGCCGTAGGTCTCATAGGCGTATCTGGCGGCCTGCCCAAACAGGGGGGCCTTTTCCTCAAAGCCCTTCCACTTCCGCAGGGCAAAGCAGAGGTAGCGCCCCTCCGGGGGGATGCCCGCCCGCAGCAAAACGCTGTCGGTGGCGTCGTCCACGGCCCGGTGCAGCGTCAGGGCGGGGTCCGCCGTCAGGACGGTCTCCGGTTTGGTGACGCCCATGGCCCGTAGCTCCGCCAGGGAGTCCGGCTCCCGCAAGGTGATGACGTCCACATACTGGTTCAGCACCCTGGCTGCCAGCTTCCGGTGGTTCTCCCGGGTGACGGGTCCAATGCCGCAGCCGTACATCTGCACCTTGCAGCCCGCCTGCTTGGCGGCCCGGATGTTGTGGAGATAGAACCACAGGGACCGGCGGGAGGTCACGTCCTGGATCAGGCTGCCGCCGCCGTTGATATAGAGCTTGGCGTGCCGCATGGCACTGCGCCAGACCGGCACCGCCATGCGGCTGACAGCCCGGACCCGGTAAGTGAGCCGGGTGCCTTTGGGGTCCTTGCTGAGGACTGTTACAGGCATATCCGGGTCAATGGACCGCATCTCCTGCAAAATAGCCTCCAGAATGGCGTCATCTCCGGCGTTGCCCCGGCCGTAGGCTCCGCAGATCACCACGCCGTCCCGGTCCCGCTTGGGCCGGGCATGGCGGCGGAGGATTTCTTCATAAATGTGCAGCTGGGTGTCCACGGTCTTCTGGATGGAGAACTGCGTGGACGCCTTTTCGTACAGCTTTTCGCCCAGGGATTTCCGCAATGCATCGTCATTGCCCATGACAGCCAGGTGCTCGCCCAAGGCCTCCCAGTCACCCGGCTGGAAGAGATAGCCGTTGACGTCCGGGTCGATCAGATAGGGGATGCCGCCCACGGCGGTAGCCACGGTGGCCAGATGGAACCGGGCCCCCTCCGTCAGGGCATAGGGGAAGGTCTCGGACAGGGAGGTCAGGGCATTGATGTCCAGGGCGGAGTAGAAGCGGTCCATGCCGCCGGAGATCCACCCGGCAAAGGTCACCTGTTTTTCCACGCCCAACTCCCTGGAAAGGGCCTCCAGCTTCTGGCGTTCCTCGCCGTCACCGGCGATCACCAGCCGCAGCCGGGGGCATTTTTGATACCCGGCCGCAAAACCCCGGACCAGGGTGGACATGTCCTTGACGGGGTTCAGCCGGGCGGCGATGCCCACCACCACGCTGGTTTCGTCCACATCGGCCCCCAGGCCTCGCAGGTATTCCAGCCGGTCTCCCTGCTGGGGAGCCGGAGTGAAGTCCAGTCCATTGTAAATGGCGTAGAACCGGTCGGGAGCGAAGCCGCGGTCGATGAGCAGGTCCACCATGGCGTCGGACACGCCGATGCGGTAGTCCAGATGCCGCAATGCCCAGGCGTTGATGGTGCCGAAGGTCAGGCGGCTGAGGGGGCGGCCCATGTAGTCCAGCTTATAGTCGCTGTGGACGGTGGAGACCACCGGCAGACCGGTGGAGGACCGCAGCAGGGCGCCCACCATGTTGGCCCGGGAGCCATGGCAGTGGATGAGCTGATAGCCGCCTTCTCTAATATAGGCAGTCAGCTGGCGCCGCAGCCGGGGGATGTTGTTGCCGCCCATAATTTCGGTGGGAATGCCCAAAGCCCGGGCCTCATCGGCAAAGGGACCGTCCCGGAAGCACACCAGCTGGGCGGTGATGGTCTTGTTCAGGTTCTGCAGCAGGCTCAGTACATGGGTCTTGGCACCGCCGGAGTCGCCGCCGCTGATGAGATGAATGACCTTCATATGGAAAGACCTCGCTTTTCAAGAAAATGGTCTTGTGAAATCGCAAAAAATAGTATACAATATCTTGCGAACGTTGTCCATAAAGTTTACGGAGGAAAGTATGGAACAGAAAGCAAAGCGCGTTGGAAAGTTCAATGTTGTGGATATCATCGCCGTGGTGCTGATCCTGGCGGTGGCCGTGTTTGCGGGATATAAACTGCTGGGCCGGGATGACGCCGTCACTGCTGAGCGGGAGATGACCAAGGTCACCTACACTGTGAGAGTGGAGGGCGTGGCAGCGGAGCTGTATGACAATTGCCAGGCCCACATGCCCTCTCCGCTGATGGCCTCCGGCGCCCTGGTGGGCGGCCAGATCACAGCGGTGGAGCAGGAACCCTACTATGTGCTGGACGCCGGCGGAAACTGGGTGGAGGACCCCAACCATGTGACGCTGCTGTTCACGGCGGAGACTGAGACCCCCACCGCCGAGGTCATGACCACCAAGGTGGGTGAGCAGGAGGTCCGCATCGGCAAGACGGACTACATCCTCAAAAGCGAGTATATCGAGTTCTCCAACTGCACCATCGTGGATGTGGTCTGGGGCGAATAAAAGCGGACGAAAAAACCAGGCTGTGCTGATGCGCAGCCTGGTTTTCTTGATATAAAAACGGTCCTGCCCGAAACCGGACAGGACTGTTTTTTCAAAGGGAGCACTTTCCCCGGGCCATATACTTGCCCTGGGGCTCCTGGTCCAGTACCTTACCGTTCTCCGCGGCCAGGTGTCCCCGGAGCCACACCTGCCGGATGCCGCCGGCGGTGACGAAGCCCTCATAGGGGTTGTAGTCCACGTTGGCCACGCAGTCGGCGGCCCGGATCACATGGCTGTCGCCGGGGTCGTAGACCACGATGTCGGCGTCGCTGCCGGGGGCCAGCCGGCCCTTCCGGGGGAAGAGACCGTACATCCGGGCCGGGTTTTCGCTCAGCAGGCGGCACATCCGCTGGGCGCTGATGCGCTTTTTCGCCACGCCGTAGGACCAGATCAGTTCGCCACGGGTCTCCACACCGGGCAGGCCGCCGGGAATTTTTGTGAAGTCGCCCCGGCCCGCCTCCTTTTGCTCCAGAGTGAAGGAGCAGTGGTCCGTGGAGATGGTCTGGATGTCGCCCCGGCGCAGGGCCTTCCACAGCAGGTCCTGCTGGCCCTTCTCACGAATGGGGGGCGCGCAGACATACCGTGCCGCCTGGGAATAGTCTTCGTTGAAATAGACGCTGTCATCCAGCAGCAGATACTGGGGACAGGTCTCCACATAGACCTTCTGGCCCCGGTCCCGGGCGTGCTGGACTTCTTTTAGGGCTTCCTGGTTAGTGAGGTGAACGATCACTATGGGGGCGTCCGCGGCCTGGGCGATGCGCAGCAGGCGGCTGACGGCCTCGGCCTCCAGATACGGGGGACGGGTCAGGGGGTGGCTAGCGGGAGACACTTCTCCCGCGGCCTTTTTCTCCGCGATCATGCCGTCAATGACCCCGGCATTCTCACAGTGGACGCCGCAGAGGCCGCCCAGGGATTTCAGCTCCTTCAGCGCCCAGTACATGTCCCGGTCGCCGATCATCATGGCGGGATAGGTCATGTACATTTTGAAGGAGGACACACCCTGGGCAAACATATCCTTCAACTCACCCCGGATGGACTCATTCCAGTCGTCGATGGTCATGTGGAAGCCGTAGTCGCAGAAGGTCCGGCCGTCGGCCTTTTTGTGCCACAGCTCCAGACCGTAGTGCAGGCTCTCGCCCTTGTTGGGGCAGGCGAAGTCGATGACGGTGGTGGTGCCGCCCCGCAGAGCCGCCCGGCTGCCGGTGTAAAAATCGTCTGCCGTGGTGGTGTTGCACACATCCAGGTCAAAGTGGGTGTGGGCGTCAATGAAGCCGGGGAACAGGAAGCACCCGGATACATCCACCATCTGGGTCTCTCCGTCCGCGTCCAGCTTCCGGCCCACGCGGACGATCTTTTCGTTTTCAATCAGCAGGTCGGCCCGCTTCATCCCGGTGCCGGAGACCACCGTGCCGCCTTTCAGCAGTTTTTTCATCATGCACCCTCCATTTCTGCGGCCCGGGGCCGCCTGACTGCGATGTTTGGTTTTACAAGTATACCACGATCGCCTTCGCATTTCCAGAGGAGACAGCGAAAAACCGGGAGCCGCCGTCAGGAAAGTGCGAAATGTAAGGGGAATGATTTGTGGGATTCCGCAAATAGGCACTGCTTATTTCTCCGGGATATGATATAATATCCGCAATGAGCATTCCTGTGTGCTTGGAGTTTGAAGGAGGTAGACGAATGAAGATAAAGAAACTGCTGTCTCTGCTGCTGGCTCTGGCGATGGCAGCTTCCCTGACTGTCACCGCGGCCGCCGCGGAGACTGGCAAGTACGATCTGACCGGCGCCATCGTGATCCTGCACACCAATGATGTCCACGGCGCCGTTTCGGAGTATGCCATGGTGGCCGCCCTGAAGGATACCTACGAGAAAATGGGCGCCTACGTTCTGCTGATGGATGCCGGGGACTTTATCCAGGGAGATCCTGCGGTCAGCACTTCGGAAGGGGCTTCCGCCGTGGAACTGATGGACCTGGCGGGCTATGATGCGGCAGTCCCCGGCCGGCATGAGTTCGACTACGGCTATGCCCATTTGAAGAAACTGGCCGGAGCGGCCAAGGTCCCCTTTCTGGCAGCCAATGTGCTGTATCAAGGCAAGGCCGCCTTTGCGGACAATGTGACCTTCACCAGTCCCGACGGCGTGAAGATCGGTGTCTTTGGCCTGACCACTCCCGAGACTGCCGCCAGAGCCAATCCCGCCGGGATCAAGGGCGTGGAGATTCTGGACGGCCAGTCTCTGTTCGACTGCGCCCAGGCCCAGGTGGATTCCCTGAGTGCCGACGGCTGTGACATCATCGTCTGCCTGGGCCACCTGGGTATCGGCGCTGAGTCCGCCGGTAACCGCTCCACTGACCTGCTGGAAAAGGTGGAGGGCATCGACATCTTCATCGACGGCGGTTCCCACTCCGACCTGAATGACATCATGGAGGCCACAGATGGTACCGGTATGGTGGGGGATACCCTGCTGACCTCCACCGGTACAAAGCTGAACAATGTGGGCGTGGTGGTCATTGCCAGTGACGGTGCCATGACGATGCAGTTTGCCATGAAGGACCTGATCATCGCACCGGATAAGACCGTGGCGGACCGCGCCGCCGCTATCCGGGCAGAGATCGACAAGGCCTATGGCACTGTCTTTGCCACTACCGATGTGAAGGTGAACGGCGGAAAGGACCAGACCCGTACCGGTGAGACCAACCTGGGTGACCTGATCGCCGACGCCATGGTCTGGTGTGCGTGGAAAGAGGGGGTCAAGGTGGATGCGGCCATGGTCAACGGCGGCAGCATCCGCGCCTCCCTCGCCCGGGGCGGCATCACCAAGAAGAACATCAACACCGTCCTGCCCTCCGGCGATACCCTGAGCATCGTGAAGGTTACCGGGGCGGAGCTTCTGGAGGCTCTGGAGGCCTCCACCTGGTGTGCACCCAGGGCCGCCGGCAGCTTCTCCCAGGTTTCAGGCATCGTCTATACTGTGGATACCACCAAACCATTTGACGCCGGTGAGGTGTATCCCGGCTCCGACTGCCGCGCACCCGGGAATATCAACCGGGTGACCATCCAGTCCGTGGGCGGCAGAGCCTTCCGGGAGAAAACTGTTTACACCCTTGCCGTCCATGACGCCATGGCTGACGGCGATGATACCTACTATGCCCTCAGAGGCGCATCCGTCAGATATGATCTGGGCATTCCTCTGGATGAGGTGGTCATGAGCTACATCGGGGAGGCTCTGAAGGGAACCATCACCGCTGAGGACTACGGCGTCCCCGCTGAACGCGCCACCGTCATCAAGTGTCTTCCCTTTACAGACGTTCCCACTGATGCCTCTTACTATGATGCGCTGATGTACGTCTACGAGAACAACATCTTCAAGGGCTTCACCGAGACTTCTTTTGGCCCCAGCAATACCTTGACCCGGGGCCAGATGGTCACGGTCCTGTGGCGGATGAACGGCTCTCCCGCGCCCAGGGCCGACTGCCCCTTCGGTGATGTGGCCGCCAATTCCGCCTTCCGCAAGGCCATCGCCTGGGCCGCCGAGAACGGCCTGACCAACGGCTACACCGCCGCCACCTTCGCCCCCGGCCAGGCCATCTCCCGTCAGCAGTTCCTGACGATTCTGTACCGTTATGCCCGGTTCATGGGCTATGACGTCTCCGTGGGGGAGGACACCAACATCCTCTCCTATGAGGATGTTGCCCAGGTGAGCGAGGTCTTCATCCCCGCCATGCAGTGGGCCTGCGGCTCCGGCGTGCTGGTGGCCGACAAGACCCTGTCTCCCACCGCCCCCGCCCTGCGCAGTCAGGTGGCGGAGTTCCTGGCGAACTTCTGCCAGAAGGTAGTACCCGTTGAAACTGCCAACGCGGCTTGAGTTTTCGATTTGAACGGATCAAAGCGTGTCTTGTGACACCATGAAAAGAGGAGACTCGGAGCATTGCTCCGAGTCTCCTCTCTTTGTAAGAATTACATACCTTGGCTCTTCTCCCAGGCGGCGATGACGGCGTCCATGACAGCGCCGCGGAAGCCCGCTTCCTCCAGGGTGCGAATGCCCTGGATGGTGGTGCCGCCGGGGGAGCAGACGGCGTCCTTCAGCGCTCCGGGGTGTTTTCCGGTCTCCAACATCAGCTTGGCTGTGCCGATCATCATCTGGGCCGCACTCTCCATGGCCAGGGCCCGGGGGAGGCCGCAGGCCACGCCGCCGTCCGCCAGCGCCTCCAGGAACAGGTCCGCGAAGGCGGGACCGCAGCCTGCCACGGCGCTGCCGGCGTCCATCAAATGGTCCGCCAGAGGGGCCAGACGTCCCGCACCGGCCAGGGATTCCAGGAAGAGTTTTTCCTCGGTCTTGGTGATGTTTTCACTACAGTCGTAGAACACCATGCCTTCACCGATGCCGGAGGGGGTGTTGGGCATGATGCGGATGACGGGGTAGTCCTTGCCGGCCAGCTCCCGGATGCGGGGGATGGGCAGGCCTGCCGCCATGGACACCAGGATGAAGCGGTTCTCACGCTTTTCCAGAATGGGGGTGATATCCGCCATGACCTCCGCCATGTACTGGGGCTTGACCCCCAGGAAGATGAAGTCAGCACTCTCAGCGATGGCGAAGTTGTCCGTCACCCGGCAGCCCAGCTCCTCCGCGAGAAGCCGAGCTTTTTCCACGGTCCGGTTGGACAGGAACACCTGGTCGCTGGGCACGCTCTTGCATGCCGCCCGGGCCAGGGCACCGCCCATGTTGCCGGTGCCGATAAAACCTAAAGTTGCCATAGTCTGCACATCCTTTCTCTGTATGGAAGCGGGGCAAGCGGTTTGTCTGCCAGGGAAAAATTTACCGCACCTGCCCCTCGCCGTAAATGATATACTTGCAGGAGGTCAGTTCCTCCAGGCCCATGGGGCCCCGGGCGTGCATCTTCTGGGTGGAGATGCCGATTTCGGCGCCCAGGCCGAACTCGCCGCCGTCGGTGAACCGGGTGGAGGCGTTGACATACACCGCTGCCGCGTCTACCTGGTCCAGGAAGTGCTGGGCCTTGAAGTAGTTCTTGGTGATGATGGCCTCGGAATGTCCGGTGCCGTGCTGGTTGATGAACCGGATGGCCTCATCCATATTCTTCACGGTGCGGACCGCCAGAATGTAGTCGTCGTACTCCGCGTCCCAGTCGCTCTCGGCGGCGGGACGGGCCCGGGTGCCGAGAATGTCCAGCGCGGCGTCGTCCGCCCGCAGTTCCACGCCCTTTTCGTCCAGCAGGGGCAGGACCCTGGGCCAGAAATCCCCGGCGATGTCCTCCTGCACCAGCACGCACTCCACGGCGTTGCACACGGAGGGCCGGGAGCACTTGGCGTTGAACAGCACCTTGGCAGCCATGTCCAGATCCGCTTCGTCATCCACATAGATGTGGCACACGCCCTCTCCGGTGCGGATAACGGGCACACTGGCCTCTTTCGCCACGGCCCGGATGAGCCCTGCGCCGCCCCGGGGGATGAGGACATCCACATAGCCGTCCAGATGCATCAGCTCATTGGCGGTCTCGTGACTGGTGTCCTGCACCAAGGAGATGCAGTCCTCCGGTAATCCCACGGAGGACAGCGCCTCCCGCATGAGCTTGGTGACGGTGCGGTTGGACCGGATGGCCTCCTTGCCGCCCCGGAGGATGCAGACGTTGCCGGATTTCAGGCACAGGGCCGCTGCGTCCACGGTGACGTTGGGCCGGGCCTCAAAGATGATGGCGATGACGCCCAGAGGCACCCGCCGCCGGCCGATGATAAGGCCGTTGGGCCGGGTCTCCATCTTGGTGACCTGTCCGATGGGGTCCGGCAGGGCGGCCACCTGCCGCACACCGTCCACGATACCTGCAATGCGGTCCCGGCTCAAGGTCAGCCGGTCCAGCATGGCGGGCCGCATGCCCGCCTCTTTGGCGGCGGCCACGTCGGCGGCGTTGGCAGCGAGCCATTCCTCCTGCCGTGCCGTCAGAATGTCCGCAATGGCGGCCAGGGCGGCGTTCTTCTTCGCCGTCCCGGCAGTGGCCAATACATAGGTGGCGGCTTTCGCCGCGGCACCCTGCTGCTGTAATGCTGTCATATCCGTATCCTCCTATCTGGAAGCTATAAACCGCGTCCCGATGTCCTTGCCCTCCACGATGCCGTAGAGGTCCTCCATCCGCTCGCCGTTGGTGATGACCATGTCGCACCCGGCGGCCATGGCAATGCGGGCGGCGGAGAGCTTGGTGGCCATGCCGCCGGTGCCCCGCCAGCTGCCCGCGCCGCCAGCCATTTCCAGAATCTCCGGCGTCAGCGCCTTCACTTGATGGAGCAGCCGAGCGCCGGGATACCGCTTGGGGTCGGCGTTGTACAGCCCGTCGATGTCGCTGAGCAGCACCAGCAGGTCCGCCCGGCACAGCTCCGCCACGATGGCGGACAGGGTGTCGTTGTCGCCCAGTATCTTGTGATGCCCGGTCTCGATCTCGGCGGAGGAGACGGAGTCGTTCTCGTTGACCACGGGGATGACGCCCATCTCCAGCAGGGCGGAGAAGGTGCTCCGCAGATGCTCCGCCCGCTGGGGGTCCTCCACGTCGTCTCCGGTCAGCAGGATCTGGGCCATGGTACGGTTGTACTCGGAAAAGAGTTTGTCGTAAATGTGCATCATCCGGCACTGGCCAACAGCGGCGGCAGCCTGCTTCATCCGCAGCTCCTTGGGCCGCTCCGGCAGGCCCAGCCGGGCGGTGCCCACGGCGATGGCGCCGGAGGTCACCAGAATGACCTCGTGTCCCGCGCCGCTGAGGTCGGACAGCACCCGCACCAGATGCTCCATGCTTCTGAGGTCCACAGCCCCAGAATCGTGGGTCAGGGTAGAGGTGCCCACCTTCACCACGATGCGCTGTTTGTTCTGTTCCACGGTATCAGCCCCCGGTCCTTGAAAATAATAAACAAGTATAACATGAGACAGCAAAAAATGAAACCCCGGCGGGCGTGTAGTTTTCATAAAATTGGAGACAATACCGGGGAAAGAGAGGGATACTATGACCGAAAATACGAGACCCACAGAGCTGGAAAAGGAAAAAGACGGAGACAATGAGACTGCCCAGTCCATTCTGGACTTCGGCTCTGCCATGACCCGCACGCCCCATGGAAATGTCTACTGCCTGACCATCATCGGCCAGATCGAAGGCCACACTACGGCGGGGAATTCCGCCAAAACCACCAAGTATGAGCACGTTCTCCCGCTTCTTGCCAAGCTGGAGGAGAGCGATGAGGTGGACGGTGTGCTGTTTCTCCTCAACACCGTGGGCGGCGATGTGGAGGCAGGCCTGGCTATCGCGGAGCTGATCGCGGGGATGACCAAGCCCACGGTCTCCATTGTTCTGGGGGGCAGCCACTCCATCGGAGTCCCCCTGGCGGTGGCGGCCAAGCGGAGCTTCGCCGTGCCTTCCGCCGCCATGACCATCCACCCGGTCCGTATGAGCGGCACCGTCATCGCCGCTCCCCAGACCTATAACTACTTTCAGCGGCTCCAGGAGCGAATCGTGGCCTTTGTCTCCGGCCACAGCCAGATCAGCGCCGAGAAATTCCAGTCCCTGATGCTGCAGAAGGACGACATGGCCGCTGATGTGGGCAGTGTCATCTATGGGGAGGAGGCCGTCCGGCTGGGTATCATCGACGCCGTGGGCGGCCTGTCCGACGGCCTTGCCTGCCTCTATCGCCAGATCGGAGAGAAAGCATAATAAAAAGGACGCCTTTTTCCAAAAAGGCGTCCTTTTTATGAGGTTTTTCCGGAGATCAGCAGCATGCCCGCCCTGTCTCTGCTGGAGGGGCAGAAGCGTCCGGCTTCGGATATCGAACTGAATGCCCAGGCGGATATTTTCGGTGTGTCGGCAGACTGGCTGCTGGGCAGGGGAGAGTGAGAAGAACTTTCAGAGGCGGTCTTTGACCGTCTCTTTTTTGTGACTATTTGTAAAATAAAGTTGACAAAATGCTTGCTATAAATTATAATGACTTTGCAATCAAGAGAAAGAAAAAACAGGAGGAACTTATTATGGAGCATTCTGTTGGATATATCCTTGGCTTGCTGGTGGGCATCCTGGTAGGCGTCGGCATCGTGGCGTTGTTGTTTAAACTGAAGGTCATGGACATGACCTTTGACGAGCGGCAGGAGCGGGCCCGGGGACAGGCGTATAAATACGGTTTCTGGACATTGACAGCCTGCCTGTTTCTATATGGCCTTTCCGACCTGTTCCTGGGCCGCTGGTGTGACGTCCTAACCGGCGCCATACTGTGCTTTTGCACGGCTGTGGGTGTGTTTGCCACGATCTGCATCGTGAAGGACGCATACCTGAGTCTGAAAGAGAAACCCCGGACGGTGATGACCCTCTTTGCCGCCATCTCTCTGGTGAATTTGGCCATCGGTGCTGTGAATCTGGCTGATGGCAGCTTTATAGAAAACGGCGTCTTGACCTTTCGGTCGATGAATCTCGTCTGCGGTCTGATGACGTTGGTCATCCTAGTGGTCTATGTGGTGAATTATCTGCTGGCAAAGCGGGAGGACGGAGAATGAAAAACCTGCGTCTGAAATCCGCCCGGGCGGCGCTGGACATGAGCCAGCAGCAGTTGGCGGACGCGGTGGGCGTCTCCCGCCAGACCATCAACGCCATTGAAAAGGGCGACTATAACCCCACCATCAAGCTGTGCCTTGCGATATGCAAAACACTGCATAAGACTCTGGACGAGCTGTTCTGGGAGGAGTAAAAAGCAGGCGACAGGCGGTCACGCCTGTCTCCCTTTAACTTTATCCTTATTCCACTGCCGCCAGCAGAACCGACTGCTGCTCCGGGTAAAACTCCTCCAGTACCGCCCGGAAGGTCTCCGGGTCTGCCGCTCGCTGAGTTCGCAGCAGACCGCCGGTGAAGTCCGCGTACTGGCCGTAGGAGGTGAGGTAGAACTTCATCATGCTGCGGTCCCGGTCCGCCTGTCCGTCGCCCACGGCGGCGTTCTCCAGTGCCGCCTGCAGGGGCGTCCACCAGTCGGAGCCATAGAAATTCCGTCCCATGACGCCCCAGGTGTCGTTCCGGAAGGTGCCGATGCAGTCCAGCACCTCCTGGTCGGTGACCTCCTCCGGCCATACCAGCAGGGAGGCGATGACCCGGCTCATGACCTGGTTGGTCTCCGAATAGTCGCTGTCGACGCCGTCCGTCAGCTCCACGTTTTCGTCAGTGGCCTCATCGCTGAACCAGACGGAGTTGGCAACAAAGTCTTTCGCCGCGCCCAAAGGCGTCAGCAGCTCCGGGTGCTGGCCCCCATTGCACTCCGCCTGTAGATCGGCGTAATATTCAGCGGCGGGCACATCGCTTTCCGGGAAATACAGGCACAAACTGCCGTATTCGTCATAGAGCCGCTCTACACACCAGAGGCCGCCCCCTCCCTGCTCCGCGGGCTGGGAGAGCACCAGGGTGTAGAATTCCGACTTGGAGCCGTCAAAATGGTAGTAGTTGTAATATTTGGCGTAGGCGTGTTCGCCTTCCCAGGTGAAGGGCCGGTTCCGGACCTCCCACTGGCTGTACGGTGTCAGGCCATTTCGGTCCATGAAGTCCTGGCACACCTGGTCCCCCAGGGCGTTCAGGGCCTCCCAGCTTTTCCAGTCCTCAGTCTCGCTGTCGATCACACCGCCGGAGCGGTAGAACTGCACATCGGTGGGATAGGTCTTGGCGTAGTACCAGGTCTCGTCCCGGGCAAAGACGTCGCAGCCGCTGGCATCAGACTGGAGGAACCGTTCAAACCCCACCTGGTCCATGGCGGCGATGCCGAACAGAAACCCGCCGCCCTCGCTGCTGCCGTAGTCCTTCTCCAGTGCCTCCACCGAGGCTTTTTCCCGGACGGACAGCAGGGGGACCCAGTGTTCGTCGGTCTCCTCAAATTCCGTGGTAATGAGCAGCAGATCCCGGTATTCCCCCGGGATATCGAGTTCCAGAGTATGAGGGTCGATGGGCTCTGCCGTTTCCTCTGGTGGGGTCTCCGGAGCGGGAGAGATGGGCTCCGCCTGCCCGCAGCCCACCGCCAGCAGCAGAAATCCCGCCAGACACAGAGAGAGTAAAGACTTGCGCATCGTCAGAACTCCTTTCAGGTTTTCCTGTTTTCACCTTCATCATAGGCGGAAAGGACCGCGGCAACAACCACAAATCCCCAACAAAAAGCAACAAACTGATAACAAGACCGGGAGTTTTAAAGAAAACTCCCGGCCTTTGGTTCTTTTTGTTACTTTGTCAGGGTCAGCTTGAAATCAAGACCGTCCTCGACCACGGACACCTGATAGCCGTTGGTGGTTGCCAGACGGGTGATGTTCTCCACGGCCACCTTGGCGTCGGCCAGGACCTCCAGAGTGGCGGGGGCATCCTTCTTGATGGCTTGCTGGACCATCACCACGGGGATGGGGCAGGAAAGACCTCTTGTATCAACCATTACGCATTCTCCTTTCCGGGCAGATGAGTGACGGAAATAGCAGCCAGGACCACAAAGCCCAAAATCACGGCCGCCATGCCGGCGGTGGAAGTACCGCCCACCTTGTAGACGCCGTCCACCACGCTGTCGGGGTTGCCGGCCATACCGAAGTTGTGGGCGATGGCGGCGCCGACCACCATGCCCAGGACGGTGACGGCGGAGTCGCCGTTGCCCTCACCGGCCAGGATCAGCTGGCGCAGGGGGCAGCCGCCCAGCAGGATGGAGCCCCAACCGGCCAGAGCCATGCCCAGGAAGGACCACAGGTGCTGGGTGTGGGCGATGGGCTGGGACAGCATGCCCAGGTTGTATTTGCCCATGATCAGATTGCCGATGGTAATGGTGATCCAGATGGCCAGGAAGCCAGACAGCAGGGTGAAGTCCCGCAGCATGAAGGCGTCCCGCAGGCCGCCGGCCATGCACAGACGGCTGCGCTGGGCCATCAGGCCCACGATCAGGCCGGCTGCCAAAGAGATGACCCAGAAGGCCCGCATGGAGCCGGGGCCCTCCTCAGAGGCCTTCAGCAGCTGGGGAGCGGCCACCAGCAGCACCAGCAGCACCACCATGACGCCGGGCAGCATGAAGCCCTCGCTCTTGCGGACGGAATAGGCCCGTCCCAGGGAGAAACCCTTTTTCAGGAACACAATGCCCACCAGAATGCCCGCCAGGAAGCCCAGCAGGCCCACCGCGGCGGTCAGGTCGCCGCCGCCCAGGCGAATGACCATCCGCAGGGGGCAGCCCAGGAACACCAGGGCGCCGATCATGACGAACAGGCCCAGCACGAAGCGGATGGCGGGGGAGGAACCGGCTCTGGCCCGGAACTCCTTGGCGGCCAGGGCGGCTACCATGGAGCCCAGCACGATACCGATGATCTCAGGACGCATGTACTGGACCTTGCCCGCGCTGTGGAGCCCCAGGGCGCCGGCAATGTCCCGCTCAAAGCAGGCAATACAGAAGCCCATGTTTTTGGGGTTGCCGGCGGCGGTCAGTACCAACGCGGCAATGCCCACCACGATACCGGTCAGAATGATCGGTCCGTAGCTTTTCAGCCAGTTTTTTTCTTTCATAGCGCACACTCCTAAAACTTTGCTTTTCGATATGTTTTGAAAAGAATACCGATGCGCGAAAAAATTAAAGCAGCAGCTCGTGATATCCCGCAGCTTCCACAGCGTGCCGGACCAGCAGGGTTTCTATGGCCTCCCGCAGGGCGGTCGGCGCGGACCAGGCCAGTCCGCAGTCGGAGGTGATGCTCCGTGGAACAGAGATCAGCTTGCCCTCCAAACCGTTCTGACGGCACAGCCGCTCCGTGGCCATAGCCTCCGCCGTGGTGTGGAACGAGATGACAAGACGCGGCTCTTTGCTTCGCACAGGGATGAACTCCTTTCCATATCGCTATTCTTTTAATAGAATAGCACGATCCGCGCAGGATGTCGAGATCTGTTTTGAGTATCACGAAATCCTGACGCAGATCGCGAAGGCCTTCTGGAAAAGCTGGCACTTTCATGGATTTTGCCTTGAAATGCGGCGGCTTGTCTGTTATAGTATTCTAGTTAAAGTATGTTGATCTGCATGAGGTGAAGCTGTGTATCTGAAAGCATTGGAGATTCAGGGATTCAAGGCATTCCCTGACAAAACGGTCCTGAACTTCGCGGAGGACATCACTGCCGTAGTGGGGCCCAACGGCTCCGGAAAGTCCAACATCTCCGACGCCATCCGCTGGGTCATGGGTGAGCAGAGCGCCAAGGCTCTCCGGGGTGCCAAGATGGAGGACGTGATCTTCAGCGGCACCGAGAAGCGGCCCCCGGTGGGGTTTGCCCAGGTGACGCTGGTCATCGACAACACGGAGCATATCTTCCCCACCATGGAGGAGAGCGAGGTCTCCGTCACCCGCCGGTATTACCGTAGCGGAGAGAGTGAATATTACATCAACCGCCAGTCCGTCCGGCTGAAGGACGTGACGGAGCTGTTCATGGATACGGGCCTGGGCCGGGAGGGTTACTCCATCATCGGCCAGGGCAAGATTGACGAGATCCTGTCCGCCAAGAGCGGCGAGCGCCGGGAGATTTTCGAGGAGGCCGCTGGCATCTCCAAGTTCCGCCACCGGAAGGAGGAGGCGGAGCGGAAGCTGGAGCGCACGGAGGAGAATCTGGTCCGCATCAACGACAAGATCGCTGAACTGGAGCTGCAGGTGGAGCCTTTGCGGGAGCAGTCTGAAACGGCCAAAAAGTACCTGGTCCTCCGGGATGAGCTGCGCCTGCTGGAGATCTCCGTTTGGCTGGAGAATCTGGACAAGCTGAAAATGGACGCCCGGAAGCTGGAGGCCGACCTGCGGGCCGCCGAGACGCAGCGGGACGAGGCCCGCGCCGCTCTGGATGCCCTCTATGCCGAGGGAGAGCAGTTCGGCGAAAAGATGCGGGAGAAGGACATGGAGGCGGAGCGCATCCGCACGGAAGCCGCCGAGCTGGACGGCCAGGTGAAGGAGCAGGAGTCCGCCGTGGCGGTGCTGGAGAGCGCCATCGTCCACAACCGGGAGAACATCGACCGGGCCCGCCGGGAGCTGGAGGAGACCAACAACCGCGCCGGAGGTCTGGAACAGCAGGCGGCGGAGCAGGAGGCCCGTATTTCCGAGATCGACCGTCAGCTGACGGAACTGAACGCTGCCCTGGACACCCTGCTGGAGCAGGCCCGCACTGCCGCTGAGCAGGCGGGCGGCGCCCAGACGCAGGCCGAGGCCCTGCGGGCCCAAGAGGCCATCGCCGTTGCTGCAGCTGCCGACCGGCGTGCCGAGCTGGCGGCCATTGCCGCTGAGAACGGCCAGATCGCGGAGCGAAAGGAAACGGTGGAGGCCGATAAAGCCGCCGCCGGGGAACAGTTGGCGGAGTCTGAAAAGCAGGCCAAGGCCAACCGCCGCGCCCTGGAGGACGCGCAGGATGAGGCCACTGCCGCCGCCAATATCATCGCGGGCCACACCCTTCGTATGGAGGAGCGGGAGAAGAGGGCCGCCGCTGCGTCGGAGCAGCGGGTGAAGCTGACCATGGACGTCGGTGCCCTGGACAACCGCATCCGCCTCCTGACGGAGATGGAGAAGGAGTACGAGGGTTTTTCCAAAGCCGTGAAAGTGGTCATGCAGGCAAAAGGCAGTCTGCGGGGCATTCACGGCCCCGTAGCCAGCCTGATGAAGACTGACCAGAAGTACAGCTTGGCCATCGAGATCGCACTGGGGGCGGGCCTCCAGAACATCGTGGTGGACCGGGAGGAGGACGCCAAGGCGGCCATCAATTTCTTAAAGCAGCGGGACGGCGGCCGCGCCACCTTCCTGCCCCTGACTGCCATCCGGGGCGACGAGCTGCGGGAAAAAGGCGTGGAGGATGAGTTTGGCTTTGTGGGCCTGGCCTCCCGCCTGGTGGAATTTGACGCCAAATATCAGAACATTTTCAATAGCCTTCTGGGCCGCACGGTTATCATGGAGGACATGGACTGCGGTATCGCCATGGCCCGGAAGTACCGCAACGCCTTCCGCATCGTGACCCTGGACGGCCAGGTCATCAACCGTGGCGGCTCCATGACCGGCGGCTCCGCCAGCCGCAGTGCCGGTGTGTTGAGCCGTGCCGCCGAGCTGAAAACCCTCAATGGCCGGGCGGCTTCCATGCATGAGAAGCTGGCCGCCGCCCAGCGGGACGAGGAGACAGCGGCCCGGGAGTTGGCCGCCGCCCGGTATGAGCTGGAGACCGCCGAGACCCAACGCCGTCAGGCAGAGGACGAGGTCCTGCGCCTGGAGGGCGCCAAGAACCACTTTGACATCCTCCTGCGGTCTCTGCGGGAGAATCTGGAGAATCTGGAGGGCGAGCTTGTCAGTCTGACGGGCCGCCTGGATGATAACGCCGCCCGCTCCGCCGAAGCGGAAAAGGCGGTAGCGGAGCAGGAGGATCTGGCCGCCGGATTCCGCGTCAAAGCGGAGGAGGCTCTTTCCGGCCAGTCCGAGCTGCTGGCCCAGTCCGGTGCCCTGACGGAGGAGATCACCGGCAGGAAGGCCGAGCTGGCCGCCCTCAATGCTGAGCGGGAAGCTGCCCTCCGCCGCGCCGCCGACCTGCGGCAGCTGGCGGCGGACCTGACCGGCGACCGGACCCAGAAGGAGGAGACGGTCCAATCCTACCAGCAGAACATCGACAGCGCGGAGGCGGAGATCGCCCAGCGGAAGGAGACGCTGGGGGACTTGGCCCGGCAGGGCCAGTCCTTCAAGGACCGCCTGGCGGCCCTGAATGAGGAAAAGCTGGCCCTGGAGGCGGAGCGTACCGCCCAGAACAAGCGGAGCCAGGACATGAACGAGGAGCTGCTGAACCTGGAGCGGGCGGTGAGCCGTCTGGAGCAGAAGAAGGCCACCGGCGCCATGGAGGAAAAGCAGATCCTGGACCGGCTGTGGGAAGACTACGAGCTGAGCCACTCCGACGCCTCGGCCATCCGCATCGAGCTGGAGAGCGTCTCCAAGGCTACCCGCCGCATCGGCGAACTGAAACGGGACATCAAGGGCCTGGGCAACATCAACATCGGCGCCATCGAGGAATTCGACCGGGTCAACGGACGCTACACCTATCTGACGGAGCAGCGCAACGACGTGGAGAAGGCCAAGGAGGAACTGGGTGGCATCATCGAGGAGATCACCGGCCAGATGACCGCCATTTTCTCGGAGCAGTTCAAGCTCATCAACGAGAGCTTCCAGACCACCTTCACCGACCTCTTCGGCGGCGGACAGGCCCGGCTGGAGCTGGAGGACGAAAATGATATCCTGGGCTGCGGCATCGAGATCAAGGCCCAGCCCCCCGGAAAGACCCTCAAGACCATCTCCCTGCTGTCCGGCGGCGAGAAGGCCTTCGTGGCCATTGCCCTGTACTTCGCTATTTTGAAGGTCCATCCCACGCCCTTCTGCGTCATGGATGAGATCGAGGCCGCTCTGGACGAGCCCAATGTCATCCGGGTGGCCCGCTACATGCGGCGGCTTTCGGGCAAAACGCAGTTCATCGTCATCACCCACCGCCGCGGCACCATGGAGGAGGCCGACGTTCTGTACGGTGTGACGATGCAAGAACAAGGCGTTTCCAAGATTCTGACCATCAACCTGAACGACATGGCAAAAGAGCTAAAAATCAAGTAAAAGGACGAACGTTATGGGCTTTTTTGATAAACTGAAAAAAATCACCACCAACCTGTTCTCCGGCTTCACGGAGGCGGACGAGGCCTTCTTCGAGGAGCTGGAGGAGACCCTGATCCTGGCTGATTTGGGCATGGATACCGCCCTGGACGCGGTGGAGAAGCTGCGGACCAAGGTCCGCAAGGAGAAGCTCCACGACCAGGAGGAGGTCCGGGCTGCCCTGCGGGACATCCTGGTGGAGGAGATCAGCGTGGAGAACACCGTTCTGGACCTGTCCACCACTCCCAGCGTGGTGCTGTTCATCGGCGTCAACGGCGTGGGCAAGACCACCTCCATCGGCAAGCTGGGTCACCAGCTGAAAAGCCAGGGTAAGCGGGTCCTGTTCTGTGCGGCGGACACCTTCCGGGCCGCCGCCGCCGACCAGCTGGAGATCTGGTCCCAGCGGGCGGGCTGCGAGCTGGTGCGCCAGCATGAGGGCGCCGACCCCGGTGCGGTCCTCTTCGACGCCCTCCAGGCCGCCAAGGCCCGGAACGTGGACGTGGTGCTGTGCGATACCGCCGGACGCCTCCACAATAAGTCCAACCTGATGGCCGAGCTGAGCAAGCTCAGCAAGATCATTGACCGGGAGTGCCCCGACGCCGCCCGGGAGACGCTGCTGGTGCTGGACGCCACCACCGGCCAGAACGGCCTGATCCAGGCCAAGCAGTTCAAGGAGGCCGCCGGTCTCACCGGCATCGTCCTCACCAAGCTGGACGGCACCGCCAAGGGCGGAATCGTCATCGCCATCGCCCGGGAGCTGGGCGTGCCCGTGAAGTTCGCCGGCGTGGGCGAGGGCCTCGACGACCTGCGTCCCTTCGACGCCAGAAGCTACGTGGAAGCCATCATCTGACCCTGGGAGGGGAGCGGGCTCCCCTCCCAACCACCCCACCACCAGTGACATCGGTCACTGGTGAACGCACCCAAGGCGCTCAAGTCAATGTATTTTCGCCACATACAGAAGGTGAATTGCCGCAAAGCGGCAAGAGAGACCGCCCTGGGGCGTGCCGCGGCGAAAATGATTGAAATGAAGCGGCGTTGGGCTGACCGCAGAGCACCTTACTACACGATCTATATCCACAAGGGCGACTATGACCGTGCCATGGCGGTCATCCAGCCCGCCCTGCGGAACCATTAAAATAAAGAGGATAGAATATGACCAGACAAGACGGACGGGCGCTGGACGAGCTGCGCCCCATCAAGATCACCACCGATTTCGTGAAATTCGCGGAGGGCAGCTGCCTCATTGAGTGCGGCGACACCAAGGTCCTCTGCTGCGCCAGCGTGGAGGATCGCACGCCGCCCCATGTTCCCGAGGGAGCGGGCTGGGTCACCGCCGAGTATTCCATGCTGCCCCGGGCCAACCGGGAGCGCAGCAAGCGGGACGTTGCCAAGCTGAAGCTCAGCCCCCGCAGCGCCGAGATCCAGCGGCTGGTGGCCCGGTCCCTGCGGGCCGCCGTGGATATGAGCAAGCTGGGCGAGCACACCATTACCATCGACTGCGATGTGCTCCAGGGAGACGGCGGTACCCGCACCGCCTCCGTCACCGGCGGCTTCATCGCCCTGGCTCTGGCCTGCCGCAAGCTGGTGGAGCGGGGCGACCTGGCCTCCAGCCCCATCTGTCACTATGTCACCGGAGTCTCCGCCGGCATCGTAGGGGAGCAGGCCATGCTGGACCTGCAGTACAGCGAGGACAGCCGCGCCCAGGTGGACCTGAATTGCGTCATGAACGAGCTGGGGGAGATCATTGAGCTCCAGGGCACCGGCGAAGGCCGGGCCTTCACCCTGGCGGAACAGCAGGAGCTGGTGCGCCTGTGCGCCAAGGGCAACAGAGAACTGCTGGCCGTCCAGAAGCAGGTGCTGGGAGGAGAGCTGTGATGAAATTTGTACTTGCCACCCATAATCCGGGCAAGCTGAAAGAGATGGGGGATATCCTGGCCCGGTTCGGCGTGGAGGTGGTCAGCCCCAAGGACCTGGGGATCACCGTGGACGTGGAGGAGACCGGCACCACCTTTGCGGAAAATGCCATGCTGAAGGCCAAGGCCATCTGCGCCGCCGCCAAGCTCCCTGCTATCGCCGATGATTCCGGACTCTGCGTGGACGCTCTCAACGGCGGACCCGGCGTGTATTCCGCCCGGTACGGCGGCGAGGGACTGGACGACAAGGGCCGCTACATACTGCTGCTCAGCAGCATGCGGGGCCAGCCTACCCGGGCGGCACATTTCGCCTGCGCTATCGCATGTGCCTTCCCCAACGGCGACGAACTGACAGCGGAGGGCCGCTGCGACGGCACCATCGCCTTCGCCCCTATGGGGGAGGGAGGCTTTGGCTACGACCCGGTGTTCTTTGTACCGGAGTTGAAAAAGACCTTCGGCCAGCTGACGGCAGAGGAGAAGAGCAGCATTTCCCACCGGGGCAGAGCCTTGGCGGCTTTTGTTGAGAAGCTGGAAACTTATTTGAAGAAATAACCGTCTATCATTTATATAACATGAAGAACCGCAGGACGGGGCGTCCTCGCCCCGCTGACTGATCACAGGAAAGGTAATTGAAAACGACTATGGAACTGACAAGCAAGCAGCGCTCCCAGCTGCGGAGCCTGGCCAACAGCATCGACACCATCATCCACATCGGCAAGGACGGCATCAGCGAAAACCTGATCAAGCAGGCTGACGATGCCCTGGAGGCCCGGGAGATCATCAAGGGCAAGGTCCTGGACAACAACATCGAATACGACGCCCGTCTGGCGGCGGAGGAACTGGCCAAGGCCACCCGCAGCGAGGTGGTGCAGGTCATCGGCACCAAGTTCGTGCTGTACCGGGAGACCCACAGTAAGCCCAAGGAGAAGCGCATCCAGCTGGTGAAGCCCGCCAAAAAGAAGGCGAACCCATGAAGATCGGCATTTTCGGCGGCACTTTCAATCCGCCCCACCTGGGCCATATCACGGCGGCCCGGGAGGCCTTTGCGCTGCTGGGCCTGGACCGGCTGCTGCTGATCCCGGCGGGGCTGCCACCCCATAAGGAACTGCCTGCCGGCAGCCCCACGGCGGCCCAGCGGCTGGAGATGACCCGCCTGGCGGCGGAGGCCACGGAGCTGGGAGACCGGGTGGAGGCGCTGGACCTGGAGCTGCGCCGGGAGGGGCGGAGCTTCACATCCGATACGCTGGCGGCCCTGAAAGCCAAGTATCCGGAGGACGAGCTGTGGCTGCTGATGGGGACGGATATGTTCCTGAGCCTCCATACCTGGCACGAGCCGGGAAAGATTTTGTCCCTGGCCGGCATTGCCGCCTTCGGCCGCGCGGCAGGCGACGGGGAGACGCAGTTTTCCGCCCAGCGGGAGGCTCTCTGCAAGGCATATCCCCAGGCCCGCATCCATATCCTATCCATTCCCGGCGTGGTGGAGGTGTCCTCCACAGAGCTGCGGGAAAAGCTGAAAGCGGGGCAGGGAAGTGAGCTCCTGGCTCCGGCGGTGTACGGCTGCATCCTGCGGGAGGGCCTGTACCATACCGGCGCAGACTTGAAGCACCTGCCGCTGGAGCAGCTGCGGCCGGTGGCCCTCAGCTATCTGAAGCACAAGCGCATCCCCCATGTGCTGGGTACGGAGCAGGAGGCGGTCCGGCTGGCGGAGCGGTACGGCGCGGACGAGGAAAAGGCCCGTGTGGCGGCTCTGCTCCACGACTGCACCAAAAAACTCAGTATGGAGGAGCAACTGGCCCTCTGCACGAAATACGGCATCCAGCTGGACGAGCTGGAGCAGAAGGCATTGAAGCTCCTCCATTCCAAGACCGGCGCGGCTATCGCCAGGGATGTGTTCGGCGTGGATGACGAGATTTACAGCGCTATATGGTACCACACCACCGGCCACGCCAACATGACGAAGCTGGAAAAGATCATCTATCTGGCGGACTATATCGAGCCCTCCCGGGATTTCCCCGGTGTGGACGAACTGCGGAATGTGTGTTATGAGGATCTGGACAAGGGCCTTTTGAAGGGCCTGGAAATGACCATTGAGGAAATGACAGCAATGGGGAACCCCGTGCACCACGCCACCATTGAGGCGCGGGACGCATTGAAAGGATAGAGAGACGTGGCTAGAGAGACAGGAAAGCGCGTGGCGCCTGCGGCGCAGAAACAGAAAAAACCGAAAAAGCCCAGCCGGCTGACCCGGCAGCAGAAGGTCCTGCTGGTCATTGCCATCTGTCTGGCCATCGTGCTGGCGGTGGTGGCGGCCTGCCAAAGCCTGTTTGTCCGTCCGGATGTGGAGAACAAAAAGAACAACGACAAGAAGGGCGAAAATGTGCAGGAGGAGGCCATCGACTACGGCGACGGCGTCCGCCCCAAGGCCGGGGGAGAGCGCAAGAGCGCGGATTATTATACCGTCCTGATTTTGGGCCGGGATACCGGTGGCGGTGGGAATACGGACACCATGCTGCTGGCAAGCTATGATGTGACCAACCAGAAGGCCACGGTCATGTCCATTCCCCGGGACACCATGGTGAACGTCAGCTGGGATGTGAAGAAGATCAACTCCGTTTACAATATGCATAACGGCGGTGATAAGGGCATCCAAGCCCTGTACAAGGAGATCGCCCAGTTGGTGGGCTTTGAGCCGGACTACCAGGTGGTGGTGGAATGGGAGGCCGTGGGCAAGCTGGTGGACGCCATCGGCGGCGTGTACTTTGATGTGCCCTACGACATGGATTATCACGACCCCTATCAGGACCTGGTGATCGAGCAGGCCAAGGGCTACCGCCTGCTGAACGGTGACGACGCCATGCAGGTCATCCGCTGGCGGAAGAATGACCCCGGCAGCCCCTACGGCAACTCCTCCGGCATTGGCGACAGCGGCCGTATGGAGGTCCAGCAGGATTTCCTGAAAGCGGTGATCCAGCAACTGATGAAGCCCGCCAATGTGATGAACATCGGCAAGATCGCCAAGGTGTTCCAGGAGTGCGTGGAGACGGACCTGAGCTTCCAGGAGATTTTGTGGTTCGGCAAGTCCGCGGTCTCCGGGGGTCTCAGCGTGGAGAATGTGGAATTCCTCACCATGCCCTGGAAGGGCGTTTCCGCCTGGAGCCGGAGCTATAACCAGAACCTGTCCTACGTGGTCCCCATCGCCAATGAGCTGCTGGACATCGTAAACAATAAGCTGAGCCCCTTCGTGGAGACCTTTACCCTCAGCGACCTGGACATCATGTCCGTCAATGCTGACGGCAGCCTCCGCTCCACCACCGGCCATGTAGAGGACAGCAAGGCGGCGGTGCCGCCGGTGAAGCCCGCCCAGAGCGACCCCGTTGAGGAGCCTGTGGTGGACGAAAACGGCAACCCCATTGATCCCGAGACGCCCATCGTAGCGGACCCCGGCACCGGAGAACCCACCGATCCCGGTACCGCGGACCCCGGGATTACCGATCCCGGCACCACGGACCCGGGAACCACAGACCCCGGCAGTACAACAGACCCCGTACTCCCGCCAGAGAGCGGCGGAGAGATGCCCCAGACCACACCTGAACTCCCGGCGGAGCCGGAGAATCCCGATTTTATCATCATGGAGCCGCAGCCCGCGGCATGAGGAAAGGAAACTGATATGACACCGAGAGAATTAGCTATCATTGCCGCCAAGGCCCTGGACGAGAAGAAGGGCAAGGAGATCGCCGCCATCGAGGTGACGGAGCAGACCACCCTGGCGGACTACTTCGTCATCGCCACCGGTACCTCCAACACTCAGATCAACGCTCTGTGCGGCGCTGTGGAGAAGGCCATGGATGAGCAGGCGGGGGAAGACCCGCTGCGCCGGGAGGGTTACCGGGACGGCACCTGGGTCCTGCTGGACTACGGCTGCGTGGTGGTCCACGTGTTCTCCGCCGAGGCTCGGGAGTTCTACTCCCTGGAGCGTTTGTGGCACGACGGCAAGCCCCTGGACCTGAGCGGCGTCCTGACGGCGGACTGAGCTTGAGAAAACGCCCCTCCGGCGGAGGGGCGTTTTAAAATGAGGTGGCAGATATGCAATGCGATGAACGTTTTATGGCAGAGACCATCCGGCTTTCCGAGTCGGCGGTGGCCCACGGGAATGAGCCTTTCGGAGCGGTGCTGGTCAAAAACGGTGAAATCATCTATCGAAACGAAAACCAGATCTATACCAGACACGACCCTACCTTTCATGCGGAGGCGGGCCTGATCCGACGCTTCTGCGAAGAGACGGGAATCACGGATCTCTCTGGATATACGCTGTATTCCAGTTGTGAGCCGTGCTTTATGTGCTGCGGCGCCATGGTGTGGACAAAGCTGGGACGCCTGGTTTACGGCGCCAGCGATATGGACCTGTGCGAGCTGTTGGGCGTTCAGGGTTCTGAATGCTGCAGGCTGGTCTTCGAGCATTCCGGAAATACCATTCAGGTCACAGGGGGTGTCATGCGGGAGGAGAGTCTGCGGGTTCTGCGCACCTACTTTGCGGCGCATGGAAAGGGTTGAAGCGGCGGAATCGGTGAAAAAGCCGGATACCCCTTGACAAATCGTTCATTTCCCCATAAAATAAGCCCGTTAGCGACTTTGAAGGGAAGAAAGCCCGGGCGTCCCGCCCAAAGAGAGCCGGCGGCTGGTGTGAGCCGGTGGGGGAGCCTGTGGTATACTGGTCCCGGAGTCTTTCGCCTGAACACACAGTAGGGCGGAACGGTTGGCCCCGTTACAGGCCCCCAAGGGCCGTCCAATAGACGGCTGAAGCAGGGTGGTACCGCGTTATCCACGCCCCTGACCGATGAATTCGGTCAGGGGTCGTTTTTTTGAAATCACATCCGAAAGGGAGAAAAATATGAAGTACGATTTTACCGCCATTGAGAAAAAGTGGCAGCAGAAGTGGCTGGAGGAGAAGCCCTTCACCGCCGTCACCGGGGACACCACCCGGGAGAAGTTCTTCGGCCTGATCGAGTTCCCCTATCCCTCCGGCCAGGGCCTCCATGTGGGCCACGCCCGGCCCTTTACCGCCATGGACATCATCTGCCGCAAGAAGCGGATGCAGGGCTACAACGTTCTGTTCCCCATCGGCTATGACGCTTTCGGCCTGCCCACGGAGAACTTCGCCATCAAGAACCACATCCATCCCGCCAAGGTGACCCACGACAACATTGAGAACTTCCGCAAGCAGCTCCACATGCTGGGCTACTCCTTCGACTGGGACCGGGAGGTCAACACCACCGACCCCGATTACTACAAGTGGACCCAGTGGATCTTCCTGCAGATGTTCAAGAAGGGCCTGGCCTATAAGACCACCATGCCCGTCAACTGGTGCACCAGCTGCAAGTGCGTGCTGGCCAACGAGGAAGTGGTCAACGGCGTCTGCGAGCGCTGCGGCAGCGAGGTCATCCGCAAGGAGAAGAGCCAGTGGATGCTGGCCATCACCAAGTACGCCGACCGCCTGATCGACGACCTGGAGGATGTGGACTTCATCAACCGCGTCAAGATTCAGCAGCGCAACTGGATCGGCCGCAGCGAGGGCACCGAGGTGGACTTCACCGCCACCAACGGCGACAAGCTGACGGTCTACACCACCCGCTGCGACACCCTGTTCGGCGTGACCTACATGGTCATTTCTCCCGAGCATCCCTTCCTGGAGCAGTGGAAGGACCAGATCAAGAACTGGGACGAGGTGGCCGCTTACCGCGACGAGGCCGCCCACAAGTCCGACTTCGAGCGCGGCGAGCTGAACAAGGAGAAGACCGGCGTCCGCCTGGAAGGCATCGAGGCCATCAACCCCGCCAGCGGCAAGCAGGTGCCCCTGTTCGTCTCCGACTACGTGCTGATGGGCTACGGCACCGGCATCGTCATGGGCGTGCCCGGCCACGACCAGCGCGACTGGGAGTTTGCCACTAAGTTCGGCCTGCCCATCATCGAGGTGGTCAAAGGCGGCGACATCACCAAGGAGGCCTTCACCCTGAAGGACGACACCGGCATCATGGTGAACTCCGGCTTCCTGGACGGCCTGACCGTGAAGGAGGCCATCCCCACCATGAAGAAGTGGGTCACGGAGCAGGGCATCGGCCATCCCAAGACCAACTTCAAGCTCCGTGACTGGGTGTTCTCCCGTCAGCGCTACTGGGGCGAGCCCATTCCTCTGGTGAACTGCCCCAAGTGCGGCTGGGTACCCCTGCCGGAGGACCAGCTGCCTCTGCTGCTGCCCGAGGTGGACAGCTACGAGGTCACCGACACCGGCGAATCCCCCCTGTCCAAGATGACCGACTGGGTCAACACCACCTGCCCCCAATGCGGCGGCCCTGCCCAGCGTGAGACGGATACCATGCCCCAGTGGGCCGGTTCCAGCTGGTATTTCCTGCGGTATATGGACCCCCACAACGACAAGGCCCTGGCCAGCAAGGAGGCCCTGGAGTACTGGTCTCCCGTGGACTGGTACAACGGCGGCATGGAGCACACTACCCTGCATCTGCTGTACAGCCGCTTCTGGCATAAGTTCCTGTATGACATCGGCGTGGTGCCCACCAAGGAGCCCTACGCCAAGCGCACCAGCCACGGCATGATCCTGGGCGAGGGCGGCGAGAAGATGTCCA
>CAYWYW010000009.1:0-41264 GCA_964462715.1 uncultured Oscillibacter sp.
TGTCGTTCAGGAAGCCCAGGGCGGTGGTGTAGTTGAACAGGGCGTCCACCCACACGTAGACCACGTGGCCGGGGTCAAAGTCCACAGGCACGCCCCAGGTGAAGCTGGTGCGGGAGACGCACAGGTCCTCCAGGCCGGGATCGATAAAGTTCTTCACCATCTCGTTGACGCGGCTGCGGGGCTGGAGGAAGTCGGTGTTCTCCAGCAGGTCCCGGACCTTGTCGGCGTACTTGCTCAGACGGAAGAAGTAAGCCTCCTCCTCGGCGTCCACCACGGGGCGGCCGCAGTCGGGGCAGCAGCCATCCTTCAGCTGGCTCTCGGTCCAGAAAGACTCGCAGGGGGTGCAGTACTTGCCTTTGTAGGCGCCCTTGTAGATGTCGCCGTTCTCATACATCTTCTTGAAGATCTTCTGAATGGAGGCGACGTGGTAATCGTCGGTGGTGCGGATGAAGCGGTCATTGGAGATGTTCATCAGCTTCCACAGGTCCTTCACGCCCCGGGGACCCTCCACGATGTTGTCCACAAACTCCTTGGGGGTGACGCCGGCCTCCTGGGCCTTGGTCTCGATCTTCTGACCGTGCTCGTCGGTGCCGGTCAGGAAGCACACGTCAAAGCCGTGGAGCCGCTTGTAGCGGGCCATGGCGTCAGTGGCCACGGTGCAGTAGGTGTGGCCGATATGGAGCTTGTCGGAGGGATAGTAGATGGGGGTGGTGATATAGAATTTTTTCTGTTCCATGGGGTTCTCCTTTTTAACGGCCGCTCCGAATGGAAGAGGGCCGGAATTCACAAGTATTCATTATATCCGAAATTTCCCGAAATTACAACATTTCGCCGGGATTTTCCTCCGCCAGACTGCCTTTCCGCTTCCAACGGCCGGAGAGGTAGTAGAGGACTGACAGGGTAAAGCCTACGGTCCAGCCCACGCCCACGCCGTAGTACATGTAGTCCGGGCCATAGTGGTCGGCGAACCAGTACACGGCGGGCACCCGGACCAGGATCAGGGAAAAGATCACGTCCAGCATGGCGAACATGCTGTCTCCCGCGCCCCGCATGGCGTTGTTCAGGCAGAACATAACGGAAAACAGGAAATAGAAGGGCATGATGCACTTCAGATACACCGATCCCGACTGGATGACGGCGGGGGTGTCGGAAAAGAAGCCCACCAGCGTCGGTCCCAGGGGGATCAGTACCAGCATCACCGCAGACCACACCACCGAGGCGATGACGGTGATGCGGATGCCCTGCCGGGCCCGGTCCAGCCGCTTGGCGCCGATATTCTGGCCCACAAAGGAGGTGACGGCGTTGGAGAGGCTCTGCACCGGCAGGAAGGCCAGGGAGTCCAGCTTGGAGCCCACATTGTAGGCGGCGGCGAACTCCTTGCCGAAGGAGTTGATCTTGCTCATGACCACCATGGCGCCGATGGCCACCAGAGACATCTGGATGCCCGCCGGCAGGCCGATGCCCATGATCTGCCGGAACAGCTGCCTGTCAAACCTGCGGCAGAAGGGCCGGATGGCGATGTCGGGATAGTGTCGGTTGATGTAGAATAAGCCGAACAGCCAGGAAAAGGCCTGGGAGATAATGGTGCCCAGGGCCACACCCAGCACACCCATGCCGCAGGCCAGCACGAATACCAGGTCCAGTACGATGTTCATGACCGACGAAATGGCCAGGAACAGCAGGGTGGTCCGGCTGTTGCCGAGGCCCCCCAGAATGCCCGCGTTCAGGTTATAGCCGATGGCGCCGATCAGGCCCGCGGACACCACTGTCAGGTAGAGCCATGCCTCGGCCCAGGCGTCGGCCTTCACCTGCATCAGCAGCAGGACGGGCTTCACCAGCCCCAGGGCGATGGCCGTGATGGGGATGGCGGAGACCATAAAGGCAGTGTAGATGGTGTCCACCGCGTCCCGGACCCGGTCCAGCTTCCCGGCGCCGTAGAACTGGGCAATGACCACTGTGCCGCCGTTGGAGAGGCCCATGAACAGCGACGTGAACATGAAGATGACGGGAAAGCCCACGCCCACCGCCGCCAGGGCGGCATCTCCGGCGTAGTTGCCTACCACCCAGCTGTCCACCATGTTGTAGAGCTGCTGAAGGAAGCTGCCCGCCAGCAATGGCAGGGCGAAATAAAAGATATGTCCGGCGGGACTGCCCACCGTCATGTTGCGCATGCCGTTTTCGCGTTCCATATGAAAATCCTCGTCAAAGTTTCGTTCTTGTTTCTACTTTACTCCATTTTCCGGGCCGGGGCAATATTGTTTTTTCCCCGGATATCGGATACAATGTGGAAAACCATCAAACACATAAGGAGAATGACCATGAAACTGGTATCCTGGAACGTCAACGGCCTGCGGGCCTGCCTTGGAAAGGGCTTTCTGGACTTCTGCGCCTTTGCCGACGCGGACGTGATCTGCCTGCAGGAGACGAAAATGCGCCCGGAGCAGGCGGACTTCGACCTGCCGGGCTACACCCGCTTCTGGAACAGCGCCGACAAGGCGGGCTATTCCGGCACCGCCATCTTTACAAAAACCGAGCCGCTGACCGTCACTTATGATTTTGGCATTGACGAGCACCGCCACGAGGGCCGGGTCATTACGGCGGAGTACCCGGAGTTCTATCTGGTGTGCTGCTACACCCCCAACTCCAAGGATCAGCTGGCGCGGCTGGATTACCGCATGGCCTGGGAGGACGACATCCGGGACTATCTCATGGAACTGGACGCCAAAAAGCCGGTGGTCTACTGTGGAGATCTGAACGTGGCCCATGAGGAGATCGACCTGAAAAACCCAAAGAGCAACCGCATGAATCCCGGCTTCTCCGATGAGGAGCGGGCCAAGATGACCCGGCTCTTGTCCAGCGGCTTTGTGGACACCTTCCGTTATCTCTACCCCGACAAGACGGGGGCCTATTCCTGGTGGAGCTACCGCTTCAACGCCCGGAAGAACAACGCGGGATGGCGTATCGACTACTTCATCGTATCCGAACGCCTGAAAGACAAGATCAGAAGCGCCGACATCTGGAGCGAGGTCCAGGGCAGCGACCACTGCCCCGTGGTGCTGGAGCTGGACGTATGACGGATCAACAGGCCGGACCAGCGGTCCGGCCTGTTTCTGCTGCCTGCTTCAGCTCAAGAGGGTGTTGATCTCCTCAATCTCCAGGTCCTGCAGGGCCCAGTTGATGCCGTAGCCCACCACTTTTGCCAGGTCCCGGACCTGGGCGTCGATGTCCCGGGGGGTCACCATCAGGTTTTGCTGGCTGCCCCGGAGCTTGTCCTCGTCGATGTCCGTGATGCCGGATTCCTCCAGCAGGTCTGCTGCCAGGGTGGCGGCGTCCACCACCGTGGGGATGCCGATGGAGAACACCGGGACCCCCAACGTTTCCCGGTTCAAAGCGGCGCGGTGGTTCCCCACTCCGGAGCCGGGGATGATGCCGGTGTCGCTGAGCTGCACGGTGGTGCAGACCCGGCCCACCCGGCGGGAGGCCAGGGCGTCAATGGCGATGACCAGGGACGGTTCCACCTGGGCAACCAGTCCCCGCACCGCCTCTGCCGATTCCACGCCGGTGGTCCCCAGGACGCCGGTGCGGAATACTGCCACCGGGCGGAAGCCGGAAAAGTGCTTGGGCATGGCGGCGATGAGATGGCGGGTCACCAGTACGCTGTCCGCCGCCAGGGGGCCCACTGCGTCCGGGGTCATGGCGCTGTTACCCAGGCCCACGATGAGGGCGGGACCATCGGCGGGGAGCAGCTCTTTCAGTTGTCCCCCCACCGCACGGACCGCCCGCTCAAAAAAATCTGCCTTCCGCTGCCAGAAGGTGGTCAGGTCGATGGTGAGATAGCTGCCCGGTGGCTTTCCCAGGGCCTGGGCTCCTTTTTCGTTCAGAATGTCCACCCGGGTCAGGGGATACCCCTCCAGCTTCGTTTTCGCGGCCTTCACACCGGATAGGCGGCTGGTTTTTTCCGCCGATTCCTGCCACAGCTCCCGGGCCTCCAGGGCCAGATCGGTCCGTTTCGCAAACAACGGTTTCGCCTCCAGACACAAAATCTTGTGGTTTTGTGCATAGCATGTCCGCAAGGGAAAGCAATATTCGAAAAAAATGCAGAAATTCTGAAAAAACTCTTGATTTCTCGAGAGATTCCTGCTAAAATACCATTCTGCACGGTGGAAAATCCCACTGAATTTGCCTAAGGAGGTGTTTGGTTTGCCGAATATTAAGTCTGCCAAGAAGCGCGTTCTGATCGGTGAAGTGAGAAACGCACGCAACAAGGCCGCAAAGTCCGAGCTGAAGACCGCCATCAAGAAGTTCGAGGTTGCTGCCGCAGAAGGCAATCGCACCGAGGCCGATGGCGCTTACAAGGTTGCAGTGAAGAAAGTCGATCAGGCTGTTGCCAAGGGCATTCTGCACAAGAACACGGCCGCTCACAGAAAGAGCGCCATGACCCTGAAGCTCAACAAGATCGGTTGATCGAGTGAATCAAAGGACATCCGTATGGATGTCCTTTTTTCATGGTTTGAACCAGTGACACGCTGATTTGTTCACATTCTGGACCTTTCTTTTTTGGAAAACCGTGATAAAATGACGGTACAAACGTGATGTGAGGTGCTTTCATGCCCATTTTCGATACCCATGCCCATTACGACTCCGGCGGCTTCAACGCTGACCGGGATGAGGTCCTCTCCGCCCTCCCCGCCGCCGGGGTGGGTTTGGTGGTGGACCCGGGCTGCGATGTGCGCAGCAGCCGAAACGCGGTGGCTCTGGCGGAGCAGTATCCCCATGTGTACGCCGCCGTGGGCATCCACCCGGAGGACTGCGGCGGGTGTACGGCTGCGGACTTTAACGCCATCCGGACGCTGTGCGGCCACGAAAAAGTGGTGGCCATCGGGGAGATCGGCCTGGACTACTACTGGGCGGAGAATCCGCCGAAGGAGTTCCAGCAGCAGGTGTTTCGCCGCCAGCTGGAGCTGGCCTTGGAGCTGGACCTGCCTGTCATCATTCACGACCGGGAGGCCCATGGGGATTCTTTGGCCATTGTTCTGGAATACCCCGAAGTGCGGGGCGTGTTCCACTGCTTCTCCGGCAGTCCGGAAATGGCCGCCGAGCTGTTGAAGCGGGGCTGGTATCTGGGCTTTGACGGGCCCATCACCTATAAAAACGCCAAGCGGGCCCCGGAGGTGGCGGCCATCACCCCGCTGGACCGCATGGTGGTGGAGACGGACGCCCCCTACCTGACCCCAGTCCCCTACCGGGGCAAGCGGAACGACAGCCGCTACCTGCCCTATGTCATCGAAAAACTGGCGGAGTGGAAGGGCGTTACGGCGGAAGAAATGACGGAGATCACCTGGAAAAACGGAAAACGCTTGTTTGGATTGGAGTGAACCCCCCATGGAAAAAGGCTTTACCATCACCTATGAATACGGGGACAACCTGTATGTGAACCCCACAAACCGCTGCAACTTCAACTGCGAGTTCTGCCTGCGGCACAACCAGGGCTCCGGCGGCAGCATTTACACCCACAACCTATGGCTGAAGCGGGAGCCCACCAAGGAAGAAATTCTGGCCTCCATCGAGAGCCACGACCTTTCCAAGTACAAGCAGCTGGTGTTCGTGGGCTTCGGCGAGCCCAGCTACCGCATCGAGGACATCTGCTGGGTCATCGACCAGATGAAGGCCAAGGGCGAGAAGATCTACACCCGCATGGACACCAACGGCACCGGCAGCCTCATCCACGGCCGGGATATTTGTCCGGATTTCGAGGGGCGCTTCGACATGGTGTCCATCTCCCTGAACACCGATACCGCCGAGAAGTACGACGCCCTGTGCCATCCCGTCCAGAAGGGCGCCTATGAGGCCATGAAGGCCTTTGCCAAGGAAATTCAGAAGTATGTCCCCACGGTGATGATGACCGTGGTGGACACCATCCCCAAGGAGGAGATCGAGAACTGCCGTAAGATCTGCGAGGATGAGATCGGCGCCGTCTACCGGGTGCGGGAATATATTGAAGATTAAGGATAAAGAGAGGATTTACCAATGATCGGTTCTCTGATAATGGGCGCTCTGGTGGGCTGGATCGCAGGCAAGCTGATGAACCTGGAGGGCGGCCTGCTGCGGAATATCGTGGTGGGCGTCATCGGCTCCTTTGTGGGCAGCATGGTGTTCGGCCTGGTGGGCTTCTCCGCCCACGGCCTCATCGCCAATTTGCTGGTGGGCATTGTGGGCGCATGCCTGTTCACCTGGCTGGGCCGGAAAATTTTCCGCTGAACAGCAAAAAGAGACGCCGAAAGGCGTCTCTTTTTATATTACAGCATGTGTAATAACTCGATTTGCTCTCCGGAGGGGCCGGTGAAGAACCAGTTTTCCAGGCCGCCGAAGAGGTTCGGCAGGACCTTCTTCTCCGGGGTCATGAAGGTGTCCACCCCGGCGGCCCTGATCTCCGCCGCAGCGGCGTCCAGATCGTCCACATAGATGGCGATGTGGGGGATGCAGCCCTCGGTCATGGGGGCCTCCGTGGGAGACTGAATCAGCTCCAGGGTGATGCCGCCGAAGGACACCAGCGCCAGCAGCTTGTCTCCCTCCGGCGTGGGAATGGCGGCCCGCTGTTGAAGAGAACCGCCGATTTTCTCATAAAACGCGATGCTCTCGTCCATGTTTCTGGTATGGATGGCCACATGGCCCAGGCCCTGATAGTGTTGGAACATAAAAAACCTCCTTATGTATGAAAAATCACGGATTTGACAATGATGCTGACGCCACCCAGCAGGAACAGAACGATGGCGCCCTTCTGCAGCTTCTCCTCCCGGATATGGGGAGCCAGCTTTTCGGCCACGACCATGGCGGTGACGGCAGCCAGCAGGGAGATCAGGCCGAACAGCGCCACCTGGCGGTTCATCAGGCCGGAGACGGCATAGACCGCGAAGCGGAAGAAGTTCTCCCCCACGAAAAGGAAGCAGATGCTGCCCTTGAACTCCTGGTAATCCCTGGCGGACCGCTGTAGGTAGGCGGTGAGGAACATGTTGATGCCGAAGAGCCCGGCGCAGATGCCGGAGAAAAAGGCCACCGCCAGCCGGGTCCAGGGACGCTCCCGGCCCTGGCGGACGGGCCGCAGGCTCCGGGTGGCCATTTCCAGGCCCAGCACCACAACCACTACGCCCAGCAGGGTCTTGATGATCCAGGGCATGGAAAACCGCAGCAGCAGCGTGCCGGGAATGGCGCCCAGCATGTTGGCGATCAGCAGGGGCAGGATTCTGCGCCACTGGAAGGCCTTGCGGTTTTTCCAGGCGATGTAGGCGTTGATGGGGCAGTCGGCGAAGAGCATCCCCGGCGTGATGACCACGTTGTCCAGCCGCATGGCCAGCATGGGGCCGGAGATCAGGGGATTGCCGAAGCCGATGAGGCCCTTGATGGTATATGCTATAAATTGTACCGCGAAAATGAGAACCACAATATCTGGGGCAAAAGCCATGGGAGGTCCCTCCTGTTTATAAGTCCAGTACTGATATACCATATTTTTTTGCAAAAAGAAACCGTTTTGATCAAGAAAAAATTGAAAAAATTCCTTGACATTTGCCCGTGATCTTATATAATAATAGGGCTTGCATTCTGCGAGCATATCCTTGCTCTCATCTGAGAATGAGGGCCATTTGTCCAAAAGGAGGTGCAAACATGGCAAAGGTTTCTGCCAATTATGAGGTCGTTTACATCATCGACCCTGCACAGGGTGAGGAGGGCATCGCCAACCTCGTTGCCAACTTCAAGTCCCTGGCTGAGCAGAACGGTTCCGCTGTCGAGGTGGAAGAGTGGGGTACCCGCAAGCTGGCTTATCCCATCAACTACAAGACCGAGGGCTACTACGTGCTGATGAACTTCACCAGCGAGCCCGCGTTCCCCCGCGAGCTGGATCGTAAGCTGCGTATCGCTGACGGCATCATGCGTTCTCTGATCGTCTGCAAGGGCGAATAAGGAGGCATCTGGATGCTGAACAAGATCATCCTGATGGGTCGTCTGACCCGTGACCCCGAGCTGCGCCGCACCCAGTCCGGCACCGCTGTCACGTCCTTCTCCCTGGCCGTGGACCGGGACTTCAAGTCCCAGAGCGGCGAAAAGGAGACCGACTTCATCGACATCGTGGCCTGGCGCGGCACCGCGGAATTTGTCAGCAAGTACTTCACCAAGGGCCGCATGGCTGTGGTGGAGGGCCGGTTGCAGATCCGTGACTGGACCGACCGCGACGGCGGCAAGCGCAGAAGCGCTGAAGTTATTGCCGACAACGTCTATTTCGGGGATTCCAAGCGTGAGGGTGGCAGCGATTACGGCTCCGCTCCCGCTTATGGCACGCCCGCTCCCAGCCGCGGCTATGCGGCTCCCGCCGGCGGCCAGTCCGACTTCGCCGAGATCGGCGAAGAAGACGGCGAACTGCCGTTCTGATTTTGATAAAGGAGGAACCATCCATGGCTTTCGATCGTGAAGCTCGTCCCGCCCGTCCCGTGCGCGGCAAGCGTCGTAAGGTTTGCCAGTTCTGCGCTGAGAAGTGCGAGAGCATCGATTATAAGGACGCCGCCAAGCTGCGTCGTTTCGTCTCCGAGCGTTCCAAGATTCTGCCCCGCAGAACCACCGGCACCTGCGCCATGCATCAGCGTCAGCTGACTGAGGCCATCAAGCGTGCCCGTCAGATCGCTCTGCTGCCCTACGTCACCGACTAATCGGCAACATCATGACAGCCCGTCCATCCGGACGGGCTGTTTTTTGTCTCCCCTCTGGCAGAGGGGGAGCATGTCAAGGGTGTACCATAAAAAAGATCTCACGCGGTCATAATGGCCTCATAATTCAGGTTGATGAACTCAAAGACCTGCTCGTAGGCATCTTCGAATTTGAACTTGATGGTGATCTTCCCGCCTTCGTGGATATAGATTTTATCTACCAGTTCCACAAGCAGCGGGCGGGTCAGAGTTTCGATCCTGCCGTATTGGGTGAAATGCGTGAGGAAGGCATTGTCATCCGGGAGGCCGTTGCTGAATTCATCCTGAGACTTCTGGAGACTGGCGAGGCTACGCTCCAGTCCGGAGATCTTTTCGTTTAGCTGCTCTTTCAGTTGGAGATATTCCTCCTTGGAAATCAAACCGTTTTTCCAATCCGGATAGAGATCCAACACCATCTGTTTGTACCGGGTCAGCTCTGTTTCGTGGGTCGTAATCGCCGACTTGATGTGGTTGGATTCCCGTTTCTTGACGGGACTGGCATTGATATGCTTGACAAGCTGATCCATGGTAACGGCCGCATCCACCATGGCTTGGATCGTGGTGAGTACAGCAGCTTCCAGCTTGTCCGCACGGATCGTGTGGTTGGAGCAGGCGGATTTTTTCATTTTCCTCGCTGTGTTGCAGCGGTAGTAGTGATAGGTGCCATACGGGTGACTGTTGACCTTTTTTCCCATGGACGCATGGCAATCCGCACATCGTAGAAAGCCGGAGAACAGATCTTTGTCCCGCTTTTGGGGCGCGGTCCGAGTGAATTGGTTGAACAGAGATTGCGCTTTTTCAAAGGTTTCCCGGTCGATGATGGCTTCGTGGGTATCCTCCACGATAATCCAGTCGCTTTGGGGGATATTGCGGCATTTGCTGATTTTATAGCTGATGGTGGTCGTTTTTCCCTGCACCATGTTGCCGATATACATTTCATTTCGCAAAATACGGCGCACGGAGCTGTCCGGCCACATTCCATCCAGTTTCTGACCGGCGGGGTGCCGGTAATTAAAGCCTTTCAACTGTTTATACCGGGTTGGGTTAGGAATACCCAGCTCGTTGAGGTCCTTGGCAATGCCGATGATACTCCGCCCGTCAATAAACTTTTGGAAAATGAGTTGCACAACAGGAGCAGTTTCCGGATCGATAATCAGCTTATGATGGTCTGCTGGGTCTTTCATATATCCGTAGGTAGCAAAGGAACCAATGAATTTGCCCTGCTCCCGGTTGACGTTCAGGGTGCCTCGGACGTTGACTGATGTGGTGGCGGCAAGGCTTTCGTTGATGACATTCTGCACGCCGACGGTGATGCAGCGGGTGGCTGCATTCATGTTGTTGGTCGCAGTATCCACGCCGTTGTTAAGGGCGATGAAGCGGATCTGATAGCGGACAAAGACGTTGTCCAGATAGTGTCCGGCGTCGGTATAGTTTCGGCCAAAGCGGGAGAGATCTTTTACGATCACACAGTTGACTTGTCCACTGTAAATGTCCTCCATCATTCGTTTAAAATCCGGGCGATCGAAGGAGGTGCCGGACCAACCGTCATCTACATAAAAATCATATAATTCAATATCAGGGTGGAGCTTCAGGTACTCCTTCAGAATCTCCCTCTGTGAGGTGATGGAATTACTCTCAGCTTTGTCACCATCCTCGCGGGATAGGCGAATATAAAGAGCGGCCTTCCAGGTCATAGATACCTGGGGAGGCCGCTCTAACAGTTCTGCATACTTGGCAATTGCCATAAAGCATACCTCCATTCGTGGGTTATGGCGGTATGCGGCTGTTTCTACACACACGGATCATACCATACCGCGTTTTTGCCTGCAAGCGGAAATCAGTACCAGTTATCGGTTTTTCTCGGCCAGCAAAAAGGTGAGCAGGGAGTCCTCCAGACTTTTGCCGGAGGAGAATTCCACCTTGACCGTAATATCATCCACTTTGAACAGATACGGGTTTTTTATCTGCTTTACAAAGGAACACATCCGCTCGGGTACAGGAAGAGACTTGTCAATGGATACGGATCTGAGATCGACAAGCCGATCCGCTTCGCACTGTTCAATATCTATATTTTTCAGACAGTTCATTTCAGTCTGACGATTCAAATCCGCACCTCCTTTGACGGTAATTATTGCCTGTTTTGTGAGTCCTTATGCTTGAACTCCTGTAGCTGCAAACTCATTCAGCAGATGCTCTGGCATAGAAGCAAGACCTGCTCCGGTTTTGCATAGTTTTTGCACTACAGGGATTTGGAAATCAAAGAACCAGTGATTTCCTTCTCTGGGATTAAGGTCTGTGATTATTTCCAGATTGAACAGATAGTCCGGGAAGCTGGACAGAGGGCAGCCGCAGCGCTTATTCAGACACTGTTCAAGTTGATATCCGTAATAACCGTCCACGTTGGCGTGGAGCAACACAATGCCGGAATGGTCCAGCGTGTAGTAGTAGAACAAGTCCCTTGCCGTAAAACGGATCAGACGACTGCGGGGATTGTCAGCATGGCGCACAATGCGCTCTGCCAGTTCCCAAGTTTCACCCAACAAAATGTTGCCGCCACATAGAAACCCGTGCCCCAGTTCCGACTGCTCAAACTGATATCGGAACAGCCGCTCCGTTTCTTCGTTCCAACGCATATTTCGGTTACCCAAATAGTAAACCGGATAATATGTGTAATCTGACACCAGAATTCCGGATGCTCGGGCAGCCTTGTTGTCTTTGCCAAAACTCTTGTTCAGTTGATAGGTGCTGTAATAGACCAACTGTTTACCGCGGGCGGCATCTCTTGCCTTGCCCGGTTTCCAGATTGCCCCCAGCCTCATGGCAGCCAACAGACAGGCTGTACCTCTGTGCAGGCGCAGCGTCCGACGCCAATCGCCTTGACCGTTCCTGGGTGCAAACTCATGACGCCGCACCAATGCCGCATGATTGGGTGACAGATGCTGAATATGCCGCAGACCTGCTTCTGTCAGACTCAGTGAACGTACAATGCGGCGCTGCTCTGCCTGAAACTTTCGCTCCTTCAGATATCCCTCCCGTACCAGCCTTGTGACCACCCGGCGATTATAGTCGTAGTACCCATCCATCTTCCGCACCAAGGACACCGGCACCTCGCCACAATACCCCACAAACACCAGCAACCAAAACCCGAACTGCCCTTTCTTCAACTTCATCATATAAATCCTCCTTCATACAAACAAAACCTACACCCTTCGCCCTCAAGCACTTCTTCCCACAAGCTGCCATCCTCTCAAACACGAGCATCTACCTACAGCCGGCACGTCAAACCAGACTGCCGCGCTGACACCATTCAAAAACCCACAGTCAATCCACACGCGGTTTACGTTCAACCAGCGAAACCCTTGCAAATACTGGCTTTTTCACATCGAACCAACACCGAAAACCTGCACCTGTAAAAAAGTAGATTTAGGTATGTGTTTTTGCCGCTATTCCTACATTTTTTCGGTGGTGCTTTTCCAACATTCCGGGTGCTTTTCCAACCATTCCAGGAACTGTTCCGGCGTCAGGATCCAGATGCGGGTGCTGTCCTGTGCCCCTCGATGACTGCACTGAAATGCTGAACAGAGAGCCGAGGTGTCATTGATCAGAAACGCCGCTTCCAGCACGTCCTGACAGTGCTTCAGTTCAAAATTGTCATGGTCGATAAAACGCCGGTTTCGACTGAGATCGTAGATGTGTTCATACACAAGCACACATGATCCAAACTTGGGAGGAAGCCGATCCTGGGATTTCTCCCGGATGGCCTCTCGCAGCACTCCGGCCAGATAACGGGATCGGTCTTCATCGCTGCGCTTAGGCAGCATCACAGGCAGGCGCAGGGACAGATAACCTTCCGGTGTGATCTCCACAGAGATTGTGATGTTTGCATCAGAAAAGATGAGATTGGTGCTTGTCTGCTCCGGCGGAAGTGTTGCTGCCGCAAACTCGCGCAGCCGGATGCTTGCCTTCTCCGAAGCGGAAATGGCTTCCATGAGGAGTTGATCTTTCCGAGAAATAAAATGTTTCATTTTCATGGTTCCTTTCATTTCGGCTGTGTCATTTTGAAATAAGAAGAACATCACTCTTGTTTTAAAATGAATGAAGCACCGAGGGTGGCTGCTCCATCCACTGATCCAAATCGACACAACCAGTGAGAATTTTCAAAGATTTTTCTTGGTTCAATCTGGGTCAGATTTACTAGATATAGCCATGGGAGGGGCGCAGGCCCGTGGGCGAGGAGCAAGCTTCCAATCGTTGCAAAATTCATATAGGTTTGGCTCCCGGGTTGCCTTTCCGGAGTAAACCTTGATGAAGCCTTTTGCCTCCAGTTCGTCTACATGGCGCCGCAGGCTGGATGGCGCAATTCTATATTTCTTGGCAGCTGTCTGGGGGAAAATGAACCTGCGTTTTCCTGCACTTTCCATAGACATGCAGAGATAGAGTATCTGACTGCCTGCTCCCAAGGACTGAAATTCCTTGTTAAACAGCAACGAGTTGCCAACCTGGATGAAACGTTTTTCTACATTATCCGGGCGGGCAGACATCCAGGGGACGAGTTCAACTTTGGTTTTGTATTTCTTGCTCATCAGGCGATCCTTTCTTTGTGTAATAAATGGGGAGAGAAAATATCCTTCTACTTTTAAGGAGAAAACCAGAAGACAAATGCCCCTTCGAGGAATTTTTTAAAGAAAATTTTGCTCCCATAATAAATAGAGAAAATCAGGCAAATTTTAAGGTATGCGGATAAAAATTTCTGAAAAATATCCCTTCATAATAAATGGAGAAAATGAGGGGTAAAACTGGCCCCCTTTGGACCAAATTTTTTAGAAAATTATTTCCTCGTAATAAATAGAGAAAAACTCCCGTTTTATTGACCCCTTTGTCGAAAAGTTCTGAAGAAAACTTTCCTGCGCATAGCCAAGTTGCGGCTGCTGCAGAAAACAAAAAATTACGTTCAACGTCGCCGATTGAAGCACTTTGATTTCGTGCTTTTACATATCGCCTACGTTGAACGTAATACCAATGCTTACGTTTTCAATTGTGAACGTTGTGCGTAAATAAATGAACAGGAGGTTGGGGCAACATTCTTGCCCCGACCTCCTGTCGATTGTTCGAAATTCTACCTCAGCTGATAATCTGATACTTGTTTCTGTTCCCGTATTTGATGGAGCGCAGCAATCCCAGTTCCTCAAACTTCAGAACAAACCCCCGGATAGTAGCATAGGCCGCATTGCCAAAATCTTTTTCCAGCTGCTTAGTGGAGAACTCAGTGGTACCGTAAGCAGAGAGAACGAAGTGCCAAAGGGCGGATTCCTTTTCCGTGATCCTGCCCTGAGCAAGGGTTTCGTCGAAGGTTGCTGTGGTGGCAGGCACCGGCAAGGCGTTGTCCAGCTTGTGATACACATTTTCGATGAAGTATACCAAAAACGGTGTCACATCCAGAACGCCGCTGATTTGAGCATTATCCTCTGCCAATGTGTAGGCATCATAATATCCCTTCCGGCTCTTGTTCACATATTCGGAGAGGGGGATAAACAGTGCCGAGGAATAGCCCTGCTGAACCAGATACCACAGGTGCAAAAGACGTGCCATTCTCCCGTTGCCGTCAAAATAAGGGTGCAGATAGGCGATATAGAAGTGGATCAGGGCAGCCTTGAGCAAATCGTTCATGGGTGTCTTGTCCTGTATGAAGCTGATGAGATCCCCCATGCACTCCTTCAGATTCTCCCAACTAATACCGGTGTGCTCCACCTTCTCGCACACGATATAGACCGCATCATGCCGGTAATAGTTTCCTGGCAGCAGCTTGTCCTCCTCCGGCAGAAATTCGCCTACGGCAGTCTCGTACAGCCGAAAAATATTTTCTTCGGTCATGGTATGGGTCGGGTCACTGATAAACTCCAGCCCCTTTTTCATGCCATAGATGCGGTTTTCACTCTCATCGCTGGGGGCATAGCCAGCCATGATCTTCCGGACGCTGTCCCTTGAAAAGTCGATGTTCTCAATCGTAAAAGTGGAGATGATCTCCTCCTCCATGGCCTTTGTACCGTAAAGCTGAGAACTGTTCTGAGGCGTCAGCAGGATCTTTGCTGCTGAAAGATGCACCTGCGTGGTGCCCTCCAGATAAACAAGGTCATTTCCGTGAAAGTCTTTCAAGGGAACAGACTTGTAAAACCCGTTTTTCAGCAGTGCAATAAATTCGGAAATATCTGCTTGGGGGTACTTATATCCCAGCTTTTTTAAATTGGTCACTTTCTTATCTGAAAGCATCTGCGCAAACAATGCAGCATCCATGAGATAATCCCTCCCATTTGTGATTATAAATGATATCAATTTGTATCAGTATAGCATGGAAATCTATGCATTGCAACAGGAAAGTCTCGACGAGATTCGAATGAATTTTGTAAGGAAGCCACTCTGTTCACGGTATATTGACATTTGTTTTCGGGGGGGTAAAATAAATATACTACATACTTGAGGGAGGCAATCGTATGCACAATTTTCTGATCATGGGTATTCCAGCCAAAGAACTTAAAGGGCAGTTCAATAAAAAAACTGTTGATGCATATGCCGAAAAAGTTCTCAGCAAATACATTGAGGATAAATGTGATTACTTCCAAGTAGGCGGTCGCTGGCAAGGTGTTTTGGGTGCCAAGAAAAGCAGCTCAAATATCTTGCTGACAGAAACCGGCTGTTTTGAGGAAACTTACGATTTCTTCGGCAAGTATAATGTGCTCGAAAATAACGGAGCAAACGGCCCCTACATGATAGACGGCGTGGAATTTGTTCCTGTTAATGGTGGATTTGTAAGTGAAATCGAATGGGATGTTATACCCCGTTTTATGGAATGCGCAACATATGTAATCAAAAAACACATTTTAGAGAAAGACCCCCGTCTCGGAACCATTCCCGATGAGTACAAATATCAGGACGGAGATCTGTATTTAGATGTTCCGGACCATGGTTTACATCTGCTTATTAAAAACGGGGAGACTTTCTCGGCGTATGCCCAGCGGGAAGGATACGTTTTCGAAAGAGACTTTATCCCTCCTCACGCATATGTTGATTTGGACGGAGTCTGGCACGATGACAATGAGATTTGGGAGGAACTCGAAAAAAATCTTTTGAGCGGAAAGAATATGCCTGACGATATCAACACCTTCGCATCAAACGAGTTCCGTGACAGAGTTCATCGCTTTTTGGATACGCTCCAGCCCGAAGACGGCGTGGTCATTGTCGATTTCCATGTGTAAATCTGTTGGCAAAGACAGTTGATTTGAAAGAGAAGAGCGGGACGCAGTGCGTCCCGCTCTTTTTCGTACATTTCTCCTTTCTATGCAAACAATAACAGGGCAAGATAAAAAACAAGGTATATATGAAAGCAACCGGAATTGTCAGCCGCATTGACGATTAGGTTATAATAGGAGCAAGGTCAGAAAGCCTTGAAAACACTGGTGTTTCGCTGATTTTGTCCAACTTCACGAGCAAGGTGAAAGCAAGCTGTATGACTGCGGTGAGCTGCAACCGCGCTTGAGAAAGGAGGACGCAGCATTAAAACTAAATACCCAATGGGAATGCCCCGTTATTGCACTGCGCACAGCAGAACAATGACGGGGCTTTTATTTTTTCAGAAATGGAGGTCAGCACGATGTACCCGAAAGGATGTGCAAAGGCGTTTGAAGTCTTGATGCAGCGGGTAATTTCCATATTCATAACCTTTACGTCCAATCTGCGCAGCGTCTTCAGCACACTTTCCAGAGCTTCTATCCCTACCTATTCCATATACAGGTTAATTTCAGGAGAATTCTCCATGATCCGAAGCTCCAGCTTGGAAAACAGCAGCTCTGCAACCAGAATAAGTGCCGTGGCAAAGAGGCCTCCTTCATAAAATCCGGCGCCCAAAGCCAGTCCGACAATCGCAGCCGTCCAGAGCCCGGCTGCAGTAGTTAATCCCTTTACCCGTTGATGACGGGTAACGATGATCGTTCCAGCACCGATAAATCCGATTCCTGCAATCACTTGTGCGCCCAATCGTGTGATATCGGTATCATAATGCATATTCAGGTACAGAAACTGGCTGGTAAGCGTGGTAATGGCTGCGCCGAGGCAGATCAGGATATGCGTACGGAATCCAGCCGGACGGCGCTTGTATTCCCGCTCCATGCCGATCATGCCACCGCACAAAAATGCCAGCAGCAATCTTACGGAAACAGAAATCATATTGATCTCCTGCAAGCTGTCAAACCATGGTGACATCGCATATCCTCCTTTCAAATTTCTTCAATGGCGCGGACGCTGTCCAGTTCGGAAATGGCTGCCAGGATTTGCGTATGCGCCTGCTTTTGCTTCAGGCGGACAGTGAATACTGCACTTGGTTTCCGCAGAAATTCTTCCCGTCCCCGTTCAATATCCACTTCATAAATATGCGCTCCCTGCGCCTTGATACGACCAATAATAGCCCCTACATCATCCAGAGACTCAAACTCGATATAGATGTTCATATTTCGGGCGTTTTCAACAATGAAATGTTCCAGTTGCGGAAGAAACTGGATAGAAAGAAAAATAAGGAAAAACGAAAGAAATACGCATTCGTAAAACCTGCACCGATGGCAAGACCTCCGCAGGCCGATGCCCACAGTCCAGCGGCCGTTGTCAGACCTTTGACTTCCTGACGACCGGTAACAATAATCGTTCCGGCTCCCAGAAAACCGACACCATTTATCACTTGTGCCCCCAGACGGGAAATATCCGTCCGTGCACCGACTTTTGCTGCCCATACATTTTCCAGTGCAAACACTTCATACTGGCCCAACAGCATAGCCAACGCCGCGCCGAGGCAGACCAGCATATAAGTTCGGAATCCAGCCGGGCGGCCCTTGCGCGCCCGCTCCAATCCAATCAGGCCGCCAAACAGCATGGCCAGTACCAATCGCAGCAAAACGGACAGGATATTCATTTCCCGCAAACTATCCAGTATACCAAGCACAGATTCCACCCCTTTCCACTTTCTCCTATCCAACAGAAGCCCACACAGATACCATAGCACACTTACCGGAACCTCAAGCTTGCGCAAAAGGCTCCGGTAAGTAATTTTTACGAATGTTAGGGTTAGACCCGCCCCAACGTTTTGGTGGCTACAATATTGACGCCGCTGTTCAGCACATTCTCTGCAATTACATCACCGATACGGACAGGAGCACTGACGGTTACAGCATTCAACAGCTCCATACAGGCCGGAATAAGGTCTTTTCCGATAGGCCGGTCTGTCTTTACCGAGAGGCGGGAAATAGCTCCCCCCTCAATTCGAACCGTAGAGGTCAGGGTTCGTACCGGATGCTGCAGTTCACTTTGCCCGTAACCAATTCCCCGGGGACAGCTATTCCCTGTAACGGCATAGTTGTTCGTTTCATCCACCTGCAGGTGACATCCCCGGGGGCAAATGGTGCAAATCACGGTCTTCATGCTGAGACCTCCTCAACAGAAACACTGACAAATTTCTCTGCCTTCAACAACAGTTCCTTTGGTAGTTTAATGTACTCCATTTCACCGGGAGCAAGGCGGGAGCGCGAAAAGGTTGTCAGCACATTTCCGAAATCATCCCGCACAACAATTTTGCTGCTTCCAAGCTTTGCACGGGGGCGGAAAAAGACATCTGCAGAAGATACAATCTCATCCAGTCGAAGTCTCTGAGGGACAGTATAGCTGACCATATCTCCATTTTTAATATCCAAACTCTGCTGGGCGGACATGCCGTTTCCCGCGCAGTATGCTGCGGCAGCTCTGCCAGCCTGCGCAGCTTCGGCCGTTACAAAATCAACCAGGTCATGCACATGAAGTACATTTCCGCAGGCAAAGATGCCGGGAATAGATGTTTCCATATTCTCATAAACCGCCGGTCCGTTGGTTCTGGGATCCATCTCAACCCCCGCCGCACGGGAAAGCTCATTTTCCGGAATCAGTCCTACAGATAACAATACAGTATCGCAGTCAAATGCGATTTCTGTTCCCGGAATGGGTTTCCGGGATGCATCCACTTCCGACACAATCACACGCTCCACCCGGTCTTTGCCCTGAATATCTGTGATGGTATGTGAGAGATAGAGCGGAATATTGAAATCATGCAAACACTGAACAATATTGCGCGTAAGTCCGCTTGAATACGGCATCAGTTCCACACACGCCAATACCTCGGCTCCCTCCAGCGTCATGCGGCGCGCCATAATCAATCCGATATCTCCGGATCCCAAAATAACAACACGCTTTCCTACCAGATAGCCTTCAATGTTCAGATAACGCTGTGCTGCACCAGCCGTGAAAATTCCTGCGGGCCGCGTTCCAGGAATTGCAATGGCGCCACGGGCTCTCTCCCGACAGCCCATAGCCAAAATCACGGTTTTGGCCTGTAGAATCTCATACCCACGGGCAGATGACACCACGTGTACGGCTTTTCCAGCCGTCACTTCCAGCACCATGGTATCCAGTCGCAAATCGACTCCGGTTCCATCGAGCTTTCTGATAAAACGCTCCGCATATTCCGGCCCGGTCAACTCCTCTTTAAAATAATGCAGACCAAAGCCGTTATGAATGCATTGATTCAGGATTCCGCCCAGTTCCCGGTCGCGCTCTACAATACAAATAGACCGGCATCCGCTCTCCCAGGCAGCATTGGCAGCAGACAATCCAGCCGGCCCACCGCCAATAATGACCAGATCATACTTCATTCCCTGCCCCCCTTTTTTGTTTGCTCAAGTAAAAGCCATGTATCGGCTCCGTTCTGGGGGATTTGCAAAGGATCTGTTCCCAATTCGCGGGATAACAGTTCCAGCACGCGCGGGCCGCAGAATCCGCCTTGGCAGCGCCCCATTCCGGCGCCTGCTCTTCGTTTGATTCCATCAATGGAACACGGCGGAATGGGAGAGCGGATCGCTTCAAGGATTTCTCCTTCAGTAATTGTTTCACAGCGGCATATGATTCTTCCATATCGGGGATCTCTTGCAATCAACGCCGCTTTTTCTTTCTGAGGAAGAGCCCGGAAACGGATCTGTGTGCGCGTTCCGTCCCATGTCTCTTTGGGGATAAGAGATACACCCATATTGGCCAAAAGATTGATGAGATAATCAGCAACAGCCGGCGCAGAAGAAAGCCCAGGGGATTTGATACCCGCCGCATGGAGCATCCGGGGCAGACCGACCGAGGGCCGAAGAATAAAATCCTCCTCCGATGTAACCGCGCGCACTCCTGCGAAATTACGGATCGACTGCCGCAAATCCAGCGCAGGCACGCTCTTTTTTCCTGCAGCTGCCACAGCTTCTAGACCAGCGGCTGTAACGGCGCAATCGTCCGCATCCTGAGTTGAAACCGCATTTGGGCCGACCAGCAGATTACCGTGTACGGTAGGAGCAACAAGCACCCCCTTGCCAGCAGCTGACGGACACTGAAAAATCACATGGCGAACCATAGAACCGCTGGATTTGTCCAGCAAATAATATTCACCCCGAGAGGGTCGAGCCTCCCACTCCTGCCTGCCGGCCATAGCGCTGATCTCATGTCCGTGGGTGCCGGCACAGTTGATCACATATGCGGTATCAACGCTGCCAGACGGCGTATGAAGCCGGCAGTATTCACCCATATCCTCAATTTCCGTCACAGGGCTGTTCAGCCGCAATTCCACGCCGTTGCGCACCGCCGTTTCAGCCAGAGCAATGCAAAGCCCCCACGGATCCACAATACCGGCAGACGGTGCATAGAGCGCACCGCAGACATTTTCCGCCAGTGCAGGTTCCATGGCGCGCGCTTCGCTTCCGCTGAGCAGCTTCAGTCCGGGTACACCGTTCTTCAAGCCATTGCCGTACAGCTTCTCAATGGTCTTTAACTCCTCCGGCCCAAATGCCAAAACCAAAGAACCGATTTGTTGATACTCTACAGAAAGGTCGCGGCAAAGCTGTTCCATCTGCGCACTGCCTTCCACATTCAGCCTCGCCATCAGAGTCCCCGGTTCGGGGTCGTATCCCGCGTGGACAATGGCGCTGTTGGCTCTGGTCGTTCCCATTGCCACATCGTTTTCGCGCTCCAGAATCAGAATGCGCAAATTGTACTTTGAAAGCTTATAAGCAACAGATGCGCCAATGATGCCGCAACCGATAATAGTAACGTCAAACATAGAAGTTGCTCCTATCTGTAGCTCAATTCACGAAAAGAGAAACGCCAAAGCAGAATGATATTCACTATGGTAGTATCAACTGCTTTGGCAACGTCTCTAAGCAAGTACTTGATATGAAGTTTTCAGGAGATCATGCCGATCCGACGGAGATACTGGAGATTTTTCTTTGCAGTCTGGAACGCAAAGTCCGTGGTAACCTTAAACATGTCCTGTTCGATAATGGCAGAGCCTTCAAAGCCAATCTCCGCCAAAAGATCCCGCAGCTGCTCAAAATCAATGATGCCGTCCTCCAGATCGCACATCACCTGATTCATAAATGCCTGCATCATACCCCAGTTCTCTTCCTTGGCGCGCTTACGAATTTCTCCGTCCACGTTCTTGAAATGCAGATAGACGATGCGGTCCGTGTGCGCCCGGATAAAGTCCAGAGCACTCTGATCGCCCTTTTCGACTCCGCCGTTGGAGAAGGCGTAGTGACCGGTGTCAAAGCAGAGATAAACCTCGCCCAGAGACAGCATTCGCTCGATTTCCGACGTATATTCAATAGCGGTACCGGCATGAGGATGGAACACCATTCTTACGCCGTACTTTTCTTTCAGGTAGTCATTGATAAACGCAATGTTTCCATAAATCTTGTTCCAGAGCTCTTCACTCCACTGCGCCTTGGGGCCAAGAGACTGGTCGTAGCCACTTCCGTCCATGACCACCATGTTTGTGCAGCCCAGTGCAACCAGCCGCTGCGCCAACGCATCCACAACACCACAGCACTCTTCTTCCGTCATCAGTGCAAACGGAATTGTGGCGGTGCCGCCGCAAACAGACAACTCGTTCTGCTGTAATTTATCGCGCAGAACATCCACATCCTGCGGCAGATAGCCGTCAGGACCCAATTCGATCTCTTTATACCCAGCCTCATGGGCCTGAGAGAGGAACGTTTCATAAGGCGTACCGGAAGTCCGGCCATCGGGGAAGAATACGCCCCAGGAACAGGGAGCAGTTGCAATTTGAATCTTCATACCATACTCCTTCAACAAATTTCAGTTGGCATAGTAAGGGCTTGTAAAAGCAATCGGACACTCTTTACCCATAACCGTTCCGCTGTACACAATACGGAAGTGGCTGCCCGGTGCAGTAAACGTCAATTCTGTGCGTGCATTCTCGCAAAGCACACACTCTGCCAGAACCGCTTCGGATCTGCCCAAAATTTGTACCTTTTCAGGGCGGAAGTCATACTGCTGCCACTCTTCGTGTCTGCAGTCCATATCCATCCCCAGCGTCATTTCGAGAACACTGCCCGCAGGAACCGTGTCTCCCGGATAGATGTCTTTTCCGTTCAGGCGAATCTCTGCTACCGGCCGCGGGCCCATGGAAATCATGGTGCGTCCCCGGCGCAGCGCTTCTACGCCATCAGCAGCAGTCGTCTCATGCACAGCCAGAAATGTACAGCCCCAAGGCTCCTTTTCTTTTATGTCGGCGTGCCAGTCCTTTCCGTAGGTAGCTGCAATATGATACCCTCTGTCCAACAGTTCTTGCCACATCATCTCTGCCCGCCGGTTTCTGCCCCGGTGGACTGCAGGAAACGGTCCGCTCCAGACCTCGATATAGTTTACCTGATCCCAGGCGGATACCTCATATTCCCAGCAGCAGCCTGTACAAAGAGGTGAACCGATGGCATACGGGTGGGCAATGCCAACAAGACCTCTGTTTTCCCGGACATCACGGATTTTTTGATCCATATCCGTAATCGAAACTTCCCGCCAGTCCACATATTTCTGGCAGTCGATTACCAGCATATGGCCATAATAGGCGGTCCATTCAATGCCGTGAATGACCGGAATCGTCTGCCTTGCCAGTTCCTCCGACAATTCTTCTAGTCCGGAGAGGGTATTGTGGTCTGTCAGGGCAATCATCTCATATCCGTGCAGCTTGGCACAGGCACAGAGTTCCGGGACCGTAAAGGTACCATCGCTGTGCAGAGTATGGGTATGCAGCTCAGTTGGAATCCACTTCATCCGGAAATACCCCCTTCACACAGAGATTGACCTGCACGGAAGGCGTTACAACAGCATGACACTGCAGGCCGATACGCCAGCGCCCCGGTCGGATTTCCACCGCGCTGAAGCCGGGACTGGCTGATGCTGCGGTGATCTCATGATGCTGTGTGTGCGCATGCCGGTGTGCACAGCCAACGTATGTACCGGTAGGATCGTCCAGAGAAACCGTCAGCAGATTCACCACCGGTACCTCTTCCAGTCGATACCCCACAAGCTCCTGATCATAAGGCGCCGGCATATATTTCCGGACACCGGCAGCAATGATCTCGGCAGCCAACGCTTTGTCTTCCAGCCGCTTGGGGGCATACCCGAAATCAATGACCAGCTTTTCACAGCCGGCAGGAATTTCCACTTCGTAAAAAAAAGTGTGATTTGTTTCTTCCTCGATAAACGTCTGCTGCAGTTGAAACAGCGTTCGATCCATCATGCAAATACCTCGTTACATCTTTCCAAGCGCCGCGCCAAGATACTCTGTCTTGATGAAGTGCTCCGTCAGCATTAAAACAATGATGTTGGGAACCATCATGACCAGCGTGACTACCGAAGCGTTTGTACGCAGGAAATTATATCCCAGATAAGAATACAGAATCGTCGGAACAGTCTGAATATCAGGTGCGCCAATGATAAAGCTCAGATTGAATTCCTCCATACTTCCAATGAAGGTAAAAATACATCCGGCAATCAATCCGGGCACAATCATAGGAACATAGACTTCCTTGAAACGATCCCACGGCTTTGCACCGAGATTAGCCGCAGCATCAATAATATCCTGCGGAACGGATTCAAAGCTTACTGTCAGGATACGAAGCATCAAGGGTAGCGTGCACAGAATATGAGCCAGCGCAATGCCGATGTAGGAGTTAGCCAGACCCCACTGGGAGAAAAGCCGGCCTAGGAAAATCGCCATTGCCATACCGGGCATCGCCATGGGTAGCAGCATCACAAGCTTGAAGGTTTCGCCGCCGATCAGCTTGCGGCGACCAATGGCATAAGCCGTGGGAATCGCCAAAACTGCACAGCCGACAGTCGTGATTGTAGCCACAATCAGGCTGTTTTTGATCGCTCCAAGGATGTTTGTATACTTGAAAACATGTTCCCAGTGGAATGTCGAGAGGTTCGTGGGGAAAATCTGGGGATAAGACCAAGGATAATCGGGATTAACCAAAGACCAAAGCACTGCCATACCCATCGGAACAACAATCCAGGCAAGGAAGATCAGGCCAACGCCGGCCGGAATCATAAAGCTGACCAGCTTTTTGGTAAGGGAACGAGGACGAATGACTCTTTTATTTTTCATGGCCAAATCACTTCCCTCCATTTTGCAGATATTTGCCCAGAACGGTGTACAGTACCATAAAAATTACGGTAACGATCGTCATCAATACACCGATGCAGCCGGCCGTGACCCAGTCATTATAGGAATATGCCGTTGTTTTCATGAGGTTTGACAGGGACAGAGGATACATGGGACCTGCCGTGCTGGAAATCGCATAGTCGTTGAAGGTTCGGATAAAAGTCAGGATGACAGAGACCAATGCAGAGGACACCGTCAGAGGGATGGTGATATGAGCCAGTACCTGCAGGGAATTGGCACCCAGATTCCGTGCGCAATCCTTGACATCTTGCCGGATTCCCTCAATGGCAGAAAACATGATAATCATCATGAAGGGAACATTCTTCCACACATGAATGGCAATAACTGCGATACCATTGGCATCATTCCGCAGGCGCATAGGCTCGCTGATGATTTTCAGCAGCATCAGCACCTCATTGAGCAGGCCGTGATAATCAATCAGGTTCACGATCAGAAAAGAACCTACCAAACCCGGAACAAAATACGGAATTTTAATCAGCGGCAGCAGCCATTTTCTCGCCTTCGTCTTCTGCATCAGCAGTGCCAGCGGATATGTGATCACAATGCTGATCAACGCCGACAGAACACTGGTACGCAACGTAAACCACAGCGCATCAAAAAAGCTTTTCGTAAATACATTTTTCCAGCCTTCCATCGTAAAGGCGACTTCGCCGGTGATGGCATTATACATGCCAAAACTTTGGGCTATCATAACATAGGCAGACACGATCACAAAAAAACCGATATAGCCCAGTCCCGGGAGGAGCAGCAGATAGCCCCATTCAAACTTTTTCTTCTTCATACTCCACCTCACCCCTGAACAATGCGTGTCTTGGCAAAGGGCACTGCAAATCGGATAAAGGCTCCCTCAGGAATAATATAATCTCTTGCCACGCTGGCACGGAACACATGCTCCTGACAGTTCATGAAAATATCCAAACGATCTCCCATGTAGACAGAATTTCTGACGATACCGGAAACTACATTGCAGCCCTGGGGAATATCCTGTCCTTCCAGAATAGGAACCATGTCTTCAGGCCGCCAGGAAACCGAAATGTCATCCAGCTGTGCGTAATTATCATTCAGTGCAGTGAATGTGCCGATATCAGTGTCCACCACAACATTGCAAATATCCTTCTCACGGAAGGAACAGCGCAGCAAGTTTGCAGTACCGATGAAGTCAGCCACAAAGCGGTTGGCAGATTTATCGTAGATCGTGCGGGGAGCTGCAATCTGTTCAATGCAGCCCTGATTCATTGCGATGATCGTATCAGAAATAGCCAGCGCTTCTGCCTGATCATGAGTCACGTAGATGGCGGTGATGCCCAGTTCACGCTGCAGTTCGCGAATCTCAACACGAACTTTTTCACGCAGCTTTGCATCCAAATTGGAAAGCGGCTCATCAAACAACAGCAGATTAGGGCGAACCACAACGCATCTTGCCAGCGCAACACGCTGCTGCTGGCCGCCGGAAAGCTCATAAGGCTTTCTGTTGCCCAAGCCGGTCAGTCCCACCATGTCCATTGCCTTCTGAATCAGTTCATCATGTTCCGTCACAGGTACTTTATGCATGCGCAAACCAAACCGGATGTTTTCATAAATTGTCTTATGAGGGAACAATGCATAGGATTGAAAACACATGGCCGTGTTCCGTTTATGAGGAGGTACATCGTTCATAATACGGCCGTCAAAGCGAATTTCTCCGGATTGAGGTTCCAGAAAACCGGCAATACAGCGCAGCAGGGTGGTCTTTCCGCAACCGGAAGGCCCTAACAGCGTAACAAACTGTCCAGGTTCAATATCAAAGCTGACGCCTTTCAGCGCCTGAAAATCGCCGTAGGACAATTTGACATCAGAAACAGTTAATCTAACAGACATGATGAAAACTCCTTTACGATTGCTCGAAAGGACTTCCATTCCCATCACAAACATTGCTGTTCCGAAAATGAAAGTCCTCTCGATTCACTCAACTAACGCTTTATACGATTGTACGGATCGCAGGTGTTCTGACGAGGACGAAAGCCAATTACTTCTCCAGGAACTCGGTAACAAAGCCCTTGCAGTATGCCACTTTGTAGCAATAAGGAGTCCAGTTGGTGCGGTTGACCTGATCCTCAGCGGGAATCACAGTGTATTCGACCTTGATATCGGTGCGGCCGGGATAGGCGTGCTGGTGCTGGTTGATCAGGGTCTGTGCCTCGTCAGAGGTCAGATAGTTGGCCAGCAGCAGAGCCGCAGCGGGATGCTGGGAGTTCTTCAGAATACCGATGGTGTCGCCGCCGCCGGGCATACCAAATTCGGGAATATAGAACGTGGCATCCTTGAACAGCTCGCCGTTGCTCTTGGCGGTATAGGTGCCGTCATCCCATGCAACGACCAGGTCCAGCTCACCCTGATTCAGACGGGACAGGGAGTCATTATTGGAAGAAGTAATGGTGATCTTGTCCTTACGGTCAAGCATCCACTGCCACATAATATTCCAGTTGGCCATCTTGGAAGCGTCGGCCTGGATGTCACCGGTGTACTTATCCAGACCACCGCAGAGGTTATCGATCGCAGCAAGCAGGAACACACCGCCGGCGCCGCCCTTCAAGGGATGCGTTACGCCGAACTTCTGAGGATTGGCCTCAATCCACTTCTCCAGTTCTTCCCAGGTTTCAGGGGGATCGGTCACATTCTTGGGATTGTAGAGCAAACCGCCCTGGTTACGATACAGAGGAGCCAGACATCCATTGTGGACATAGCCTTCCTGCGCGAAGCACAGGCCCTGGTCCAGATTCTTGTAGTTCTCCAACTTCTCTACGATGGGGCCGTACAGTGCATTGGCGTCCAGCAGAGTCTGGGGCGCATTGATGACGGCTACGTCAAAAGAGCCCTTGTCCTGCGTGGCTTCGGCTACCATCTTATCCAGCGCAGCACTGGAGTCAGAAACAACGAGATCAAAATCAACACCGGGATATTTGGCCTCAAACGCCTTTGCGATCTCGGTATAGCAGGCCTCATCATGCCAGATGAAGAAGGTTACTTTGCCTTCCACTTTAGCCTGCTCATAGATCTCGTCCCAGGAACTGGCCATCAGGCCGTCAAGGTTCTTAATCTCAATTTGCTTATCCGCAGCAGGGGCATCAGGAGTTCCGGAAGGAGTTTTTGTGTCATCTTTCTTTCCGCCGCAACCGGAAAGTGCCGTACACAGCATGGCAAGGCAAACAATTAGGGCCAGAAACTTCTTGCTTTTCATACTAAATCCTCCATTCAAATTTGATTCTGGGACTACAGATGCATTGGCAAAAGAAACCTCCGGGGGCACTGTATAGAGAAATATATTCAGCAAAAAACAAAAAACCAGAACTGATGAGACATATCATCGGTTCCGGCTTTCAAATCTCTTGCCGACATATTCTCTTTTGGTGTCTTTATTTTACAGCCGCAAGGCAAAGGTGTCAATAACATATTTTATTAGACCAAAATTTTTGTGCAAAACATCGAATAAACTCCATATTGTTTGAACGTTCTGTGCGTTCCCGCTCTTTACTCCGCAATGATCTCCCCTGGGCCTAAAATATTCATCGCCACTCGCCGAATATTATCGTCATAAAAAATGATTGACTTTTAAGAGGCTCTCGTTTATCATAAGTATAAATATAAATGCAATGAGTGATTGAGTTATGCAAAGCGGGATTCACGGTGCCCCTTGTATAACTCTGTTTTTTTCTCTGTTCCGCCAGTCCGACAAAATACCGATACGGAATGTTACGATCGTCTGAAAAGAGGTTTTTATGAAGCAGGAGATTTTTGAAGCCTTGGAGAAAAATCCGATTATCGCTGCAGCCAAAGACGAAGACCAATTAAAGAAATGTCTGTCTTCCCCCTGCGAGATCGTTGTACTTCTGTTCGGCGACATCTGCAATGTATCTCGTCTCGTGCAGGAAATCAAAGCTGCGGGAAAGTATGTAATTGTACATGCGGATTTGATCAACGGGCTCAGCCAAAAGGAAATTGTGGCTGACTATTTACAGCAGTATGCCCATGCAGACGGTCTTATCAGTACTCGCCCAAACCTAACCCGCCGAGCCAAAGCAATTGGTTTGTTTTCTGTGCTGCGCATCTTTGCAATCGATTCCATGGCATTAAACAGTCTGTGCCGCATGAAGCCTTCCGACATTGCCGATGTGATCGAACTGCTGCCCGGCGTGATCCCAAAGGTCATCTCCTCCGTTTGGGAGGCTACGCATCTGCCCCTGATTGTAGGAGGATTGATCGAAGACAAAAAGGACGTGATGGCTGCACTTTCTGCCGGCGCCATCGGCGTTTCCACATCCAGCGCAACCTTGTGGCACGCGTAAATTCTGAATCCAGCTTCCATAGAGAGTTTCACCTCTCTGGAAAATATACAAACTGTCAGGAGGAACACATATGGTCAGACTCGGTCTCATAGGTCTCGGTCAAGCCGCCCAGATTCTGCATTTGCCTAACATTGAAAAAATGGGAGACAAATTCAAGGTCACTGCTGTTGCGGATATTTCCCACAACCTCTCCACCTATATTGCCCATAAGTATCATGTAGAACATCGCTTCGAAAAAGCGGAAGACCTGATCAACTGCTCCGATGTTGACGCTGTCATGATCATGTGTCCCGGCGATCACGCCGACTACGCCATTGCCGCACTGGAAGCCGGCAAACATGTGTTCATTGAAAAGCCCATGACCATGGACATGGAGAAGGCCAAGCTACTGATGGAAGCCAAAGAACGCCATCCTGAACTGGTAGCCATGGTAGGTTACTGCCGCAGGTATAATGATTCCTTCCTGAAAATGAAAGAACTTCTGCAGAGTGACGACCGCCCCATCTCTTATGTCCGCGCACGCACACTGATTCTGGAAGGCCCCTGGTATCTGGCGAACACCTGGCAGGAAAAGAAAGCGGATGATCTGGATCCGGCCGGCCGCGTCACCATGCAACAGGCTATGATCGCCGAAGTCAGCCGTCTGATGGGCGGCAATGTAAACCGCGCACAGATGATCGCCTTCCTGCTTCTTACCGGCTCCGGCTGTCATATTCTCTCCGCTGTACGGGAGCTGATCGGTCTGCCCAAGGCAATCCGCGCCGCGGTAGTATCTCCCACCGGAATGCAGTTCACTCTAATTTTTGAATATGAGGGTTTCAATCTGGTTTTCGAAGAAATGAACGACCAGCAGGTGGTGGAATTTGACGAATCCATCGAAATCTATCAGGGCACCCGCAAGATGCATTTGAAGTATGACTCTCCTTATATCCGTTACCTGCCCAGCCAGTTAACTGTCACTGAGCTCGAGGATGGCCAGGCCAAGGCCACCGTATACGGCCCCCAGTATCACGATATGTTCGGAAATGAGATTCAGGAGTTCTATCGTTGCATTACGGAAGGCGACACTCCGAAATGCGATGTGTTTGACGCTGCGGAAGATGTTCAGCTTTATCTGGACGTGGCAAAAAAACTTGTGGAAGCATAAATTGCAAAAAGAAGTACCGCTGCCCTTGCATCAGGCAGCGGCACTTTTTCCATCACCAACCACAAATTATTCCTTAGTCTGCTTTGATATAGCCAGTCCAGCCTGACCAAGATCGCTTTCCTGATTTTAAAAAACCGCCCAAAATAGCGTTTTAGCCGGTACTGGCTATCACAAACAAAAGCGCCCCATGGCAAGCAAAGCTTGGCCATGAGGCGTTTTTGTTAAAATATCACGTGACGTGATAATGAATGGTGGAGGTGGTCCGTAACCCTCCATTATCACGGAAATAATAATATGGATAGCGAGGACAGGTGCAGTAAATACCGTTTTCGTCCAGGATCATCTATCGGCTTTTAGGGCAGAAAATACAGCTATTTTTCTGCTAGTGAAGCGTCCAGAGCCGTTTTGCAAAAAATACTACCTCCTCCATGTTGCGATAATGGTAATACGCGGCAAGGGATCACCCTGCATTTTCACAACATTTTCGCTGCCCGTTCTTGCCTCCATCGGCTCGCGTTTTTGAGGATAGCAGTTTGCTTTCGCCTCGTTTCCGCTCCGTTGGTGGAGGCACTACGGCTTATGCAGTTATCTTTTTTGAATCAGAACAAAGAAAAGTACCAACCTTGTTGATAAACAAGATTGGTACTCTTATTTTCAAGTGCAGCTCATGGTCTTCCTTCTATAGCGGGCTGCTTCACCATTCCACGGTCACGTTTTTCAAAGCCAAACCGGCTATAAAAGTCTTGTGCGTCCCGACTAACCAGAATCCCTCGCAAATCACAGAAACGGGGATCAGACTGAATCTTTTCCAACATGGCACGACCGATTCTCTTCTGTATCAAAATAGGCAGAGAACAAAGTGTGTACGCTGAGAAAACCGGACTCTCCATTTCTCGTGTTTGTAAGATCGTAGCAGCAATCAGAAAAAAAGCAAAAATATTTTTCTAAGGGGTGCCAAGTTTTGAGCGAAAAATGTCCGTTGTAAAGTGAAGGGCATTTTTGATAGCTCCTTCGTTGCACCTTGAAAACTGAATAGTCAGTGCTGCGGATCTTTCCTCTTTTCTCGAAGCGACTTGTCTTCTGCCGCCATGACCTCCCGTTGGGAGTGAGCGATCAACAGAGAGACTAAACAGCCGTGTGGTGCGGCTGCTTGCCATGATGGAGAAGTTGGGTATAATGATACTTCCGTCCCCTTCGGGGGGGCGGCTCGGAGCGATCCTCGGAGGGGTGAGAGTCCCATGATACTGAGTAACCATCGGTAGTCCGTAGCATTCCCTATTCAGCAGGGGCGCGAGCTGCAAATATGCTGGAAGTAGAACACTGTTTACAACGCCCGAAAGGGCTTATCAGTGAATACTATGAGCAGCAGTCCACAAGGCTGCTGCCTATCAATTTGCTGATAAAGTGTTGAGCCGTTGCCTGCAACAACTACAAAGTGGAATACCACCACTGTGAGTCCCTTCTGGAGGCGCTGGTGGCCCTCAAGGTGCAGGACTACTCGAAGTACCAGAAGCGCCTGAAAAGGATCTGTGGAGCCGCTCTGCTCATCCTGGACGATTTCCTGTTACATACCATTACCGACGAGCGTGAGGTGAAAATCCTCTTTGAAATTTTGGAGAAGCGATGCGAGATTAATCTCAGCACCATTATCTGCTCGCAACGGGAACCGGCAAGCTGGAGCTCCATGATTCTGAATGACGAGGTCTCCGCCAACGCTATCTTGAAGCGTGCAACCAAGCACTACACCGTGGTGATTAAACCTGGAACGACTACCTAAAACAAGGCTGCCGTTAGCGGCGCTCAGCTGCCGCTGGCCACCGCACCAGCTGCCGCTGGGCGCCGCAGAATGCACGGAGTATAAAATTTGTGTTGGCTGCGCATTCCTCCCGGATGATTTGAAATGTGTGTAGAAATCAACGCCGCATACCGAAATATGTGTTACGCATGGTGTAAGTTTAACATCTTCAGGGGAGACGGGAGAAGGGGGGACATTTCTCTTTTGAAAAGAGAAGTGTGCCCCCACGCCCCCCCAAAGAGAAACCCGGGGGGATTTCGATTTCCCCCCGGACGCCCTTGAAACGACACAAAAGGAAGGGGCTGCGGCCCCTCCCCTTTGGATTCCCCTCCCAGGGACGAGGGAGCGGCAGCGAAAAGAGAAACTGGTCCATTTGATGACCTCCCCGAAAGCTGCACCCATGCTGTCAAATGCGGGGAAGCACCATCTCTGTTCCACTGGGGTATAGCGCACTCGGTAGGAGACTATCAAATTACGGGGGCACCAGCCACGACACCCCCCGTATTTGCGGTCAACTTGACACGACTGTGTCAAGTTGATCCGCCCAAGCACCTTTTCCTTTGGACCGTCGCAGCGTTAAGCAAATGTGCCGGTGGCACGTTTGTAGCGTAGACCCGAACAGCTATGCTGTTCGGGGGGAACTCCGCCGGTTGAATGGGGGGTTCATCCCCCCGTCCGGCGAAGCCGGGCACATCCCCCGGCGGACGAAGTCCGCCCTCCCCTACTTGCTTCTGGCCTCCAGAACCTCCACCATCTCCTTCGCCAGGAGGCGCCCTGCCAGGGCAGCTTCCTCAGGGGAGTTCCCGGCGGCTCCCACCTCCACCAACAGGGACCCGGTGGTGGCGTGCTGGTTGTAGCGGGAGTTTCGCAGCAGCACCGGCCGCATCAGGGTAGGATACTGGCTCAAAATTTGATCCTGGATGGCCACTGCCAGCTTCAGGTTCTCCATCCAGTTGGGGTGGGTCAGGCCGCTGCCGTCGCTGCCCACCACCAGGGTCATTTGGGCCGCCGTGCGGGTGTCGTCCACGGCGGACACCACCTTGTACTGGCGCCCCTCCCCGTCCTCAATGGCGTCCCGGTGGATGTCCAGGATGAAGTGGATGGAGGGATACTGGGCCAGGTAGCTCTGAATGGCGGACAGGGAGCGGTCATAGGCCCCGGAGTAGGAGGGGTAGTCATACAGCGTCCGGTCGTGGAGGACGGAGATACCCGCCTCACCGAAGACCTCCGCCATGACATCCCCCACCTTCACCACATTGTAGCGGGAGTCCGTGGTCCGGTGGTCGCCGGACCAGACCACCTCCGTGTCCCCGGTGGGAGTGTAGGCTTCGCTGCCGTGGCTGTGGATGATCAGAATTTGCGGCTCTTCGGCGGTCAGCTCCGCGGAAAAGGTCTCCTGCAGGTTAGGGATAGACAGGGTATGGTCTGTGGAGTTGCTGATGTAGGTCCGGCCGCAGACGGTATAGCCGCTGGGGTCCGTGGGCACCAGAGTCTTGGCGGGAACGCCGTTGTCGGTGGCGGAGGGAGCATCCAGAGGCGTCTCCTCCACCGGGGTGGTGACGATCTCCTGTTCCGCCTCGGGTGGGGCTTCGGGGGTCTCCGCCTCCTGCCACAGCTCCGCCACAGCGGGGCGGGCGGCCAGCAGCAGAGGCGACTCGCCAATGGTCATGACCACCGCCGGGGACAGGCTGTCCTCTGTCCACAGGTCCCCCAGCTCCCAGCGCAGGGCGCCCAGGGGCAGGGACGCCCGGAGGGACTCCAGGGCGGAGGCCGCCGTGTCGCTGCCGGCAGTGACGGCCACCACCCACAGCACCCCGGCGGCCAGCAGACCGGCCCGCAGCTTCCGCCGGAGCTGGAAGGAAGATACACGCATCGCTTTCACCTCTGGGACAACCTATGCGGCAGCGGTGGCAGATATGCAGAACCGGCCCCGAAAGAGGGCCGGTTCTTGTTGGATTTAAAGTAAAATAACGGCGCTTTCGCAGCTTTCCAGGGTAATGGCACCCTGGGCCGTTGCCTGGGCCAGGAGGGCTTCCTCCCTGCCGGTGTTGGTCAGCAGTACCTGCTGAATAGGGCCGCTCAGAGATAGGGTGCGGGCAGTCTCGCCGTAGTTGCCTGCCACCAGAATGGTCTGGCTCTCTACCTTTCGCAGATAGGCCAGGATGCCCGGCTCCGTCTCATAGGCGGGAATGAAGTCTCCGTAAGTGAAGGTGTCCAGGTAATCGTCGGCTTTCCGCAGGGCAATGAGCCGCTTGTAGTAGTTCAGGAGGGAATCCGGGCGGCTCTGCTGCTCCGCCACGTTGATCTCCCGGTAGTTGGGATTCACCAGAAACCAGGGGGTGCCGGTGGTGAACCCGCCGTTGGGGGCGTCGGACCACTGCATGGGGGTCCGGGCGTTGTCCCGGCTGTGGAGATAGCAGGCCTCCAGGGCCCCCTCCCTGGTGCATCCGGCCCGGAGGGCCACCTGGTACTGGTCGATGGTGTTGATGTCCTCGTACTGGGAGATATCGGTCATCCGGCAGTTGGTCATGCCGATCTCCTGGCCCTGGTACAGGAAGGGAATGCCCCGCAGCAGCAGGGACGTGGTGGCCAGCAACTTCTTTCCGGTCTCGTTCTGGGCGTAGGGCGGCAGGAAGCGGCTGGCACCCCGGGGCTCGTCGTGGTTTTCGATGATGTTGGCCAGGAAGCCAATATTCTGGACTTTCTGCTGGGCGGTGAACAGGGCCTCCCGCCAGGGTTCGAATTGGATGGTGGGGGCATCGTACCAGCCGTGGCCCCCGAAGGTCAGGGCCTGGGCGCTGAAGTCGAACATGGTGGAGAAGTGGCCTTCGTCACCGATGAACTCCGCAAGCTCGTCCTCCTTCATGTTGAAGACCTCGCCCACAGTGAAGGCGTCGTGCTTGGCGAAGGTCTCCCGCTTCAGCTCCTGGAGGAAGTCCCCAATGCCGTCGGCGGACTCCACCATCTTGGTGCAGAAGGCCAGGCCGTCGGGGCCGTCCGGCTCGAAGGAGGGAAAATCCAGGTTCTTCTTGATGTTGATGATGGCGTCGATGCGGAAGCCCGCCACACCCTTGTACAGCCACCAGTTGACCATTTCATAAATCTTTTGGCGCACCACCGGGTTCTCCCAGTTCAGGTCCGGCTGCTCCGGAGCGAACATGTGGAGGTAGTAGAGGTCCGTGCCGGGGACGGGGCTCCAGGTACTGCCGCCGAAATAGGAACGGTAGTTGCTGGGAGGCTGGCCGTTCTTGCCCTTGCGGAAGTAGAAGTAATTGCCGTACTCCCCTTCCGGGTCCGCCAGCGCCTTTTGAAACCATTCGTGTTGGTCGGAGCAGTGGTTCACCACCAGGTCCATAACGATGGACATATCCCGCCGCTTGGCCTCCGCCAGCAGCAGGTCAAAGTCCTCCATGGTGCCGAACTCCTCCGCGATGCGGTAATAGTCGGAGATGTCATACCCCTGGTCCACAAAGGGAGACTGATAGACGGGAGAGAGCCAGAGGATGTCCACACCCAGGTCCTTCAGATAGTCCAGCTTGGACAGTACGCCCCGCAGGTCGCCGATGCCGTCTCCGTTGGCGTCGCAGAAGCTCTTGGGATAGATCTGATAGGCGACTTTGCCATTCCACCACGATTTCTTCATAAAAACGATTTCCTTTCCGGATAAACTGGTGATCTGTTATTTTTAGCACGATTTCTGACCCTTGTCAATGCCTTCCCCGGGAAAAGAGGCATAGAAAACGGACTCCGGCGAACCGGAGTCCGTTTGTAGAAAAACGATCAGTCTTCCTCGGGGGCCAGCTCAGTGGACTTCACCTTGGGCGGGAAGATCTTGGAGAACACCAGGAAGAACACCAGGGCCACGATCAGGCCGGGAATGATGGGCTGAGACACCTTCATGCCGAACAGCACATTGCCGGAGATCTTCTCCAGATACACCACCACGATGGAACCAGAAATCAGAGAGGCGATGGTGCCGGCCCAGGAAGCGCCAGTCCAGTAATGACCCAGCACATAGGGGAAGAAAGCACCGGCAGCACGGAGGGTGAAGCAGAACATCAGCAGGCTCACCAGGCTGGAGGTGTTGAACAGGGCGATGAACATAGAGACAACGCCCACGATGGCCATGACGATCTTGGTGACCTTCATGACTTCCTCACTGGTGGCGTCGGGCTTCAGCACGGCACGGTAGATGTCGTTGGCGAAGATGGAGCCGGCACCCAGCAGGTCGGAGTCGGAGGAGGACATGGTGGCGGAGATGATACCGGCGAACAGCAGGCCGCAGATGATGGCGGGCATGGCCTCCATGGCCAGCACGGGCAGCGCGTAGCGGGCGCCCACGTCGGCGAAGTCCTCAGCGTTGAACTTGCCCATGTTGATCAGGGCCAGGGTGATGACGCCCAGAACGGCGGGGATAAAGGCGTAGACGAAGTTGATGATGGCAGCCAGAATGGAGCCCTGCTTGGCGGCCTTGCCGTCACGGGCGGCATAGTAACGGGAGACGGCCTCCTGGCCCACGGTGAAGGTGGCCACGTACATGATGGTCAGGGACACCACGGCCATGGGGCTGTAGCCCTTGAACATGTCGAAGGTCTCGGCGGGGACGTTGGCAACTACGTTGCCCCAGCCGCCGGCCAGATTCATGGCGAAGGGCACGGCAATGATCATGCCGATGATGATGAGGAACACCTGGACAAAGTCCGTCAGGGTGACGCTCCACAGGCCGCCCATGATGGAGTAGACGGTGACCACCACAGCCACGATGATGACGGCGGTCTTATAGCTGATGCCCAGCATGGTGGACAGAATGACGGAGGAGGCGATGAACTGGCCGGCGGTCAGGCCGATCAGGGGCAGCAGCATGATGATAGCGGTGATGAGGCCAGCGCTCTTGCCGTACCGGCGGCGGAAGTACTCAGGCACCGTCTTGACGGTGGCAGCCCGGAACTTGGGTGCCAGGAAGGTCAGGATCACAAAGGCCAGGCCCATGGTGATGATGTACCAGGCGGCGGAGATGCCGTGGTTCTGCATGCCCTGCTGGACTACGCCCAGAGAGCTGCCGCCGCCGATCTCAGTGGCGGCCAAGGTGCCTGCCATCAGGAAGGGGCCCAGTCGCCGGCCGGCGACCATAAAGTCGGTATTGGAGGTGATCTTCTTGGAAGAATACCAGCCGATGAACAGCATCACCAGCAGGTAGAGGACCACGATTACAGTGACTGTCAGATTAAATTTCATTGTTTTCTCTCCCTCTTTTCTCTCGTCTGTTGATGGACAGGAATGTGTGGAATGGAACTGCCTCCTCCTCCCTTCCGGTCCCGCTTCAGCACAACGCTGACAGCCGGGACCACAGTCGTCCTCGACTTATAATCCCTATTTTATCAAGATTCGAACACAATGTAAAGAATTTGTTAATAGTTTTGACGAACAAAAGCGGAAAGGAGGACGCGCCTCCCTTGAGGCACGCCCGCCTTCCTGCTCTCCGGATGAATTCACCAGAATGTTTTCTTTTTTGTGATCCACAGGCAGATCAACACCACCAGCACACTGTCTTTCGATGGGGGAGCCCCCTCCGGGGGACCGGGGCAGGACGGATGCGGTACTGATACATCGCAGACCTCCTGCGCTGTGGGATTTATTCCGACTTTCCCTGTCGGTCGGAGCCTTCCGTGACGGCTTCGGACTCTTCGACTGGCTCCTCCGGGACGTTCCGCTGCCGGATGCGGCGGATGGTCTCCGGCAGATTCTCCTGGTGGAGGTCCGCCGCCCGGAAGTGCAGCAGGTCGAAGTTCAGGTTGAACAGGGTCCCCACGCCTACGCCGGTGACGATGGTGCCGATGCCGACCTGGCCCCCCAGGCGCCAGCCCACAAAAATGGCGATCAGCTCCACTGTGGCCCGGCAGAGGCCCACGGACCGGCCCGTTTTCCGGGCCAGGACCACCATCAGGGCGTCCCGGGGGCCGGAGCCCAGGGCACTTTTCATGTACATCCAGGTGCCCAGGGCCAGCAGCTCCATGCCGCCCAGCAGCATCAGAAGCCCGGACCACAGGCCCTCCATTTGAGGAATCCAACCCAGATACAGCAGTCCATCGATGAAAAGCGGACAGATAAAAATATTCGCCAGGGTGCCGATACCGAAGCTCTCTCCGCAGAGAACAGCCACGGCAATGACAGCCGCCCCCACGATCATGGCGGCGGTGCCGTAGGTGATGCCGAAGAAGATGGACATACCGTTCTGCAGTACGCTCCAGGGCTCCAGACCCACGTTGGCCTGGAGCATCATGGTGATGCCCACGGCGCTGACCAGCAGACCGCCCAAAAGAATGCCGGTCCGCCTGCAATATTCGCGAAACACAGAGAGTCCCTCCTGTTTTTCTGATTTAAAGATATAACTCGCCCCAGCGGCCGCAAGGTTCAAAGCCCACCTGCCGGTAAAGCTCCGCCACCTCATCATATCCGGAGATGAGCCGGGGCGTTTTGTCCAGTTTCAAAAGCCGCTTTACCAGAAAACGGCTGATGCGGCTGCCCAGCCCCCGGTGGCGGTACTCCGGCACTACGGCTACCGCCGCGATAACGCCGCACTCCTCATCCTGGGAGGCGATGGAGCCGGTGGCCACCACCTCGCCGTCCAGCTCCAGCTGGTACACCTCTGCCAGGCCCGTGTCCAGCCGCCGCCCCAGGTCCTCTGCCCAGGACTCAAACCGCAGGTGGGTCCGGTAGTATTCGTGGCTTCGCTGCAGGACGGAAAACACCGCCAGTGGGTCGCCGGGGGTGATATCCGGGAAGTCCTCCTCCACGGGGCCGCCACGGTATACCATATAATAAGAGCTCTCCGTGGTCCCACCCAGCAGCTCTTGCAGGGCCGCACACTGGTCCCAGTTGGTGTCTACCTCATGGACGCCGCACGTCCGGACCAGCGCCGCGATGGGGGCCGGGTCCGCCTCCGGAGAAGCGGAGACCACCAGCACGTCCCCTGCCAGATACATGGCGGCGGTGGGCGAGTCGTCCTTCAGCAGCAGCCAGAAAAGAGCACGGGCATCCTCGGGACCGTAGGTCCGCAGGGCTGTCATGATCTTGGAGCCGAACACCCGCTCATGGGTGCAGGCTGCTGCAAAAGCGGGGATCAGGTCCGGAGTCAGCTTGGCCAGCATGGCGCGCACGTCCTTTCTGTATGATGATAACAGGAAAGCGGGCTTCCGCCCGCTTCCGTGTCTGCTTCGATTACTCCTGGGTCTCGGCGGTATCGCTTCTGACCTGCGACAGATACCGGTATACGCTGGCCTGGGAACAGTGCAGGCCGGCGGCCACATCCTTCACAGCGCCCTTCAGCAGGAAGATGCCGTTGGCCTCCAGAGCGCTGATGATCTTCAGACGCTCCTCAGAGGTCAGGCGGTCCGCCGTAACGCCCAGACGCTCCAGCTCCCGGTTGATGGCGTCGATGGCCACCGCCTCCGTGGAGTTGCGGAACTTCTCCGGTGCGTGCCGGGCGGCAGGCGGAGCGGAAGCGGCTCCGGGCTCCGGGATCGAGGGCATGACCACGTCCTCCACGAAAATATCCGGATGGCAAAGGCCCATGAGCTGATTGCTGATGGCCCGGTAGCGGCTGTCGTCAAAATTGATGCAGAGCATGCCGATCAGGCGGCCGTTCTGCTTGATGAACATGGTATTGGACCGCAGGTCCTTGCCGTTGATGGAGACCCCGTAATAATGCAGACGGTAGTCCGAGGTCTCGTAGCTCTTGTCCCGCAGGATGCTGAGGGCCACGTTGGTCAGGGGGGCGCCGATCTCCCGGCCGCTGACATGGTTGTTGGCGATGGCGATGATGGAACGGTTCTTATCCGTCAGGTCATGAAGGGCGACCTCATAATCCGGGCCAAGCGCCTGCCCAAGAAACTCCGTCAATTTCACATAATGCTGCAAAAGCGTGTTGGGAACGTTGGGCATACACTCACCTCATTTCGAATTTTCCCCCTGGGTTTTGATACCATTATATAGAAGGCCTGATTTTTTGTCAAAGAAAAAATTCTCACAGCGATTATAAATTTTTCTCGACTGATTTTGCATTCACCTTGTGGGCAATTGCTACAATAACGAAGGGGGTGGACTGGTTATCCGTACAAAGTGCATAAAGCAAGCTTGACAAATTTTTTTTGTTCTGATAAAGTTATTTCGCTGAAAAAACGAGAGGAGGCGTATTCCGATGAAGACGATCATCAGTACGGCCAAGGCCCCCGCGGCCATCGGTCCGTACAGCCAGGCCACCGATCTGGGCAGCCTGGTCATCACTTCCGGCCAGCTCCCCATTGACCCCGCCACGGGCGCGTTCCCTGAGGGGATTCAGGAGCAGACCCGGCAATCCCTGACCAATGTGAAGGCCATCCTCGAGGCAGCGGGCCTGACGATGGACTCTGTGGTCAAGACCACCGTGTTCCTCAGCGACATGAACAACTTCGGCGCCATGAATGAGGTGTATGCGACCTTCTTCACTGAGGGCAGCTATCCCGCCCGCAGTGCGGTCGAAGTGGCACGGCTCCCCAAGGATGCCCTCGTGGAGATCGAGGTCATCGCCGCCAAGTAAGCCCGCCGGCAAGTTCTCTTTTTACCCTTGTGAATGATACTGTCCGCTAGGCGCAAGGCAGGCTCGGGAAGCCCACCCTTCGACGACCGGGGTATCTCCAAAAAAACAAAGGCGCAAAGCGCCGAATATGGAGGTAAAGTATTATGTCTAAAGAGTATCCCCTGAGTGTTCCCGCCCCTCATCATTTCACCTTTGCGGTCCGCGATCTTCCCGAAGTGACCGTTGAGCAGCGTGAGCGCGCGCTGAAGGCTACCCACTACAACGAGTTTGCTTTCCCCTCCGGCATGCTGACCGTGGACATGCTGTCTGACTCCGGCACCACCGCCATGACCAACCATCAGTGGGCCTCCCTGTTCCTGGGTGACGAGGCCTATGGCCGCAACACCGGCTACTATGTCCTGCTGGACACCTTCCGCGACATTTTCGAGCGCGGCGGCGAGAAGAACTGGAAGAAGATCATCGACCTGGTCCGCACCGATTGCCGTGACGTGGAGAAGATGATGGACGAGGTCTACCTCTGCGAGTACGAGGGAGGCCTGTTCAACGGCGGTGCCGCTCAGATGGAGCGTCCCAACGCCTTCATCATTCAGCAGGGCCGTGCCGCTGAGTCCGTCCTGATGGAGATCGTCAAGAAGATCCTGGCCCAGCGTCATCCCGGCAAGGTCTTCACCATCCCCTCCAACGGCCACTTCGACACCACCGAGGGCAACATCAAGCAGATGGGTTCCGTGCCCCGCAACCTGTACAACAAGACCCTGCTGTACGAAGTTCCCGAGGGCGGCTCCTATGAGAAGAACCCGTTCAAGGGCAACATGGACACCGAGAAGCTGGAAGAGTTGATCCTGGCCGTCGGTCCCGAGAATGTGCCTCTGGTGTTCACCTGCATCACCAACAACCCCGTCTGCGGTCAGGCTGTGGCCATGGCCAACCTGCGCGCCACCTCCGAGATCGCCCACAAGTACAACATCCCCTACATCCTGGACGCTGCCCGCTGGGCCGAGAACGCCTACTTCATCAAGATGAACGAGCCCGGCTATGAGGATAAGTCCATTGCCGAGATCGCCACCGAGATGTTCTCCTACTGCGACGGCTTCACCATGTCCGCCA
>CAYWYW010000010.1:0-41130 GCA_964462715.1 uncultured Oscillibacter sp.
TGGGTCAGCATCTTGGCCTTGGTGTGGAACTGCTTTTTATAGGCGCTGTTGTCCACCTTGGCGTCTCCCGCCACCACGATAATGATAGGCTGGTCCTCCACCTTGAAGCTGAGGCTCTTGGCAATGCGGGCGCTCTCCACGCCCACGGCCACCGCCGCCAGCTCCACCGTGGCGGAGGACACCTCAAACTCCCGGATACGGTCGGCGATGCCGAAGCCCTCGAAATAAGCGCGCACTTTCTGAATAGACATGGTTCGTTTCCTCTCTGTTTCTCTTGATTTTAATTCCGCCAGCACAGCTGGCGGGACACCGCTTAAAAGCGGTGTCGGCAAAGCCGTTCAATACGAATCCCGCCAAAATCCGAATAGATTTTGGCATCCACGGCAACAACCGCGGAGTTAGAATGCAATATATTGCATTTTAACCGGAGATTCGTATTATCGAATATCCACCCGTTCCACAGCGGTGCACAGGCCGGTATCACTGTCCAGGGTAAAGACAGCGCCCTGCAGCTTGCAGGGGCCTTCCGCCGGCTTATAGCGGCCCGGCAGGCCCCCCAGGAAGCTCTCCACCGACTGCCATGGCTCAATGCCCAGCACCGACTCAATGGGGCCGGTCATCCCCAGATCGGTGAGATAGCCGGTGCCCTTGGGGTATACCCACTCGTCGGCGGTGGGAACATGGGTGTGGGTGCCCCAGATGGCGGACACCCGGCCGTCCAGGTAGTAGCCCAGTGCCAGCTTTTCGCTGGTGGCCTCCGCGTGGAAGTCCACCAGGGTGAAGTCCGCCCGGTCCTTCGCCAGCAGCCGGTCCGCCGTGGTAAAGGGGTCGCCCGCCTTCCAGTCCAGGTCACAGCGGCCGATCAGGTTCAACACCCGGACGCGGATGGTCCCCAGGTCAAAGACCTCGCAGCCGTGGCCCGGGGCCCGGCCTGTATAGTTGGCGGGCCGCAGCAGCCAGGGGGTCTCCTCCAGCATGTCCCGGATCTGCATTTTCCCAAAGGTGTGGTTGCCCAGAGTGACGGCGTCGGCTCCGGCGTCATAGATGCGCCAGGCCTGCTCCGGCGTCAGGCCCACGCCGGAGGCGTTTTCGCCGTTGACCACGGTGAAGTCGATGGCCTTCAGCTTTTTCAGCGGGCGCAGGTTCCGCTCCAGATGCTTCAATCCGGGCTCCCCCACCACGTCGCCCACGGCTAAAATATGATACAGCATGGGTACTCCTCCTTATTGGTCCAGGCCCACCAGGGCGTCCAGCGACCCCAGGTCCCGGATGCGGTGGTCCGCCGCCGTTTCGGGCAGCTCCGGGTCCACCAGGCAGGCCTGGACACCCGCGTTTTTGGCCGCCAGCACATCCAGTTCCCGGTCCCCCACCGCCAGGGTGCGGTCCCGGTCCAGGCCATGGGTCCCGATCAGGTAGTTGTTCCCCGCCGGGTCCGGCTTCCGGGCGTAGGTGGTCCCGGCAGACACCACATCGGTGAAATACCGGGTCAAATCCTCCCCAGCCAGATAGTCGTGGACCGATCTGCTGCGGTGGGTGAACACGAAGTTCCGCCCGCCGGCGGCCTGAAACCGGGCCAGAAATTCCCGCACATGGGGAAAGGGGTGGGCCTCCGGCTGGCCGTGCTCCGCCACCCAGGCCCGGTACACCCGGTCGATCTCTTCGGCGGGCCGTCCCGCCTGTTCCCCGCACCAGGCCAACACCGTCTCCCGGGAGACCGTGAACCGGGCCATCAGATCCGCCTGCGGGACCGGCGCACCCAGGCTCTCCATCACCTTTCCCAGGTCCCGGCACATGGCGGGATAGGTGTCGAACAGGGTGCCGTCAAAATCCCAGATGATATTGTCATAGCGCATAGCATCTGCTCCTTTTTTTATTCCGTATCAGTATACCAAAGAAGCGGCTGTTTGAAAAGAAATTCCCTGATTTTTTGCACTTTCTGTTGCGTCCCGGCAGTTCTTTGCTTATAATGGTTTCACCAGCAATAAGAAATACTAATTCCAGGAGGAACGCTTATGGCAGTCAAGCTGGAGCTGTACCGCGTGTTCAAGGAGGTGGCCGAGACCGGAAACATCTCCGTGGCGGCCAAAAACCTCTATATCTCCCAATCCGCGGTGAGCCAGTCCATCAAACAGCTGGAAACCGCTCTCCAGGCCCGGCTCTTCGCCCGCAGTCCCCGGGGCGTCACCCTCACCGGGGAAGGCCAGATGCTGTACCAGTACGTCCGCAGCGCCCTGGGGCTTCTGGCTACCGGAGAGGACAAGCTGTCCCAGGCCCAGCAGCTGCTGCTGGGCACCCTGACCATCGGTGCCAGCGACACCGTCACCAGTTTCTTCCTGGTCCACTATCTGGACGCCTTTCACCGCCTTCATCCCGGCATCCGGCTGAAGATCGTCAGTGGCCGCAGTGCCAAGGTGCTGAGCATGCTGAAGTCCGGGGCGGTGGATATCGCCTTCGCCTCCTCCCCCGCCGACCCGGCGGTGGAGAGCTGGCCCTGCTTCGCCACCCACTCCGTCTTTGTGGCGGGCAGCGGCTACGACTGCGACTTCGGCCACCGTTACACCCGGCAGGAGATCGCGGAGTTCCCCCTGATCCTGCTGGAACGAAAGGCCAGCAGCCGGGTGTTCCTGGAGCAGGAGTTTCTGAAAAGCGGCGTCACCCTGACGCCGGAGATCGAGCTTTCCTCCCGCCAGCTGCTGGTGTCCCTGGCCCGGATTGGCCTGGGGGTGGCAGGCGTCACTCTGGAATTCGTTCGGGAGGCCCTGGACACCGGGGACATCCGCCTGCTGCAGACGGACTTCGACATCCCCGCCCGGTCCGTGGACATGTGCACCCTTCGGGATGTGACCCCCACGGCGGCGGCCTCCGCCTTCATGGAGATGGTGCGTCAGGGCGGCGCACACTGATCCGGCAGCATAGCTTTTCTAGGAGTGGTATCTCATGGAACTTTTCATCCTCATCATTGAGCTGATCGGCACCGTGGCCTTTGCGGCCTCCGGGGCCATGACCGGCATCAAAAAGAACATGGACATCTTCGGCGTCTGCATCCTGGCCCTGACCACCGCCGTGGGCGGCGGTGTCATCCGGGACCTGATCCTGGGCAACACCCCTCCCGCCACCTTCCGTGACCCCATCTACGCCACGGTGGCCCTGGCGACGGCGCTGGTGCTGTTCTTCTCCCGGGTACGCCGCCTCCTGATGCACAACACGGTCCTCTTTGACAAGGCCATGTTTTGGATGGACACGGCGGGCCTGGGCATCTTCACCGTGGTGGGCATCCGCACGGCCTACGCCCACGTGCCCCAGGCCACGGTCTTTCTGCTGGTATTCGTGGGCGTCATCACCGGCGTGGGCGGCGGACTGCTGCGGGACATCATGGCCGGGGACACCCCCTATATTTTCGTCAAGCATGTCTACGCCAGCGCGTCCCTGGCGGGAGCGCTGGTGTGCGGACTGCTGTGGCACTACGCCGGGGAGATGGGCTCCATGCTGGCGGGCGGCGGGCTGGTCATCCTGATCCGGGTGCTGTCGGCCCACTACCGCTGGAACCTGCCAAGGGCCCACGAGTGATACAGGCAAATAAAACGGGACCCTTTCCCAATGGGAGAGGGTCCTTTTTTCATTCCGCTTTCAGGGTGTCCCGGATGGCGCTGTCGAAGTAGGCCACCGGGTTCTGGGCTTCGCCGTCCTGGCGGACCTCGAAGTGCAGGTGAGGCCCGGTTGACATGCCGGTGGAGCCCACGGCGGCGATCATCTCCCCGGCCTTCACCGTGTCGCCCTCTTTCACGTCCACATTTCGGCAATGGGCGTACATTGTGGTCAGGCCGTCCCCGTGGTCCAGAATGAGGTAATTGCCCTTCGCCGCGTCAAAGCCCGTCTCGGTGACGGTGCCGTCCGCCGCCGCCAGGATGACGGCGCCCTGGTCAGTGGGGATGTCGATGCCGCTGTGCAGCTTGCCGTTGATGATGCCATAGGGATTACCCTTCCACACCGTCCGGCTGTCCTGCACCGGCCACTGGAACCAGCGGCTGTCCAGCCGGACCGCGTACAGTCCCCGGATATCCGCCTGCTCATCTCCCGCCAGCCCTGGTGCCAGCGTCATAGCGCCGTCCTCACTCTGAAAAGTCCGCAGCTTTTCCTCCGTCAGGAGATATCGCTCCGTCCGTTCCGTCCCATCAGCAAACACGGCGGTCACCCGCAGCTCCGCGCCGTCAAAATCCACCTTTTCCCCGCCCGGTTGGAACACTTCCGGCGGCACCCAGAGGCCGTAGCTGACAGCCGGGTCATAAGACTCCGTGACACTGCTTCCTAACGGCACCACTTCTCCTTCCGATCCCCTGCGGTACAGACCACCCTGGTCAATGTCCAGCTTCACCGTCTGGATATCCCCGCCGCTGATTTGAAAGCGGTAGTTGGTGAACTTACCATGCTCCACAGTCTCCCCGTCCAGCACTGTGTAGGCGAATTCCGTGTCTTTTGACCCGGCGAGGGCCAGCCCACCGTTGGCGTTCGGCCGGACGGTCTCCCCGGTGTCGGCGGCATAGGCCGTCAGGCCGAAGGAGTAATCCAGGGTCATTGCCGGTGTAGTCCCCGGCTGCTCTCCGTTTTCTTCGGCAGGCCGGAAATGGACCGTCCCTAGCACCAGGGCCAGGGCGCAGGCGGCACACACCGCCCCCCGCAATACAGGCTTCCAGCGGCCCTTTGCCAGACGCTTGGGAGCAGCCTGCTCCGCGTTCCGCTGCCGAACTGCCCACAAAACGCGGCCATTCAGTTTTTCGGGAACAGAAATATCCTCCATCAGCTTCCGATAATCATTCATTGTTATAACCTCCCAACAGGTCTTTCAGTTGACGCCGGGCCCGGTGGAGCCGGGTCCGCACCGTGGCCGCCGGAACTTCCAGCAGGGCGGCGATCTCCTCGGTGGAGTACCCCTCGGCATAGTGCAGATGCACCGCCGTCCGCAGCTTCTCCGGCAGCCGGGCCACCGCGTCCCAGAGTTCTCCTGCCCTGTCATCCGCAGGCCGGGCCAGCTCTGGGACGTCCTCCAGGGCCAGCACCGGCCGCCGCAGGCGGAAGCGGTGCAGGTCTGCGCAGCGGTTCAGGGTCGCCCGGATGAGCCAGGCTTTCAGGCGCTCCCTGTCCCAGTCCTCCACCCGCTGGCCCAGCAGCTTCAAGAACACATCCTGATACACATCCTCCGCGTCGGCGATGTTTTGCATCCGGCACAGGGCCAGCCTGTACACCGTGTCGCCGTGGGCCTCCATGGCATTGCAAAGGGCTTGTTCCGTCATGCAATGCCTCCTTTCCTAGAATCAAAAGCGCTTTCACTCTAAACACGCCTGTTGGGTGAAAAATGTTCCCTGTTGAAAAAAATATCCCACCGGAATTCCGATGGGATATTTCCTCAATGCTCTTTGATGCCGTAAATTTCAAACCGGCCGATGATATTTTGGACCGTTAGCTTCTGTGCCAGCAGCTGCTGATAGGTGACGCCCCGGTTTTTTCCGGCGGCACGGAGCTTGTCCATATCGGCCAGCACCTTGTCCCGTTCCTTCAGCAGGTCGGCATACATGCGGTCATAGGCCGCCAACCGCTCCAGATCAGACATTGAACCGGAAGTAGATCATGTCACCGTCCTGGACCACATACTCCTTGCCCTCGCTGCGGAGCAGGCCCTTTTCCTTGGCGGCGTTGACGCTGCCGCACTTCATCATGTCATCGTAGGCGATCACTTCCGCCCGGATGAAGCCCCGCTCGATGTCGGTGTGAATTTTACCGGCGGCCTTGGGGGCCTTGGTGCCCTTCTTGATGGTCCAGGCCCGGCACTCGTCCTTGCCGTAGGTCAGGAAGGAGATCAGGCCCAGCAGGGCATAGGAGCACTTGATGAGCCGGTCCAGGCCGGACTCGGCAATGCCCAGCTCCTCCAGAAACATCTGCTTCTCCTCGCCCTCCAGCTCGGCGATGTCCTGCTCCAGCTTGGCGCAGATGGGCAGCACCTGGGCGCCCTCCTTCTCCGCCAGGTCCTTCACCTGCTGGTAGTACTGGTTGCCGTCCAGGTTGGTAAAGCCGTCCTCGTCAGTGTTGGCGGCGTAGATGATGGGCTTCAGGCTCAGGAGGTCGCTGGTGGCAATGAGCGCCATGTCGTCATCGTCGCACTCATAGGTCCGGGCGGACTTTCCGGCGTTGAGGTGCTCCGCCAGGCCCTTGAACACGTCCACCTCATGGAGGAACTTCTTGTCGCCCTTGGCGGCCTTCTGGGCCTTTTCAATGCGGCGGTTCACCATCTCCAGGTCCGCCATGATGAGCTCCAGGTCGATGGTCTCGATGTCCCCCAGGGGGTCCACGGGCACGTTGGTGCCCGCGTCAGCCACCACGTGCATAATGTTTTCATCGTCAAAGCAGCGGACCACGTGGACGATGGCGTCGGTCTCCCGGATATTGGCCAGGAACTTGTTGCCCAGGCCCGCGCCCTGGCTGGCGCCCTTCACCAGGCCCGCGATGTCCACGAACTCGATGACGGCAGGGGTCTTCTTGTCGGGCTCGTACATCTCGGCCAGCTTGTCCAGCCGCTCGTCGGGCACGGCCACCATGCCCACGTTGGGGTCAATGGTGCAAAAGGGATAGTTGGCGCTCTCGGCGCCGGCGTTGGTGATGGCGTTGAACAGGGTGGACTTTCCAACATTTGGAAGTCCAACGATACCAAGCTTCATAAAAGCAAAACTCCTTTGCTGTATTTTCGACATGATATTGTACCATCACAGAGGGAAAAGTGCAAGGGGTTCCTGACAGGTCTGTCCCGGTCAAGGGCAGTATAACACCCACCGCCGTTTTCGGCGGTGGGTGTTTTTCTCATCGGTGGCTGCTTCTCTCTATCTAAAACCTCCCGGTCCTGCCGCAAAGACGGCCGTCTGCCTTGCCGCAGCTGCTGCCGCGGGGCCGTCATCGGGTCCGGGAAGGCGTTCTCATTAGCGGAAGAAGTAGTTGAAAATATCAAAGGGGTTGGAATAATAGCCGTTGCCGTACTGGCTGTTGTTATTCTGGTTCTGATTTTGGCTCTGCTCCTGCTCCGTCTGGCTGGTCTGCTGATCGGCGGGGACCGCGTCCCAGGTCAGCTCCACGGTGATGGTCTGCTTCTCCCGGTAGATGGTCAGGGTGGAAGTGTCGCCGGCGGCATACTTCTTTTTCACCGCCGTCAGGTCCTCCATGGTCTTGATGCCGTTATCATCCACCTTGGTGATGACATCGCCCATCTTCAAACCCGCCTTATCCGCCGCGCTGTCCTCCTCTACGGAGTAGACGAACACGCCGCTGGTGATGTCAAAGCGGTACTGGGCGGCCATCTGCTCCGTCATGGAGCCGCCGGTGATGCCCAGGTAGGGCTTGTTGGTGATATAGCCGTTGGTCATGATGTCCTGGATCATGGCGATGACGTCGTTGATGGGAATGGCGAAGCCCAGGCCCTCCACGGCTTCATTGCCGGTGCTGGAGTACTTGGCGGACACGATGCCCACCACTTCGCCGTACTGGTTGAACATGGGGCCGCCGGAGTTGCCGGGATTAATGGAGGCGTCGGTCTGGATCATGTTGAAGGGCGTGCCGGAGACGTTGATGGCCCGGTTCACGCTGGAGACCATGCCGCCGCTCATGGAGAAGGTCAACTCACCCAGAGGGTTGCCCACCGCCAGCACGTGGTCGCCCACGTTCAGCTTCCCGCTGTCACCCAGGGTGACAGACTGGAGGTCCGCGGCCTCTACTTTGATGACGGCGATATCGTAATCCTCGTCGCCGCCCACGTACTTGGCCTCATACTCGTCGCCGTTGTACATGGTGACCTTCACGGTGTCCGCGTCCTTCACCACGTGGTAGTTGGTGACGATATAGCCGTCCTTGGTGAGAACGAAGCCGGAACCGGCGGAGGCCGTCTGCACAGGCTGACCGAAGAAGTTGGTGCCGGAGGTACCGGTGACGTTGATAGACACCACACTGTTGACGTTGGCGGCGTAGACCTCCGCGTCGCTCATGGCCGTTTTGCCGTCCACCTGCTGGATGGACACCTGGGTGGCAGGGCGGTTGCTGACGTTGATGGTGCTTTCGTTTTTCCCGGTACCGCCGCCCAGAGCCCAGACAGCTCCGCCGCCTACGGCGCCGCCCAGCAGGGCACACACCAGGGCCAGGGCCGTGATCTTCAGGCCCATCCGGTTTTTCTTCACAGGCTTCATCTCCTGCACGGGCTGCTGAGGCCCGGACTGATATCCGCTGGGTTCAAAGCTCTGACCCGGCTGGTCATCGCTGCTGTAGCTGTAATGGTACAGATTGTTCTCGTCCTGATACATACAGTGTTCCTCCTTCAGTGTATAGATACTAACAAATTTTTATGACAAAACTATGAAGTGAATTTGTACGGTCTTTGAATTTTGATTTCTTCCTGAACCTTTGTCTGCAGTATAAAGGCCATAACTTAAAAAAGTCTGAAAGAAGTTTGAAACAATTGTGAACGCTCCCTATTTTCCCGCTTTCAAATCTGTGGTAAAATAGCGCCGTGATTGCAAAAAAGGAGATACTGCCGTGCTGAAAGTCGAAAATATCAAGCTGTCCCCGGGCGCTGACATGGGTGCCCTGGCCGCCGAGACGGCCCGTATCCTGAAGGTCCGGGAGAAGGACATTCTCTCCCTACGGGTGCTGCGCCGCAGCGTGGACGCCCGGGAGGACGTGACCATGGTATACACCGTGGAGGCCACTGTGAAAGACGAGGCCAACGTTCTGAAACGCTGCCACAAAAAAGTTACCCGCGTGGAGCGCAAGCCCGGGTATCTGCTGCCCCCTCCCCTGCCCGCGCCGGAGATTCCGCCGGTGGTGGTGGGTGCGGGACCCGCGGGACTATTTGCCGCCCTGGTGCTGGCCCGGGCGGGCCTGCGGCCCATCCTACTGGAGCGGGGCCGTCCGGTGGAGCGGCGGAAGGCCGATGTGGACCGCTTCTGGTCCACGGGCGAGTTGGACCCCGCCAGCAATGTCCAGTTCGGCGAGGGCGGTGCCGGAGCTTTTTCCGACGGCAAGCTCAACACCGGCACCAAGGACATCCGCCACCGCTTCATTCTGGAGACCCTGGTGTCCCACGGCGCACCGGAGGACATTCTCATAGACGCCAAGCCCCACGTGGGCACCGATTATCTCCATGTGACCCTGCAAAACCTGCGGAAAGAGCTGCTGGACCTGGGGACGGATATCCGCTTCGAGAGCCGTCTGGCGGACCTGGATATCCGCGACGGCACCCTGGCGGGCATCACCGTAGAGGGGCGGTCAGGTTCTTACGCCCTTCCCTGCCGCCATCTGTTGCTGTGCCCCGGCCACTCCGCCCGGGACACCTTTGAGATGCTCCACGCCCGGGGCGTGGCCATGGAGGCCAAGCCCTTCGCGGTGGGCGTCCGCATCGAACAGCGTCAGGCCGACTGCGACACCGCCCAGTACAAGCGGTACGCCGGGCACCCTGGCCTGCCCGCCTCCACCTATAAATTATCCTGCCATTTACCCAACGGCCGTTCCGCCTTCTCCTTCTGCGTCTGTCCCGGCGGCGAGGTGGTGGCCGCTGCCTCGGAGGAGGGCCGGGTGGTCACCAACGGCATGAGCGAATTTGCCCGGGACAGGGAGAACATCAACGGCGCATTGCTGGTGAATGTCACGCCGGAGGATTTCGGCGGCGACGGCTCCCCCCTGGCGGGCATCCACTTCCAGCGGAAGCTGGAGGAGGCGGCCTACGCCCTGGGAGGCGGCGGATACCGGGCTCCTGCCCAGCGGGTGGAGGACTTTCTCCTGAAGCGTCCCTCCGCGGGACCGGGACGGGTAAAACCCAGCTACCGCCCCGGCGTCACCTGGACCAATCTGTGGGACTGTCTGCCACCTTTTGTGGCGGAGGCCATGGCCCAGGCCCTGCCCGTCCTGGGGCGGAAGCTGAAGGGCTACGACCAGCCCGACGCGGTGCTGACCGCCGTGGAGAGCCGCTCTTCCTCCCCGGTCCGCATCCCCAGGGACGAGGCCGGCCAGTCCGCCATCCGGGGCCTGTACCCCTGCGGCGAGGGAGCCGGGTACGCCGGTGGTATTCTCTCCGCTGCCGCCGACGGCATGCGCTGCGCCGAACACATCTGCCATTCTATTTCTCCGGAGGTTTGAACCATGAGCCGCGATCTTTGTATTTACCTGGAATTTCTCACGGACGCCCACAAGGCACAAATCGAAGCAGCAGCCCAGGAAACGGGCTTTGTTCCCCACTTCTTCACCCTGGACCAGTTTGAGGAGGCCAAAGCCTGCCTCCAGAGCTGCGAGGTGTTATACGCCCACTCCCCGGATCTGCTGCGGGCGGCTCCCCCCAGTCTGAAATGGTACTGCTGCTCCTTCGCCGGAGTGGACCCCTACTGCAAGGACCCATCCATGTTTGCCAACCCCGACTGTATCCTCACCAACTCCAACGGCTACGGCGTCACCATCGCCGAGCATGTGGTGATGGTCACCCTGATGCTGCTGCGGCGGATGCCAGAGTACGAGGAAGTGGTGCGGAATCACAGCTGGAGCAATCAGCTGCCCATCCGCTCCATCCGGGACAACGAGTTCACCATCCTGGGCACCGGCAACATTGGCGCCAATGTGGCGGAGCGGATGCGGGGCATGGGCGCAGCCAGAATCATGGGCCTCAGCCGCTCCGGCAAGCCCCATCCCGCTTTTGATGAAGTGTATCCCATCGCGGACCTGGACAAGGTCCTGCCGGAGACGAAGCTCCTGGTGATGGCCCTGCCCGGCACGGCGGAGACCATCCACATCCTGAACCGGGAGCGCATCGCCCTGCTGCCCAGGGACGCCTGCATCATCAATGTGGGCCGGGGCACCGCCATTGACCAGGAGTCCCTGATGGAAGCTCTGAATAAGGGCCGCATTGCCGGCGCCGCCCTGGACGTGATGGACCCGGAACCCCTGCCCGCCGACCACCCCCTGTGGACCACCAAGAATCTGATCCTGACGCCCCACGTCTCCGGCAATATGACTCTGGGGTATACCTGCGACATCAATGTGAAGATGTTCTGTGAGGATTTGCAAAATTATGCCGCCGGGCGGCCGCTGAACGGCTTCGTGGACCGGACCAAGGGGTATTAAGCAATGTCCCCTGAACCAGGGAACGGGGATTTGAACCCCCCATTTTCTTTGGGTTGCGCCCAAAGAAAACGGGCCGTTCACGGTCCAAAAGAAAGGCGCTCAGGCGGCTCAACTTGACACGGACGTGTCAAGTTGCCCGCAAAGCGGGAGCCGTGCGAGACGGTGCTACTGTAAGCCGATAGTCCCCTGCCGAGTGCGCCGGACATGGGCAAAACTCGGATAGAAAATCCCCGTATCTGATACTGCCGACTTTCTTTCGGGGTGGTAGCCGCATGGACCAGTGTCTTTTCCGCTGCCGCTCCTGCCACATCCCGGCAGCGCACAGCGAAGCGGAACGCGCGGGGCCAATAGGACAGGCCTTTCGTCGACCACCCCGAAAGAAGCATCCAATCCCCAACATGCGGGAAAGCACCCTCTCTGTTCCCCAAGGCCCAAGGGCACCCGGTACAGGCCCGCAAGTCTGCGCCGTACCTGCCACGATAACTTCCGCCCTTGTCCAAACCTGCCCACAGGGCAGGCTTTGGACCCAAAGCATTTTCTTTTCCACCGCTGCGGCGGCGACTTTTCTTTGGCAAGACAAAGAAAAGTGGGGGCCGCATTCCCGCCCGGCGAAGCCGGACCATTCCAACTTCAGGAGGTACACACCATGAACAATTTCACCTTCTACTCTCCCACCCTCTTCGCCTTCGGCGACGGTGAGGAACAAAACGCCGGTGCCCTGGTACGCCGCTTCGGCGGCACGAACGTCCTGCTGATCTACGGCGGCGGCTCCGTCAAACGCAACGGCGCCTACGACGCCGTCACCGCATCTCTGAAAGAAGCCGGACTCCCCTGGGCGGAGCTCAGCGGTATCCAGGCCAACCCCCGCAGCGGCAAGGTCTACGAGGGCATCGACCTGGTCCGCCGGGAAGGCTGTGACTTCCTGCTGGCTCTGGGCGGCGGCAGTGTCATCGACACCGCCAAGGCCATCGGCTTCGGCGCCGGGTACGACGGCGACTTCTGGGACTTCTTCACTGGAAAGGTGAAGATTGAGACCACCCTCCCTGTGGGCGTGGTGCTGACTATCGCCGCCGCGGGCAGCGAGGGCAGCGACAGCTGTGTCATTACCCAGGAGGCGGGCAACCTGAAATGGGGCTGCCCCAAGACCGACATCATCCGCCCCAGGTTCGCCGTGCTGAACCCCCGCTTTACCTGCTCCCTGCCCGCTTATCAGCTGGCCAGCGGTGCCGTGGACATGATGGCCCACATCTGTGAGCGGTACTTCACCAACACCCCTGACGTAGGGCTCACGGACCGGCTGTGTGAGGCCCTGCTGAAATCCATTGTGGAGGCCGCTCCCAAAGCCATCGCCCAGCCGGAGGACTACGCCTCCCACGCCGACCTGATGTGGGCGGGGATGCTGGCCCACAACAACTCCTGCGGCGTGGGCCGTGTTCAGGACTGGGCCAGCCACCAGATGGAGCACGAGCTGTCCGCCTTCTATGACTGCGCCCACGGCGCGGGCCTGGCGGTGGTCATGCCCGCCTGGATGGAATTTGTCTGTGATCACGACGTATTGCGCTTTGCCCGCTTCGCCGTCAACGTGTTCGGCTGCGAGATGGACTTCGCCCACCCCGAAAACACCGCCAGAGAGGGCATTGCCCGCCTGCGCAGTTTCTTCCGCTCCCTGGGAATGCCCACCACCCTACAGGAGGTAGGCGGCAAAGTGGAAGACATCCCCGCCATGGCGGCTCACCGGGCGGAGAAGCCGGGCGGCTTCCCCTTCGGCGGCTTTGTGAAGATCGGGCCGGAGGAAATGGAGGCCATCCTGCGGCAGACCGCCGCTCACTGACAAACAAAAAAAGCGGACTCCTTTCGGAATCCGCTTGGATCTTCTGGGGGAGGCTGAAAGCTCAGCGATTCAGCCACATGGCGCCGCCCAGAACGATGATGGAAATAGCCGCGTACAGCATGTGGGGCACCTCCTTCTTTCTTGATGTTGGATACAGGATACCACGCCTTTTTACAAAAGACATTCAATATCTTGCCGGCTTTCTCTCTATTTTTCGTTGTCAGTTTCCACTGTTTTTTGCCCTGTTATTTGTCGAAAATCCTTGATTTGCAAGGCTTTCTCCAACTGCCAACCCAACACATCCCCCGCCGTGCCCGCCTCAGCCGTTTTTATAACTTCTTGCGTTTTCCCACAGTTTCATTGGAAAGGAGCCCTTTATGCAGGACCCCCAGGTTCAATGCTTTATCAAGCGGAAATACAAGCCCGCCTTCACCCAGGACACCATGCCCCGGCTGCTGTACGTCAGCCGCCGGCCTCCCGTTCAGGAGGCCCGTCCCCGGCTGCTCCACGCCCATCCGGAGTTTGCGGAGGTCCTTTTGGTGGACCACGGAACCCCCCGGTTCCTCATCGGCGAGACCGCCTATGACACCAAGCCGGGGGACCTGCTGCTGATCAACAGCGGCGTGGTCCACGACGAGTTCAGCGACAGCCCCTTCGGCAGCTGGTGCATCGCCGTGGCAGGCCTGCGGCTGCCCGGCCTGCGGGAAAACGCCCTCATTGCCGACGACGCTCCGGCGGTCTATCCGGTTGGGGAGGAGCTGCCAGACCTGCGGGCGCTGTATGACATCATGCACCGCTATATCTCCGCCGACCGGCCCGACTGCGAGGCCTTCTGCCACCGCCTTGTGCTGGCCCTGCTGGACCGGGTGCTGACCATCACCGGCTCCACCACCCTGCGGCTACCGGTGGACACGGAGCCCTCCTCCCTGGGCCATCAGGTACAGGAGTATATCGACCGCCATTACAGCGAGCCCCTGACCCTACAGGCCCTGGGAGACGCCCTCCACGCCAGCCCCTATTACCTCTCCCACGTGTTCAAGGAGGTCAGCGGCTACTCTCCCATGCAATATCTCACCCGCCGCCGCATCGGCGAGGCCCAGAACCTGCTGCTGGAGACGGACCTGCCCATCTCCCGCATCGCGGAACTGGTGGGCTACGAGACCCAGAATTACTTCAACCTCCAGTTCTCCAAATATGTGGGGATGCCCCCCAGGAAATTCCGCCAGTCCCTCCATGGGGAGACCGACAGCGGAAAAGAAACACCATGAAATAATCCCCGGAGGCAGCCGCCTCCGGGGATTTTCTTGTATCGATCGGACAAATCTCAGTCCCGGACGCCCATGGTCTCCCACTTGTGGCCCAGGAACCGGGGCAGGAGGAAGGCCACCCGCAGCGTCCAGTCGGCAAACATGGCCATCCAGATGCCCAGCACGCCGAAACCCCAGAACCGTCCCAGCAGAATACCAAAGCACACCCGCAGCGTCCACATGGATACAGTGGAGACCACCATGGTGAACCGGGTGTCTCCGGCAGCCCGGAGGGCCTGGGGCAGGGTGAAGGCGGCCGGCCATAGCACAATGGCAACCAATCCGTGCATCCAGATGATCTGGCGGGCGTACTCCGCCGCCTGATCGGAGACGTTGTAAAACCGCATGATAAAGGGCAGCAGCGCCAGGGTCAGTATAATGGTGCCCGTCATAAAGAGATAGGTGGACTTCATCAGCTTTTTTGTATAGAACCGTGCCTTCTCATAATTGCCGGCGCCCACGCACCGGGACACCACCGTCACCATGGCAAGGCCCAGGGCATTGCCCGGCACACACTGGAAGGAGGTGATGGTGTTGCCGATGGCGTTGGCAGCCACGGAGGCCGTCCCCAGCACTGCCACTGTAGACAGCAACAGGATCTTGCCCAGCTGGAACATACCGCTTTCCAGACCGTTGGGCACACCGAAGCGCAGGATGTTCTTCACCACGTATTTGTCATGGCGCAGGGTAAATTTCTCCACCCGCAGGGGCAGGTCTGGCCGCCGCAGCAGGGCCACCATCACCACGGCGCCCACTCCGCGGGACACCAGGGTGGGGATAGCCACACCCTCCACGCCCATGTGGAATCCAAAGATCAAAATGGCGTTGCCTGAAACATTGATGAGATTCGTCAGCAGAGATACCCACATGGAGATTTTGGAATTGCCCATGACCCGGAACAGTGCGGCCCCGGCGCTGTAAATGGCCAGGAAGGGGATGGATGCCTCCACGATGATGTAATAGGTATTGGCATAGGCCGCCACATCCGGCTCCACCTGGCCGAACACCACTCCCAGCACAAAGCCCTTGGCCAGATAGAACAGGGCCATGATGAGGAGGGAGACCTCCCCCATGAACAGCAGCAGCTGGGCGCCGGAGTGGCCCGCCTTGGCCGCCTCCCGGCGGCCCAGATACTGTCCCGCGATGACGGCGCCGCCGGTAGCCAGTGCCGAGAAGGCATTTACCATCAGTACATTCACCGTATCCACCAGGCTGACGGCGGAAATGGCCGCCTCTCCTACCTGGGACACCATGACGGAGTCAAACAGGCCCACGGTGATAGCCAGCAGCTGCTCAATGACCAGAGGGACGCTCAGCCGCCGCAGGTCCTGGTCACTGAATTCAATGTTGATTTTACGAACTTCCTCCAAAACACTCGCCTCTTTATAATTATGATTGAAATTCTCTGGGACTGACCTGGAAGGTCTTGCGGAACGCCCGCAGGAACGTGGAATATTCAGAAAAGCCGGCCTGCTCCGCCGCCTTCATCACCGGCACGCCGGAGCGGATCAGCTCCCCCGCCAGCAGCAGCCGCTTCTGGCTGATGTACTGGTGGATGGTATAGCCGGTGACCTCCTTGAACCGGTGCATCAGGTAATACCGGCTCATATAAAACTGCTTCGCCAACAGGTCCACCGACAGCTCCTCCCGCAGGTGGGCGGCGATGTATTGCAGCACTTCCTCCATCTTCGGGTCCAGGCGGTAGCTGTCCTGTGCCTCCGCGGCCGTGTGGGAGGAGATAATGTCCCGGTTGACGGCGATCAGCATCTGCTGGCAGAGGGTATCCGCCAGGCAGGCGGCGCCGAACTCCTGAGACCGCAGGGCCTCCTCCAGGTTCTGGGTGAGGCCCATATACTGTCCCCGCCGGGCACCGTCAGTCCGCAGCAGGTGAAAGCCCCGCTCCCGGGCCGTGTCAAAGCAGGCGTCCAGCCGCTCACCGGGGTCGCTGCGGGCCGTGACCCAGTCCCGCCCCAGCCAGAGGACCATGCGCTCATAGGGTTCCGACGGGTCGATGATGGGCCGGTGGATCAGGTTGTGCTGCACCAGCAGCACGTCCCAGGGCCTCAGGAAGTAGGTGACGCCCTCCACCACATAGGTGACCTTGCCCCCCAGCATCAAAATCAGCTTGTCGAACTCATGGTAGTGGTAATCCAGCTGCTGCGCCCGGCTGTCCTTCAGATGAAACAGGCGGAAGCCCTCGTTCAGATATCCCCGTTTTCCAACCTCACTGCGGTCCAGCATGGCAATCACCCCCTTTTCAGTCGGTCCATCATATCGCACATTTTACCGTTTTACAATCTGAATTACATACAAAACCATGAAAAAATTTTGGCGGTCTTTGGGTAAAAGGCCATGGAATTCACAATTCATATCTGCTATACTACCATTGAAAAGAAAAAAGGAGGCCGATTCGTGAGTTACGCAGACATCCGCTTCATGGAAAATTGCCGGGACATTCTGGAAAACGGCGTGTGGGACACCGACCAGCAGGTCCGCCCCCGCTGGGAAGACGGCACCCCCGCCCACACGGTGAAAAAGTTCGGTATCGTGAACCGCTACGACCTGCAAAAGGAGTTCCCCATCCTGACCCTCCGCCGCACCTACTGGAAAACGGCCATTAATGAGCTGCTGTGGATCTGGCAGAAGAAGTCCAACAACATCCACGACCTAGATGCCAAGATCTGGGACCAGTGGGCCGACGAGACCGGCTCCATCGGCAAGGCCTACGGCTATCAGCTGGGGGTGAAGCACCACTATCCCGAGGGGGACATGGACCAGGTGGACCGGGTGCTCTACGATCTGAAGCACAATCCCGCCTCCCGCCGCATTCTAACCAACATCTACAACTTCGCGGACCTTTCCGAGATGCACCTGTACCCCTGCGCCTACTCCATGACCTTCAACGTCTCCGGCAATGTGCTGAACGCCATTTTGAACCAGCGGAGCCAGGATATGCTGGCGGCCAACAACTGGAATGTGGTGCAGTACGCCGTGCTGGTCCACATGTTTGCCCAGGTCAGCGGCCTGGTTCCCGGCGAGCTGGTCCACGTCATCGCCGACGCCCACATCTACGACCGCCACGTGCCCATTGTGGAGAAAATGCTGCAGCAGCCCCCCAGAAAGGCCCCCAAATTTGCGGTGGACCCCTCCGTGACGGACTTCTACGCCTTCACCAAAAACAGCTTCACGCTGGAGGGCTATGACCCCGCTCCCTTTGACGATAAAATTCCTGTTGCCATCTGAGGTGAGACCATATGAATGCAATCGTTGTAGTTGACAGCCGCTGGGCCATCGGCTGTGAGGGAAGGCTGCTGTTCTCCCTGCCCACGGACATGAAGCGGTTCCGCTCCCTGACCCTGAACGGCACCGTGATCCTGGGCCGCAAGACCCTGGACACCTTCCCCGGCGGCAGGCCCCTGCCCAAGCGGCGGAACATTGTCATTACCCGCAATGTGGATTTTGACCGGGAGGGCTGCGAGATCGCCGGCAGCCCGGAGGCCGCCCTGGAGCTGGCCGCCGGCACACCGGAGGACCAGCTGTGGGTCATCGGCGGCGGCAGCGTCTATACCGCCCTGCTGCCCAAGTGCAAGCGGGTGTATCTGACCAAGGTGGATGCCGCGGCGAAGGAGGCCGACACCTTCTTCCCCAACCTGGATAAGCTGCCCGGGTGGGAAATCGAAACCGTCAGCGAGCCGGTGGAGGAAAACGGCGTGACATATCGGTTCATCGACTACATCAACACCAAGATTTAATATCATAGATAAACAGATGCCCTTCGGGAAGTATCCCGGAGGGCATCTGTTTCATTCTTCACAGTCAATTTGCCGTCTTTTCCGCCCAGTAGTCGGCGCTGCCGGGTTCATAGCCCCACGCCGCCTCGTCGGCGGCACTGGCGGCGGGTAGGTCCATGCCCTCCTCCCAGAGAAGGATGGCGTTCTCGCCCCGGCCGTACCAGACCCGGGTGACCTCCCGGTCGATTCCCTGACTCTCGGCCCAGGCGTTTTCCTCCGCCACATCCAGAACCTTCTCCCGGTCCGCCGAAGTCACGCCGTCCCACCGTTTTTCCGTAATAAGGGCCCGGACCGGCACATAATACTTGTTTCCTGCCTCGTCATATTCAAACTTTATTCTTCGCAGGTTCAGGTCATCGTCGATAGAAAAGTGGTACAGGACCCGGCCGTCGGACAGTCGGCGGACATTGGTGATTTGGATTTTCTCCACCGGGACGGGAAAAAGATACAGCTGCGTGGCGGCCAGCCACGCTCCCACCAGCACCAGGCACACCGCCGCCGCAATGGCAGCCCCCTTCAGCCGGGCCTTCCACTTGGTCTTTTTCCACTCCTCGGATATTTTCTTCACCGCTGCCCCATCGGCGGTGTTTTTCTGCGCCTCCGCCGTGGGCAGGGGCGCGTCCAGCTCCGCCAGCGCCTCCCGGCAGATTTCGCAGGTTTTCAGATGCTCCTCCACCGCCGCCCGGCTGGCGTCGGAGCACACGCCGTCATGGTACAGGGGCAGCAGGTCCATCACGATCTCATGTTCCATGGAATCCCTCCTTCAATTTCTGCCGGGCCCGAAAGTAAGTCACCCGGGCCCAGCTCTCCGTCTTTCCGAACAGTTCCCCGATCTGGGAAAAGGGCAGCTCGCCGAAGGTCCGCAGGGAGAACACCTCCTTATACGGCTCCGGCAGGCCATGGAGCAGCACATGGAGCCGCCGGGCGTCCTCCCGGTCGGCGAAGCCGGCCTCGATGCCGTCATCTCCCGGCTCTCCGCTCAGGTCTCCGTATTTTTGCCGCTCCCGGCACAATGACAGGTATTGGTTCCGGGCGATCTGGCACAGCCACACCCGCAGCTGGCAGTCACCCCGGAAACTGTCGATAGCCGTCAGGGCCTTGAAGAAGGTCTCCTGAGTCACCTCCTCCGCCACGGCCTCGTCCCGGCTGAGGGCCAGGATGTACTTGTACACGTCGGCAAAATACAGCCGGTAGACCTCCTCAAAATCAGGCACCGCTCCACCTCCTCTCTGTTCGTCACCCATAAGACGGCGGTCCTGTTGTTTTGTTACAATTTCCTTTTCAAATTCTTTGAAAATGATTATAATGAAGTTATACTTCTTTGGAAAGGGGGACCTCCATGGCGGACCTGACCACCGACATTCGTTATATCAAGGGCATCGGCGAACAGCGGGCCAAGGCCCTGAACAAACTGGGCATCACCACCCTGCGGGACCTGATCAGCTGGTTCCCCCGGAAGTACGACGACCGGCGGCAGGCCAAGCGCATCGTGGACCTGGTCCCCGGCGAGGCCGCCTGCGTGGCGGCCATGATCGCCGCGGAGCCCAAGGTCTCCCACATCCGGAAAGGCATGGATTTGGTGAAAGTACGGGCGGTGGACGAGTCCGGCGTGCTGGACATCACCTTCTTCAACCAGACCTGGCTGAAAAACCAGCTCATTCAGGGGGAGACCTACATCTTCTACGGCAAGGCGGAGGGAAACCTCCTGCGGAAAACCATGGCCAGTCCCATCGTGGAGCGGGAGGGCCGTGGAGAGTTCACCGGCCGCATTGTGCCCATCTATCCCCTGACAGCCGGGGTCTCCCAACTGATTTTGTCCCGGTCCATCCGGCAGGGGCTGGACGCCTGCGCCGATATTTTACCCGATGTACTGCCCGACCAGGTGCGGCAGGACCACCACCTGTGCCGTATCGGCTATGCCTATGAAAACATCCACTTTCCCGAGGACGAGACCGCCCTGGCCCTGGCCCGGCGGCGGCTTGCCTTCGAGGAGTTATTTTTCTTCACCATTGGCCTGAAGCGGCTGCGCTCCCGCCGGGAAACCGTTCAGGTGGAGCCCTGCGGTCACGTGGACATGGAAGTGTTTTACAAGGCCCTTCCTTTCACTCTGACGGAGGCCCAGCGCCGCTGCGTGGAGGAAGCCCTGGCGGACATGCGGTCCGGCCAGCCCATGAACCGGCTGTGCCAGGGCGACGTAGGCTCCGGCAAGACCATGGTGGCCGCCGCCTGCGTGTACTTTATGGTAAAAAACGGCCGCCAGGCGGCCCTGATGGCCCCTACGGAAATTCTGGCCCAACAGCATTACAACGGATTAGCCCCTCTGTTGGAAAACCTGGGTATCCGATGCGCCCTGCTGACGGGCTCCACCAAGGCCGCCATCAAGCGCTCCATCGCCGCCCAGCTGGCAGTGGGCGAGATCGACTTTGCCATCGGTACCCATGCCCTCATCACCGAGGGGGTGGAATATGCGGACCTGGGGCTGGTTGTCACGGACGAGCAGCACCGCTTCGGCGTAGCCCAGCGGGCGGCTCTGGCCGCCAAGGGACAACACCCCCACACCCTGGTCATGTCAGCCACCCCCATCCCCCGGACATTGGCGCTGATCCTGTACGGCGACCTGGATGTGTCCGTCATCGACCAGCTCCCCCCGGGCCGCCAGCCCATCGAGACCTACGCCGTCCCCGGCAGCTACCACCAGAGGGTGTACAACTTCATCCGCAAGCTGGTGGCGGAGGGCCGGCAGGCCTACATCGTCTGCCCCATGGTGGAGGAAAATGACGAACTCCCCGACGAACGGAAGGCCGTCACAGCCTACGCCCAGAAGCTCCAGGCGGAGGTGTTCCCGGATTTGAAGGTAGCCTTCGTCCACGGTAAGATGAAGGCCAAGGAGAAGGATGCCGTCATGGCGGCCTTTGCCGCCCATGAGACGGACATTCTGGTGTCCACCACGGTCATTGAGGTTGGCGTGGACGTACCCAACGCCGCCGTCATGGTCATCGAGAACGCGGAGCGCTTTGGCCTTTCCCAGCTCCACCAGCTGCGGGGCCGGGTAGGCCGGGGCAAGCACCAGTCTTACTGCATTTTAATATCCGACAACCAGAACGAGGAGACGAAGCAGCGGCTCAAGGTCATGACAAAGACCGCCGACGGCTTCAAGATCGCCGAGGAGGACCTGCGGCTCCGGGGCCCCGGCGACTTCTTCGGGGAGCGCCAGCACGGCCTGCCGGGGCTGAAGATCGCGGACATCGGCTGCGACACCCAGCTATTGAAGGAGGCCCAGCAGGCGGCGGAGGAGCTGCTGGACCGGGACCCGGACCTGCGGGACCATCCCGCCGCCGCGGAACGGGTGGCGGAGCTCTTCGCCCAGGCGTCGGATACGCTGAATTAAAAACACATCCACCGGTCGGTGGATGTGTTTTTATCTCATATTTTCCTCCATGAACCGCAGCAAAGCCTTCTGATAGGCGGGCATATCCACATACCAGCTGATGCCGTGGCCCGCGCCCGGGACTGTCAGCAGCTCCACCTGGGACACGCAGGCGTCCCGCAGGGACCGGGCCATGTCACAGGGAACCACATGGTCCGCCTCGCCGTGGATCAGCAGAATGGGCAGTCTGGCCCGCCGCACACAGTCCAGGGCAGAGGTCTCCGTAACGCTGAACTTACCAAACCACCGGGCGCCCAGCACCGTGAAGGGATACAGCGGAAACATGGGCCAGCGGCGATGACGGATGGTCTCCTTCACGATCCCCGCCGGGGTGTCAAAGCCGCAGTCGGCCACAATGCCCCGCACCGTTTCCGGCAGGGGCAGGTCGGCGGCCATCAGCACCGTGGCGGCCCCCATGGAGATGCCCCAGAGGAACATGGGCGTATCCGGGCCCATCCGTTTGGCGGCATACCGGGCCCAGGCCAAGCAGTCCAGCCGCTCCCGGACGCCGAAGGTGATGGCGTCGCCTTCACTCTCCCCATGGGCCCGCTGGTCCGGCATCAGGATGTGCCAGCCCTGTTCCCGGCAGAGCTGGAAACCGCCGCTGCCATCCCGCTCCGCCGTGGAGCGGTAGCCGTGGAAAAAGAGGATCAGGGGCGCACCTGGCTTTCCCTCGTAAAACTTTCCCACCAGCTTCAGTCCATCGTGAGAGCGGACGGTGACCCGCTCGTAGGGCGTTTCCAACAGAATGTCGATGTTTTCCAGCATCCGCCCCCGGTAATCGTCGTAGTCCTTCCCCCTGGGAATTTCCCGGATGGGGGACTGGCGCCGGGGGTCCGCCTGAAAGGCGGTGCGGTAGCCGCACCAGGCCCCGACGACCGTGGTCAGAGCGGCGGCTCCAGTCAGGACCGCCGACGCTTTAAAAACGTTCTTTCCGCTCATTTCAGTTCATCCAATGTCAGGGTGAAGCTGTCCATAAAGGTCTCCAGGAAGTACGCAACCTCCGGCAGCTCGTAGGCCTCCAGCGCCTTGCGGGTCTGGGCGGCGGCCTCCCGGAACTCGTTGTTGCCGGCTTTCAGTTCCTCCACGCACTTGATGTAGGCGGACAGCTTGTCCGCCGCCTTCACCAGTTGGATGACCTCCGGGTCCGTGGGGGTCAGAATGGGAGCGTACACGGTTTGCAGCTCCTGGGGCAGCATCGCTAGCATCTTCCCCTCCGCCACCGCCTCCACGTCCTTATAGGCCTTGCGGATAGCGGGGTTGTCGTACTTGATGGGGGTGGGCATGTCGCCGGTCAAAATCTCGCTGGCGTCGTGGTACAGCGCCGCCACCGCCACCGCGCCAGGGTCCGCAGTGCCGCCGAACTTTTCGTTGCGGATCACCGCCAGGGCGTGGGCCAGGACGGCCACCTGGTGGCTGTGCTCCTGGACGTTCTCCGGGGCGGTGTTGCGCATGAGTGCCCACCGCTGGATGAACCGCATCCGGGAAACATATGCAAAAAAGTGACTTTTCATGTGCTCATTCCTCCACGATGTCGCCCAGCAGGGCGTCGCCCTCCAGGCCGGTAATACGGACGTTTTTCACGGTGTTGTGCAGGTCCTGCCCCTCCACCAGCACCTCCATGTAATTGGGGGCGTGGCCGAAGAAGCGGCCATCCTTGGGCTGCTCAAAGAGGACGGGATAGAGTTTGCCCACGCAGCCCTCCAGATATGCCCGCCGCATCTCCGCCGCCACCACGGCGCCCCGGCGTGCCCGCTCCTCCTTGACGGCCTTCGGCACCTGGCGCATCTCCGCCGCCGGAGTGCCGGGCCGGATGGAGTAGGGGAAGATGTGCATCTGGGCGAAGCCGCAGGAGCGGATGAAGTCCAGCGTCTGGGCAAACTCCTCCTCCGTTTCCTCCGGAAAGCCCACGATCATGTCGGTGGTGATGGCCGGATGTTCAAAATATTGATTTAAAAGTTCAACAGACTGCACAAAACGGGTGGTGTCATACTTTCGGTTCATGCGTTTCAGCGTGGCGTCACAGCCGCTCTGCATGGACAGGTGGAACTGGGGACACAGGTCCGGCAGGGCCGCTGCCCGGTGGCAGAAGTCCTCCGTGATGGTCCGGGGCTCCAGGCTGCCCAGCCGGATGCGGACGCCGGGAGCGGCCTTGCAAAGGGCCTCTATCAGGTCGATGAGGCTCTGGCCGTTCTTCAGGTCCTTGCCCCAGGAGGAGATCTCGATGCCCGTCAGGACGATCTCCCGGTAGCATTCCGCCTTCAAGTCCGCCGCCTGCTCCGCCGCCTTGTCCAGCGGAAGGGACCGCACCGGTCCCCGGGCGTAGGGGATGATGCAGTAGGTGCAGAAATTGACGCAGCCGTCCTCCACCTTCAGCATGGCCCGGGTCCGCTCGGACATGCCGCCGGCGGGCAGCACCTCGAAGGTTCGGCGGTCGAAGGCCTTGTCGATGGCCTCCAAGGGCCGCTTCTCCTCCACCGCCTGCTCCAGCAGGTCGATGAAGCCCACCCGGTCGCCGGTGCCGGCGATCAGGTCAACGTCCAGCTTCCGCACATCCTCGGCGTGGGTCTGGGGATAGCAGCCGCACAGGGCCGCCACCGCCGCCGGATGCTCCCGGCGAATTCGGTGGAGCATCTGACGGGACTTCTGGTCGCTGACCGCCGTAACGGAGCAGCTGTTGACCACGTAGGCGTCGGCTGGGGCGGAAAACTCCACCACCTCATGGCCCCGCCGCCGCAGCTCCTGCTCCATGGCCTGGGTCTCGTATTGATTCACCTTGCATCCAAGGGTGTAAATAGCAACTTTCATGGGAATCTCCTTGCCTTTTCTGAAAAAGCTCTATATAATAATAAAGTTGTGCAAGTTCGATAAAACCGAAGTTCTTTTCGCTTTTATGGAACATAGTATACCTTTTATTTCCCTTCAGGGCAAGTCCCAAGAAAAGGAGTATCCATATGATCTATCTGGACCACGCCGCTACCACTCCCGTTCCCCGGGAAGTGGCGGATACCATGTATGAGGTTCTGACGAACCAGTTCGGCAATCCCAGTTCCCAGTACCAGCTGGGTCTGGACATGAAGAAACAGGTGGAGGACTGGCGGAAAACCGTGGCCGACGCCCTGGGCTGCGAGCCGAAACAGCTCTACTTCACCGCCTGCGGCACCGAGGGCGACAACTGGGCCATCCAGGCGGCCTGCTGGCAAAACCGCCACCTGGGACGCCACATCGTCACCACCGCCGTGGAGCACAGCGCCGTGCTGGAGTGTTGCAAATGGATGGAGCAGCAGGGGTATGAGGTGACCCGCATCGCCCCCGACGGCAAAGGTAATATCACGGCGGAGCAGGTGCTGGAGGCCGTCCGGCCCGACACCGCTCTGGTCAGCGTGATGATGGTCAACAACGAGCTGGGCAATGTCTATCCCATCGCCGACATCGCCCGCGGCCTGGGGGCGAAGAATCCCAAGACTTTGCTGCATACCGACGCGGTGCAGGGCTTTTTAAAGGTTCCCTTCTCTGCCAAGACCTTAGGGGCCGACTTCATCACCATCTCCGGCCACAAGATCGGCGGTCCAAAGGGCGTGGGTGCCCTTTATATCGGCCCCCGGGTCCGGAATCCCCGGCCCCTGCTGGCCGGCGGCGGCCAGGAGGCCGGCCTGCGGTCCGGCACGGAGGCCACCGCCCAGATTGCGGGCTTCGCCAAGGCGGTAGAGCTGCGGATGGAACATCTTGCGGACAAGCTGGCCCACATGGCGGAGCTCAAGGCCTACACCGTGGAGCGGCTCACTGCCATTCCGGACCTGACGGTGATCTCCGACGGCACCGCTCCCCACATTCTGGCGGTCTCCCTGGCGGGCTGGCCCAGCCAGAACATCGTCAACGACCTGTCCGCCCAGGGCATCTGCATCTCCGCAGGCTCCGCCTGCCACCAGGGCAAACCCAGCCATGTGGTGGCGGCATTGAAGCTGCCCAAGCGGGTAGCGGGCGGCGTCATCCGCCTCAGCTTCGGCCCAGAGACCACCAATGGGGACATTGACACCTGTGCCGATGCTTTAAAAAAGCATCATGACACAAGAATGCCCATGCTGTGAGCATCAAACATCAGGAGTATCTACATGCTGAACCATCTCCGCCGGGGACCCGGCTTTTACAAACGGCTGTTCCGGCTGGCGCTGCCGCTGATCTTACAAAATCTCGTCACCACCTCCCTGGGCTTTGTGGATACCTTCATGGTGGGCCTGCTGGGCAGTAACGAGCTTTCTGCCGTCACGGCGGCCAACACCCCCATCTTTCTGGTGCAGATCATCATTCTGGGCCTCCTCAGCGGCCAGACCATCCTGGTGAGCCAGTACTGGGGCAAGGGGGACCAGGACGCCATCAACCGCTGTACCGGCGTGGCGCTGTATTTCGGTCTGGCCATCTCCTCCATGGTGGCCCTGACCCTTCTGCTGTTTCCACGGACCGTCATGTCCATGGTCACAGACAATGCCCTGCTGGTGGAGCTGGGCACGCCCTACGTGCGCATTGTGGGCATCAGCTACGTGTTCAACGCCGTCAGTTCCGTCTATATCGGGATGCAGCGCAGCACGGAGAACCCTCTCATGGGCATGGTGGTATTCACTGTCTCCATGCTGCTGAACACGGCCTTGAACTATATTCTGATCTTCGGCAAGCTGGGGGCCCCCGCCCTGGGCGTCACCGGCGCGGCGGCGGCCACTCTCCTCTCCCGGATCGCTGAATTTCTGATCGTGGCGGTCTACGCCCTGCGGGACCGCCGGGTGCCGCTGTGCCCCCGGCCGCTACTGCGACCCGGCGCCGCCATTACCCGGGACTTTCTGAAATACGCCTCCCCTGTGCTGCTCAACGAGACCATGTGGGGTCTGGGCGTCAGCGTGATGACCGCCATCATGGGCCACATGGCCATCAGCTCGGAAATTCTGGCAGCCCACGCCATCATGGGCAATATCGAGAAATTCGCCACAGTGGCCTGCTTCGGCGTGGCGGGCGCCACCTCCGTCATGGTGGGCAAGCGCATCGGCGAGGGCGCCCCAAAGGATGAGGTCTACTCCCTGGGCTGCTGCCTGCTGCAGGTCTCTTTCCTGGTAGGTCTGGCAGTGTCCCTGTGTCTGGCGGTGCTGCTGCCTGCGGTATTCCGCCCTGTCGTCTTCCCCCTGTTCCATCTGGAGGGCCTGTCTCTGGAAATCGCCGTTATCATGTGCGTGGTGCTGATCTGCATGCTGCCCTCCAAGGCCTTTGACATCACCAACATCACCGGCCTCCTGCGGGCCGGCGGCGATGCCCGGATGGCCTCCATCATCGACCTCACCTGCCAGTGGGGCATCGCCGTGCCCCTGTCCTTCCTGACCGCGCTGGTGCTGAACGCACCGGTGGCGGTGGTGTGCTTCGCCATCCAGTCGGAAAATTTCTGCAAGATGCCCTGGGGCATTGTCCGGCTCCGCAGCCGGAAATGGATCAACAACGTCACCAAGGCGCCGGACAAACAATAAGGAGCCGCTATGTTTCGTCATCTGCGCCGGGAACCCGGTTTTTACAAACGGCTGTGGACACTGTCCCTGCCCATCATCCTGCAAAACCTCATCACCTTTTCCTTAGGCCTCATCGACACCTTCATGGTGAGCCAGTTGGGCAACGAGGAGATGGCCGCCGTCACCACCGCCAACGTGCCGGTGTTTCTACTCATCAGTATCGTTTTCGGCGTCCAGAGCGGCCTGGGCATTCTGGTGAGCCAGTACTGGGGCAAGGGGGATGTGAAAAGCATCAACCGCTGCCTGGGTGTAGCGTCCTTCATCGGCAGCGGCATCACCGTGATGCTGGCGGTGCTGTTCTTCCTCTTCCCCGTCCCCGTCATGGACCTGCTGTCCAACAAGCACGCCCTGTCCGTGCTAGGGGCGCCGTACCTGCGGATCATCGGCTTCTCCTATGTGTTCAACATGCTCTCCTCCATCTACGCCAGCGCCCAGCGCAGCGTGGAGAATCCCAACTTCGGCATGAAGCTCTTCGGCTTCTCCACAGTCCTGAACACCGGGCTGAACTATCTGCTGATCTTCGGCCATCTGGGCTTTCCCTCCATGGGCGTGGCCGGGGCGGCCCTGGCCACCCTGCTGGCCCGGATGTCGGAATTTCTGATCTGCGCCGTCTGCGCCCTCCGCAGCAGAACGATTCCCCTGGACCCGGGCTGCTTCCTGCGGCCCGGCTGGGAGATGACCCGCCGCTTCCTCAAGTACGCCTCCCCGGTGGTGCTGAACGAAGCTGCCTGGGGTCTGGGCAACTCCCTGCTGACGGTCATTCTGGGCTACACGGACAACTCCGTGGAGATGCTGGCGGCCAACGCCGTCATGGGCAACCTGAACCGCCTGTTCCTGGTGGTGTGCTTCGGCCTGGGCGCCGCCACGGCGGTGCTGGTGGGCAAGGCCATCGGCGAGGGGCGGAGCCGGGCGGAGGTCATGTCTCTCAGCCAGGCACTGCTGTGGTTCGCCGTGCTGGTGGGCGGCGCCGTAGGACTGACAGCCCTGCTGCTGGTCCCCACCCTGTTCGTGCCGGTCATCTTCCCCATGTTCAAGCTGTACGGGGAGTCCGCCGCCATTGCCACCGCCCTGGCGGTGGCGGGCTTCGCCACTATTCCCCTCCACGCCTACGCCATCTCCGCCGTCACCGGCGTGCTGCGGGCGGGAGGCGATGTGACCTTCTCCACTACGCTGGACCTGGGGCCCCAGTGGCTTCTGTGCCTGCCCGTGACGGCGTTGTGCGCCCTGGTGCTGAAAACCGGCGCCTGGCCCATCGCCTTCGCCATACAGCTGGAGTGTATCGTGAAGTCTCCTCTGTGCGCCTGGCGCATCGGCGGCGGCAAATGGATTCATGATGTGACAAGGGGGTATGAAATATGAGCTTGTTCCGCTGCCCCGTCTGCGGCGGGCCGCTGACCCGGGACACCCGGTCCTACCGCTGCGAGCACGGCCACAGCTACGACATTGCAAAGGAGGGCTACACCTACCTGCTGCCCCCCAATCAAAAGCACTCTGCTGCTCCCGGCGACGACAAGGGCATGGCGGCAGCCCGGCGGGAGTTTCTGTCCAAAGGATATTATGCCCCTCTGCTGAATACCCTCTGCACCGAGATATTGACCCGTTCCGGAGATGCTCCCACCATTCTGGACACCGGCTGCGGCGAAGGCTACTACACTGCCGGCATCTTCCAGGCCTTGACAGAGGCTGGAAAAGCGCCCCGCATGGCAGGCACCGATATCTCCAAATTCATCCTCCGCTACGCCGCCAAACGGGAAAAGGGCGTAGAGTTCGCCGTGGCCTCCTCTTACCGCCTGCCGGTGGCAGACGGGACCGTGGATGTGCTGCTGAACTGTTTCTCCCCCCTGGCCCTGGAGGAGTTCTACCGGGTGCTGCGACCCGGTGGCATGTTCCTCTATGTGGTCCCGGCGGCGGACCACCTGTGGGAGCTGAAGCAGGTGTTGTACGAGAAGCCCTACCCCAACGAGGAAAAGGAGACGCCCTACGAGGGCTTCGCCTATGAGGCCATCGTCCCGGTGGACACCCGCATCCATCTGGAAAACCAGGCGGATATCCACGCCCTGTTCCAGATGACCCCCTACTACTGGAAAACCCCCAAAGCGGGGGCGGAACGGCTGGCAGCCCTGGACCATCTGGACTGCCGCATCGCCTTCCGCGTCCACATCTTCCGCAAAAACACGGACTGACCTGCTGTCGATACTGAAAAGGCGTGCCCTTTCGGGCACGCCTCTTCTTATTTTCTCGCTTTTATACTAATATCCGACTAAAAGTGACAAAGCCTTGCGAGCAGAATTTTTGCCAGGCAAGGCGGAGGACACAGGCGGGCTAACGCCCGCCAAGGACGACAACGCGGCATGGCGGGAATTATGCCGCAAGGAATGTCTTGTTTTAGTCAGATATTAGTATTACAGGGCCGCCTGGGTCCGCAGGTCCGCCTCCCACCGCTCCGCGAAGTTCCGGAAGGCCTGACCGATCAGTGCCTGCCCGGCGGAATTGGGGTGGGTCCCGTCTTCACAGAGCAGGGCGTCCAGATGTCCGTGGTCCAGAAATGCGGCCCGGAGATCCACCAGGGGTACGTGTTCCTCCCGGGCAAGCCCCTCCACCGCCCGGGAATACCGCTCCTGGTGGGCATAGATGTTACACTCGCTGCCCAGCCATCGGCGCACCGCCCCCTGGTCCAGACTGCCGCACCACCAATCAAAAAACCTCTGTGGCTCCAGCGGCGGCAGGGTGGTCAGAATGGGGACAATGTCATGCCTGAGCAGCTTCCGGATCATGCTCCGGTACCGTTCTACAAACTCCGGCAGAGGCACAGCGGGCAAATGCTCTGCCGTAGGCATCTCGGCGATCTCCCGCCATTTAAAGTCGCAGTCGTTGCCGCCGAAGTCCATTACCACGCCATCGCAGCAGTCCCCCTGCTCCAGCATGCGGTCCAGCAGCCGCTCCCCCTTGACAGTGGAGGCGCCGAAATGGGAGTCGTTGCGGACCGTCAGGTCAAAGTCCCGCTCCAGGTCCGGAATGCCAATCTCGTTCCGGGTGACGTACCGCTTGCTCCCCGGGTCCACCTGGATTCCCTTGAGAATGGAATCTCCCAGAGCCACGATCCGCGCCAGACGCTTCATATCTTCACCTCAAAACCATATAATATAGTTTTCAAAATCATATTATACAGTTTTAAATCTATTTGTCAAGCTGCGGCAATCATTTCTCAGCAGGATTTTCCAGCTTCTCCTCCGCCTTTTTCGCTCTGCGGCGTCTGCGCAGGACCCGGATGACCGCCACGGCGATCACCACCAGCGCCAGGACCCACATCCAGGCGTAGGCCAGGGCCACGGCAAAGTTCTCCAGGCCATTGGTGAAGCTGCCCCAGCCATCGCGGAAGGCGGTGCCCAGACGGGTGCCGAAGCTGTCAGGGACCTGCTCCACATCGGAGAGCTTGTAGACCTCGGTCAGATTGATATGGACGGTGGCGTAATCCACCAGGGCGTCGTAGTGCCGCAGGGTGCCGGACAATGATTCGATGGTCCACTCCGTCTCGGAGATGGCGGACTCGATGGTGATGATGTCCTCCATCAGCTCTGCTTTGGCCAGCAGTGCCTGGAGCCGCTCCAGCTTAATCTGCTGCGTTCTAAGGCGGCCCTGGGTGTCGTAATAGGATTCGGTGACATTCTCCTGGGTGGTGTTGCGCCAGGTCTCATGGCACAGCTCCCCCGCCTGGTTCAGAAAGGTGCGGTATTTCTCCGCCGGGACCCGGATGATGTACTCCGCCCAGCGGCTGCCGCTGCCCCGCTCGCCCACGGTGCTGCTCTCAAAGTACCCCTGGAGCTGCTCCGTCAGGTCCGTCAGGGCCGCTGTGGCAGTATCAAACTCCGTGGTCTCCATCTCCAGCCAGGCGGTGCAGATGAGCTTCTGGGCCACAGTTCCACTCTCAGCCTGGCTCTCCGCCGACACAGCATCCTCATACTTCACGCCACCGCCGTAGGCCATGTCCTCCGCAGGGGCCGCAGGCGCCTCCGCCTCCGTCCAGCTGTCCATGGCCGCACTGTTGGAAGTGAATGCCTCCTCCGATTTGGCGCCGCCGCAGGCGGTCAGCGCCAGCAGCATCATCAGGGTTAGGAAACATGCAAGTACGCTTCTTTTCATAGGTCCGTCCTCCTTCATCCGCGCCCACCCTTCCAAAGCGGGCCCTTTGCCTATATAGACGGCATCCGCGGAAAAAAGTTCCTGTTTTTCGTTGCCTTTTTTCCAGAGGAGGGGTACAATGGGACTGGTTTTCAATCATTCTTTGCTCTGGAGGAAATGTACATATGACTTATCAGGAAATTCTGGCCAACGCCCGGACCTGTTCCGGCCCCCACTGCAAGGCCTGCCCCGTCTGCAACGGCCTGGCCTGCAAGAACACCATGCCCGGCCCCGGCGCCAAGGGCATCGGCACCGGCGCCATCCGCAACTACCAGAAGTGGCAGGAGCTGTGCGTCAACATGGACACCATCTGTGAGAACAAGCCCGTGGACACCACCGCCCGCCTGTTCGGCCGGGAGTTCGTGCTGCCGGTGTTCGCCGCCCCGGTGGGCGCCATGCAGCTGCACTACGGCGACAAGTACAACGACCTGGAGTACAATGACATTATGGTCTCCGCCTGCGCTCAGGCCGGTATCGCTGCCTTCACCGGCGACGGCACCAACCCCGCTGTGGTAGAGGCCGCTGCCGAGGCCCTGAAAAAGTCCGGTGGCCTGGGCGTGCCCACCATCAAGCCCTGGAACATCGAGACCATCCGGGAGAAGATGGACCTGGTCAACACTGCCGATCCCTTCGCCATCGCCATGGACATCGACGCCGCCGGCCTGCCCTTCCTGAAGAACCTGACGCCCCCCGCCGGCAGCAAGACCGTGGAGGAGCTGAAGGAGATCGCCCAGATCGCCGGCAAGCCCTTCATTCTCAAGGGCATCATGACAGTCAGCGGCGCCAAGAAGGCCCTGGAGGCCGGTGCCAGCGGCATCGTGGTCAGCAACCACGGCGGCCGTGTGCTGGACCAGTGCCCCGCCACCGCCGAGGTGCTCCCCGCCATCGTGGACGCCGTGGGCGGCAAGATGACGGTGCTGGTAGACGGCGGCATCCGCACCGGCATGGACGTGTTCAAGGCCCTGGCCCTGGGCGCTGACGGCGTGCTGATCGCCCGGCCCTTCGTCACCATGGTCTACGGCGGCGGCGCCGAGGGCGTGCAGGTGTACGTGGACAAGCTGAAGGCCGAGCTGGCCGACGCCATGGCCATGTGCGGTGCCCACAGTCTCAGCGATATCAACCGTTCCATGATCTTCGGCTATTGAGTGCAAATTGGAAAAGCGGCTCCCATTTCGGGAGCCGCTTTTTTATTCACTGAACACACACAGGGCGGTGAAGCAGGGTCCGCCGGGACCCACGCCCTCCATCCGATAGGTATCTCCCTCCCGGAAGCCCGCCAGGCGCAGGTCCTCGCCCAGGGTGGCCTCCTTGCTGTAATTGATGTAGAACTCCGTGGGCACCCGGGGCTGCAGGTCCTCCGGCAGGACGTCCCAGACGATGTCGCCGTAGTTGCCGCTGAACAGATGTCCGTTGCCGTCCAGGTCCGACCAGCGGATGGTCCGGTGCCCCAGGTCCTCCACGCCCTCCTTGGGCAGGACGATCTTTTTAGGATCGGGACAGTCGATCTCCACAGGGCAGACTGTCAGGGGCTTGGCCGTGAAGGAGCCGGGCCGCAGGATCTTCCGGGTGATGGGGTCCACTAGGATCCAGTCGCTCTTAGCGGAGGTGCACAGCTGTCCCGCCTGGTCCCGCATCTCAAAGACGCGCTGCATGTGGGCGCCCCGGGCGCCGTTTTCCCAGGTGGTGATATCCAGCAGGTCCCGCGCCCGGGGACAGGTGTGGATCTTCACCGCCGCCCGGGACAGCAAAAACACCTCCCGCATGGCGTACAGCTTCTCATGGGTCAGCCCCCGGGCGTCGTAGTCATAGCCCGCAAAGGCCGCCATCTTGCTGAGCATGGCCGCCACCCGCATCCGCTTCTCCCGGTCGCAGTCCCAAAACACCAGCTCCTCCTGGCGGAAATAGCTGTTTTCCGTCAGTTCCTGCCTGAAATCTTTCACCTTTGGTCGCTCCTTTAAAAATAATACGTGAGTATACCATAATTTTCTTTTTCGGGCAAGCGGGAAAGGTTGACTTTTCAAACCAGCTGTGGTACGCTAAGGATGACAAAAATTTATCATCATTGGAGGTTTTTATCATGGAAAAGAAAGTCATTGCCACCACTGCCGCTCCCGGCGCCATCGGCCCCTATTCCCAGGCCCGCCTGATGGGCGATCTGCTGATCACCTCCGGCCAGCTGCCCCTGGACCCCGCCACCGGCGCGTTCCCTGAGGGCATCGAGGCCCAGACCCGCCAGTCCCTGACCAACGTGAAGGCCATCGTGGAGGCCGCCGGTCTCTCCATGGACGACGTGGTGAAGACCACCGTGTTCCTCAGCGACATGAACAACTTCGGTGCCATGAACGGCGTGTATGCCGAGTTCTTCACCGAGGGCAAGTATCCCGCCCGCTCCGCCGTGGAGGTTGCCCGTCTGCCCAAGGACGCTTTGGTGGAGATTGAAGTCATCGCCTGCAAGTAATCTTTTCGATGAAAAAAGCGCTCTGTGTTTTCACACAGAGCGCTTTTTCTCACTTACGCATCAGCAGCAGGCCCAGGGTATTGGGACCGCAGTGGGAGAAAATCGTACAGCCGGCCTTGGCTTCAATGATCTCACCGAAGCGGCCGTCGTTCTGCAGATACTCCCTTGCAATGGAAGCCAGGTGGTCATCCGGGCAGGTGTCCACCAGGATCACCCGGCTGGTGTCCAGGTCCGTGCGGCCCTCCAGCCGCTCCCGCACATAGTCCGCCACCACCTTTTCAATGGAACCCCGGTACTTTTTGGTGACGGCCATTTTGCCTCCCACCACCTCGATACAGGGGTGGAGCTTCAGGAGGTTGGCCCCCAGGGCCGTGACGGCGGAACATCGTCCGCCCTTCTTCATGTAATCCAGCCGGTCCAGCACGAAGCTCATCTCCAGCCGGGCAGTCAGGTCCTCCAGCAGGCCCAGGATCTCACTGACGCTCTTACCGGCCTCCGCCGCCTCGGCGGCAGCCAGGACCAGCATGCCGTGGCCTACGGAGAGGTTCTCCGAGCTGACCACGCTGACGCCGGGAACACTCTCCGCCGCCAGCCGGGCGTTCTGGTGGCAGCAGGAGAAGCCGGGGCCGATGTTGATGTGGATGACCGCGTCATACTTCTCCATCTCCTCCTGGAACAGGAGCTCGTAATCAGCGATGTTCACCGCGTTGGTAGTGGTAATGGCGCCGCCGGCCTCCACATGGGCGGCAATATCAGCGGTGCGGATGTCGATGCCGTCCCGGTACAGCCGGTCCCCCTTCACAATGCCCAGGGGGATGACGGAAATGTTGTACCGCTCCAGCAGGTGCGCCGGCAGGTCACAGGTGCTGTCCGTGGTGATCTTGATCATGGGTATCTCCTTTTCGGCCGTGGCCGCAATCGTTTTTCTGAAAGGTTGGCGTATTATACCATAGTTTTTAAAAAAATACCAGTCCTATTTTGAAAGAGGCCCGCGGAAAATAGACAGGTCTCAAAAAAACCGCTTCCAAATACTGTACAATTGTTATTTTCCATGATATACTGTTTTGTCAACCATCACAGCAAACGAGGTGTTTGTATATGAGTGAAGAGATGCGGACCTTTGGTTACCTCTGTCCCAAGTGCGGCAAGACCGTCATGGCCGCCCGCTCCGTGTTCGCCCTGGAGGCCTCCAACGCCGAGGTGGAGTGCGACTGCGGGGAGAGCCGCCTGCAGGTGAAATTCGACGGGGAGAAGTACCAGGTCTACGTCCCCTGCGGCCTGTGCGGCGAGACCCACATGGCCCTGTGCCCCCCGGACCGCATACTCCACGGCGCCACCGCCCTGGGCTGTGCCCGAACCAAGCAGTTCGCCTGCTTCATCGGCGACGAGGGCACGGTGGAGAAGAACCTGCGGGAGCTGGCCATCCTGGCGGAGAAGGAAAAGCAGCAGAAAGACGAGGGCGAGGAGGCCTTCGTGGACAACGTGATCATGTACGAGGTTCTCTCCGAACTGAAGGACATCGCCGCCCGGCCTCAGGGCATCACCTGCGCCTGCGGCAGCAGCCGTTACGGCATGGAGATCCGCCGCTCCGCCGTGGACCTGGTCTGCCGGGACTGCGGCGCCAAACTGCGCATCCCCGCTGCCACGGACCGGGACCTGGACGACCTGTGCTGCCATATGAAGCTGGTCATCCCCGGCAAATAAACCGCAATCCCCGGACCGGGCCGCCGCCCGGTCCATTTCACCGAAAGGACCTGATATGATATGATAACCCTGTTGGCCCGGCTGTTTCTGAAGCCGGACGGGAAATCGGAGGCAGACCTCCGGAAGGCCTACGGCGTCCTCTGCGGCGCGGCGGGCATCGGACTGAACATCCTGCTGTTCCTGGGCAAGTTCTTCGCCGGCACCCTGGCAGGCTCCATCGCCATCACCGCCGACGCCTTCAACAACCTGTCCGACGCCGGCAGCTCCTTCGTCACCATGCTGGGCTTCCAGCTGGCGGGACAGAAGCCCGACTCAGATCACCCCTTTGGACACGGCCGCATCGAGTACCTGTCCGGTCTTGGCGTGTCTCTGCTGATCCTGCTGATGGGCTTCGAGCTGGCCAAGTCCTCCTTTGAGAAGATCCTCCACCCCCAGCCGGTGGAGTTCGACCTGCTGGTGCTGGCCATTCTGGCAGTCTCCATCGCCGTGAAGCTGTACATGTTCTTTTACAATCACCGGCTGGGCAAACAGCTTAACTCCTCCGCCATGCTGGCCACGGCCACGGACTCCCTCAGTGACAGCGTGGCTACCACCGCCGTGCTGATCGCCACTCTGGTAGGCCATTTCTCCGGCCTGATGATCGACGGCTGGGCAGGCATCCTGGTGGCCCTGTTCATCCTGTGGTCCGGCTTCAATGCCGCCAAGGACACCATCGACCCCCTGCTGGGTACCCCGCCCACTCACGAGTTCGTAGAGGAGATCAAGACGCTGGTCATGGCTCATCCCGCCATCATCGGCATCCACGACCTGATCGTTCACGACTACGGCCCTGGCCGGGTGATGATCTCCCTCCACGCAGAGGTCTCCGCCGCCGGGAACGTGCTGGATATCCACGATGAGATCGACAACGTGGAAAAGGAGCTGCAGGAAAAGCTGGGTTGCCATGCCGTCATCCACATGGACCCCATCGTCATCGACGACGGCGTCACCGCGGACACCCGGAAGCGGGTCCAGTCCCTGGTCCACTGCATCGACGACCAAATCAGCATTCACGACTTCCGCATGGTGGCAGGTCCCACCCACACCAACGTGATCTTCGACGCGGTGGTGCCCTTCGGCTTCCGCCTGACCGATGATGAGGTGTCAAAAAAGATCCAGGAGGCTGTCCGGGCCCTGGACGGCAACTACTACGCGGTGGTCACCATGGAGCGGTCCTATACATAATGAAACAACACGGGAAGCGCCCTCATGGCGTTTCCCGTGTTACTTTTTATCTGGTGTAAAACGAATGATGTCTGAAACATCGCAACCCAGCATGTTGCAGAGGTCATTCAGCGTGTTCATCGTAATGCTGCGATTTTTCCGCAGCGCATCCAACGTTCCCGTGCTGACCCCGTACTCTTTGATCAGCGCATACTGGGATATGTTCTTCCGTTTCAGTGTCTCCCACAGCGGTTCAAACGTAATCATACCCACACCTGCCTTGCATCTAGCATATCCGAAAATACGGTTCTTGAATAATGCCGAACATTCGGCTATAATAGGGCATACGGAAAGGTGTGAGTGGAATGCCAGACTATAAAGAGATGTATCTGCACCTGATGCGGGAAACGGAAGAAGCCATCCGGATTCTTGTGAAGGCCCAACAGGACTGCGAAGAACTGTATATCCGGGACGACGGTCCGGTCCTGCGGGTCCTCCCCACCCCGGACCATGCTGCGGCAGATGCGGCGGACGGATGATTCAGGATCTGCCGCTCATATTTTTGCCGTATATGGACAACCTATGGAAAATCCATCAAACGAGGTGGCATCCATGAACGACAAGCGCGTCGGCCAGCGGACCATCGCCCTGGCCCATCCCCCCTCCGTCCTCTCCTTCTCCAACATCGGTGGCAAATTCGAAGGCCAGGGCCCCCTGGGAACTTACTTTGACGAGACCAGCGAGGACTCCTTTTTCGGAGAAAAGACCTGGGAGAAGGCGGAGTCCGCCATGCAGAAAAAGGTCCTCCAGCGGGCTCTGGACCAGGCGAAGCTGAAACCCAAGGACCTGGACTATATCTTCGCCGGGGACTTGCTGAACCAGTGCATCGGCTCCTCCTTCGGCCTGCGGGATTTCGGCGTCCCCTTCTACGGCCTGTACGGCGCCTGCTCCACCATGGGAGAGTCCCTGTCCCTGGCGGCGCTCATCATCGATGGCGGCTATGCCGACAAGTGTGCCGCCATGACCTCCTCCCACTTCTGTACCGCCGAGCGGCAGTACCGGATGCCGGTGCCCTACGGCAGTCAGCGCCCCCCCACGGCCCAGTGGACCGCTACTGCCGCCGGGTGCACCATCCTGGCCGCCGACGGCCCCGGACCCTACGTCACCCACGTCACCTGCGGCAAAATCGTGGACAAAGGCATCACCGACGCCAACAACATGGGCGCGGCGATGGCTCCGGCAGCTTATGATAGTCTGGCCGCCTTCTTCCGGGATACGGGGACCAGGCCCCAGGACTATGACCTGATCGTCACCGGCGACCTGGGGGAGCTGGGCCACGCCATCGTCCGGGACTTCTTCTCCCGGGATGGCGTCGACATGGGCGGCCACTTCCAGGATTGCGGCTTGCTGCTGTACGACCGGAAACGGCAGGATATGCACGCAGGTGCCTCCGGCTGCGGCTGCTCCGCCTCCGTGCTGAACGGATACTTGCTGACAGAGATGCGCCGGGGCCGCTGGGACCGCATCCTCTTCGCCCCCACCGGTGCCCTGCTGTCCCCCACCTCCAGCTTTCAGGGGGAATCCGTCCCCGGCATCTGCCACGTGGTCTGCCTTGCCAACAAACGGTAATGTTTTCCACACAAGCACACTTGTCCGCCGCATTAAATTGCACAAAGGATTTTTACGGGGCACTTTCCATTTTAGAAAAGTCTCCGAAATCGCTTTCCCACCCGCTTTGTCAGCACGAAAAACGTTGACAGAGCGGGTTTTTCCCTCGTATAATCCGAAAGTAGAGAGAGCAACGGCGCCCCCTCTCGGGTCGTCCGCGCTCATTTTTTGTTTCCAGATTTTCTTCTGCTTTAAATTGATAAACTAGGTTTTTCGTTGAAAGGAGACCGTGTTATGGGGAAGTACACCAAGGAGGACATCATCCGGATGGTACAGGAGGAGGATATCCAGTTCATCCGGATGCAGTTCACCGATATCTTCGGCCAGCTGAAAAACGTGGCCATCACCGCCTCCCAGATCGAGCGGGCGGTGAATAACGAGATCATGATGGACGGCAGCTCCATTGAGGGCTTCGTCCGCATTGAGGAGTCTGACCAGTACCTGTGGCCGGACCTGGACACCTTCGCCATTCTTCCCTGGCGGCCCCAATACGGCAAGGTGGCCCGACTGATCTGCGATGTCCACAACCCGGACGGCACCTCCTTCCAGGGAGACCCCCGCAGTGTGCTGAAGCGGGAGCTGCAGCGGGCGGAGCTGATGGGCTACACCTTCAACGTGGGCCCGGAGCTGGAGTTCTTCCTGTTCCAGACGGACGAGAACGGCCGCCCCACCACCCAGACCAGCGACGAGGCCGGCTACTTCGACCTGGGCCCCCTGGACCACGGCGAGAGCACCCGCCGGGAGGTGACCCTGGCCCTGGAGCAGATGGGCTTTGAGATCGAAGCCAGCCACCACGAGCTGGCCGCCGGACAGCACGAGCTGGACTTCAAGTACGCCGAGGCCCTCCACACCGCTGACAACATCATGACCTTCAAACTGGCGGTCAAGACCCTGGCCCAGAAAAACGGCCTCCACGCCACCTTCATGCCCAAGCCCGTCTACGGTGCCGCCGGCAACGGCATGCACGTCAACATGTCCCTGTTCCGAAACGGCCATAACGCCTTCTATGATGAGAGCGCTCCCAACCAGCTCTCCCCCCTGGCCACCCAGTTCATCGCGGGCCTGCTGGAACACGCCCGGGGCTTCTGTGCCCTGACCAATCCCCTGGTGAACTCCTACAAGCGGCTGGTCCCCGGCTACGAGGCCCCCTGTTACCCGGCCTGGTCCACCTCCAACCGCTCCGCCCTCATCCGTATCCCCGCCCCCCGGGGGCAGGGCACCCGGGTGGAACTGCGGAGCCCCGATCCCTCCTGCAACCCCTACCTGGTCTTTGCCGCCTGTCTGGCGGCGGGCCTGGACGGCATTGAAAAGGGGCTGACGCCCCCTGACCCCATCTCCCGGAACATCTACGAGATGACGGCGGAGGAGCGCAGCGCCTGCGGCCTGGAGAGCCTCCCCGGCACTCTGGAGGCCGCCATCCGGGCGCTGGAGGCGGACAACGTGGTCCTGGACGCCCTGGGCCCCCATACCGCCCTGCAGTACATCACCGGCAAGCTGCGGGAATGGGAGGAGTACCGCACCCAGGTCTCCCAGTGGGAGCTGGACAAGTACCTGGTGACCTATTGAGCAGCCGTTTTCCGTAAGGGCAGACAAGGATACCGGCTCCCGGGGGAGCCATTCGCATCGGCCGATATTCCCATCGGCTCATTCCGCAGCAAAGGAGGGACAGGAAGATGGACCGGATCGTAGTGGCCTTCGCCAACGAGGAAGCCCGGCGCCGCATCTGCCGGCTTCTGGAATCCGACGGCTGGTCCCCGGCCGCCAGCTGCGGCTCCGGCGCGGAAGCCATCCGCACCGTCCGGAAGCTGGGCAGCGCCATCGTGGTCTGCGGCTTCAAGCTGCGGGACATCACCGCCAATGACCTGGCCGCCGACCTTCAGGGCACGGCCCTGCTGATGGTGGTCTCCTCCGCTGTGAATCTGGACTTCTGCCAGGGGGACAACCTCTACAAGCTCCCCACGCCCATCTCCCGGCCTGACTTCTTCGCCACCCTGGACCTGATGCGGCAGTTTGAGGAGGCCCACTTGCACCACGCGCCTCCCAAGCGGAAGGAAGCGGAGCAGGAGCTCATCCGAAAGGCCAAGGAGCTGCTGATGGACACCAACCGCATGACGGAATCGGAGGCTCACCGCTTCCTGCAAAAGCGCAGCATGGACGCCGGCATGAAGCTGGCGGACATGGCGCAATACATTTTAGATTCTTATGGCGTGCCCTGAAACGAAGTCTTTCTTCTTTTCAGAGCCCCCAATCCCAAATATGAAACGGAGTGTTTCCTATGCTGGAATCCGATCAGAGACGCTATCCCCTGTATGACCCCGCTTTTGAACACGACGCCTGCGGCATCGGCGCCGTGGTGGACCTGAAGGGCCGCAAGTCCTACGAGACCGTGGACAACGCCCTGAAGATCGTGGAAAAGCTGGAGCACCGCGCCGGTAAAGACGCCGCCGGAGAGACCGGCGACGGCGTGGGCCTGATGCTGCAGGTGCCCCACAAGCTGATGGTGAAGGCGGCCGCCGCCGAGGGCATCACCCTGGGCGAAGCCCGGGACTACGGCGTGGGCATGTTCTTCTTCCCCGCCGACAACCTCAAGCGCGCCCAGGCCAAGAAAATGCTGGAGATCATCGTGGCCAAGGAGGGTATGGAATTCTTGGGCTGGCGGGACGTACCCACCCACCCTGAGGTGCTGGGCGAAAAAGCCCTGAGCTGTATGCCCCGCATCTGCCAGTGCTTCGTGAAGCGGCCGGCGGACTGCGCCCCGGGCCTGGACTTCGACCGGAAGCTGTACGTGGCCCGGCGCGTCTTCGAGCAGTCCAACATCAACACCTACATCCCCTCCTTCTCCAGCCGCACCATCGTCTACAAGGGCATGTTCCTGGTGGGCCA
>CAYWYW010000011.1:0-38385 GCA_964462715.1 uncultured Oscillibacter sp.
GCAACCGGAGCAGTCTCTGATTTTTCACTGCATATAGGCGACCCCGCCTCCGCAGCAAATGCTCTGCCACGAAAAACAAATGGCCACGGCAGCCGCAAGGACTGCCGTGGCCGCTATTCCCACAGCAAAAACAGAGGAACCCCTATTCCCCCGTAAAATTCCCCCAAAAATAGGTCTCCTGACTTACGATAAGGAGAAATATCTCCCGCGACTTACTGCCCACCTTCTCAGATCTCTCCAATGACGAACTCACGTTCAGCGCCCATCAGGCATTTAGGCTAAGTCTCTCGCTTACAGTGCCGGCACGTTTCGGATTCCCACCGAATTTCCTCATTCTGACATCTCATGAGATATCAGATCATTTTTGGTATATGATTGCCTACTCTCAGCATTGATAATGTTAACTTATTTTACAGCATCCTTTCCATTTCATCAAAGATGTATTTGTGTAAAATTTCACATATATGCACGGAATTCTATATGCGAAAATTCCGAACCCCCTTGCCCCGCTCTCCCACATCAAAGCGGCAACGATTCCCGGATACGAGTTCTCAGTAAATGCGGTTGATCACACCGGCTTTTTTGTGCAGCAATAACTCTGATCTGATGTCTGTAAAAAATTGTTTATATGCGTGACGTTGACAGGTATATTGGGCAAGAAGTATATGGGTTCTATCGTCATTTGAAATCAAAGACAAGTTTTACGCTGCGGCATAATCGCTGACTGCAGTTTGCCCATCAAGCGGAGTGACCCGCGGCCTGTATTGGCAACAGGGAACATGCACCACCGGACGCTGCACGGGCAAAGCGTAAAACAATGGCCCCGGGATGGTATCCCGGGGCCATTGTTTTACGATCTTCAGTCCGTCAGTTTCGCACAGTCAGCGGGGCGGCCTGAGAGCATCTCCAGGCCATGGCCGATGGCGGGCAGGACAGCCTCCAGATTCTCCTTCGCAGCCTTGGGGGAGCCGGGGAGGTTGATGATCAGCGTTCCCTTCCGGATGCCCGCCTGGGCCCGGGACAGCATGGCCCGGTTGGTCACCTGCATAGAGGCATAGCGCATGGCCTCCGGGATGCCCGGTGTCAGCCGGTCACAGACCGCCAGGGTGGCCTCCGGGGTCACATCCCGGGGAGCAAAGCCGGTGCCGCCGGTGGTTACCAGCAACTGGACTTCTCCGCTGTCAGCGATCTGGCGCAGTTTCTCCTCAATTTGGGCCTGCTCGTCCGGGACGATGGCTCTATGGACGACCTCATAGCCCGCTTTTTCCAGCAGTTCTGCCACCAGCGGACCCCCGGCGTCAGGCCGCTCCCCCTTGAAACTACGGTCACTGACCGTCAAAACAGCAGCACGATACATCGTTCTCTCTCCTCACTTCAACAGCAGAATATCTCTGGGCTGGATGGAAATCCAGACTTGTTGTTTGTTCGTTACCGCGTGCCAGGCGTCCCGTTCCAGCTCCATTCGCAGAGGCGGCGCATCCAATGCGGCACCCTCTGGCCGCAGCAGGACAATGGTATTGAACACATCCTGGATCACTCGCAGAACTGTACAGGGAAATGCTCCAAGTGTCTGGGCTTCCACCATAGTAACATGGTGCGCCCGGATGCCGACGCAGTGGATGTCTACGGGGACCTCTTTGCCGCAGTCCAGGGTCAACCCCCACTCCGGAAGAAAGACGGAATACCCCTGGGGAACCGCGTCCGCATAATTTTTGCAGCCGGAAAGCCGGGCTGCCGCCTCTGTCCCCGGATGGTGAAACAGCTCCCGCAGGGTGAAGGTCCCCTGGGATTTTCCCTGATCCAGCACACAGACCCGGCGGCAGTTGCGGAACACCTCGCCCCGGTCATGGGAGACCCACAGAATGGTGCCGGGAAACTGCTCCAGGGTCTCCGCCAGCTCCACTTCCAACTGGTATTTCAGATAGCTGTCCAGGGCCGAAAAGGGCTCGTCCAGCAGAACGGCCTTGGGCTCCGATGCCAGGATACGGGCCAGGGCCGTCCGCTGCTGCTGGCCGCCGGAGATCTGGCCGGGGCGCTTGTCCGCCACCTCCTCCAGGCGGAACTGACGGAGCTTTTCCTCCGTGACGGTCTTCCGCCGCTGCTTGTCCCGCACCGCCGCTGCGATGTTCTGCCGCACCGTCATGTTGGGGAACAGGGCGTACTGCTGGAACAGGTATCCCACCTGCCGCTTCTGGGGCGGCAGATTGATCCTAGCCGCGCTGTCGAACAGGGTCACACCGTCCAGTACGATCTTTCCCTCGTCCGGCGTCAGGATGCCCGCCACGCACCGCAGCGTCACGGACTTGCCGCAGCCTGATGCACCCAGCAGGGCCAAGGTCTCCTGTTCGGCTTCAAACTGGACTTCCAGCTGAAAGTCTCCCATTTTCTTGCGGATATCCACGGAAAGAGCCATCAGCGTCCGCCTCCCTTCTGCCGCTGGCGGGTCTCCAGCAGGTTGACCGCCAGCAGAAACACCGCCGAAATTGCGATATTTACCAGGACCCATTTCAGAGCGCCGATGTCGTCATTGGTCCGCCACAGCTGATAGACCGTGGTGGAGATGGTGGCTGTGCGGCCCGGGGTGTAGCCCGCGATCATGGAGGTGGCGCCGTATTCGCCCAGGGCACGGGCGAAGGCCAGCACCGTACCCGCCAGGATACCCTGCTTGCACACCGGCATCTGTACCCGCCAGAAAACCCAGGTGTTGGACCGGCCCAGGGTCCGCCCCGCGTCCGCCAGATTGTGGTCGAAGCTCTCAAAGGTGCCCCGGGCGGTGCGGTACATCAGTGGGAACGCCACCACCACCGTGGCAAAGATGGCGGACCACCAGGTCATCACCAGCTTGACGCCGAAAGTCTCCAGCACCCATGCGCCGAAAGGGCGCTTGGGGCCCAGCAGGCACAGCAGCAGCCAGCCAACCACCGTGGGCGGCAGCACCAGGGGCAGCGTCAGCACCACATCCAGCACGCCCTTCACCAGCTGGGGCAGCTTTGCGATGTAATAGGCGGCAAAGATGCCCAGGAAAAAGACGGCAACGGTGGAAATGGCGGCAATGCGGAGAGAGTTATAAAGAGGATACCAGTCCACGGGAGAACACCTCCTGAAACGGGAAATGGAGGTACGCCGTTTTCTCGGCGTACCTCCGCGTCATATGCAGAACTTACACCATGGGAGAGAAGCCCACAGCCTCAAAGCAGGCCAGGGCGTCGGGGGTGGTCAGATAGTCCAGGAAGGCCTGGGCGGCCTCGGGCTGCTCACCCACATTCAGGACGGCGGCGGGATAGATGACCTGGCCACACATCTCGGCGGTGGCGCTGTCCACCACGGTCAGACCGGCGGAGAAGGCGTCGGTGCCGTAGATGATGCCGCAGTCCACGGCGCCCTCGGAGACCTGGGTGGTGACCTCCTTCACGTTGGAGCCGTAGGTCAGCTTGCTGGCGATGGCGGTCTCGTCGATCTCATGGTAAGTAAAGATCTTCTGGGTGTACTGGCCCACGGGCACGTCGCTGTTGCCGATGGCCAGAGCCACCTCGCCGTTTTTCAGCAGGTCGGCCAGCTGGTCAAAGCTCTCGATGCCGGCGGGGTTGCCCTCGGGAACAGCCAGGGTGACCTTGTTCTCCAGCAGGTTCAGCCGGGAGCCCTGGATCACCACGTCCAGGCCGTCGGGGTTCTTCTCGGCGTTGTCCTTCAGGGAGCCGTCCAGAGCGTTGATCTGCTTGGGGGCGGCGGAGATGAACAGGTCGCAGGAGGCGCCCTCCTTGATCTGGGTCAGCAGCGTGCCGGAGGAGTCATAGGTGGTGACCACAGTGACCTCGGGGGCCATTGTCTTATACTGCTCGATGGCAGCGTTCAGGGATTCCTGCATGGAGGCGGCGGCAAAGGCGGTGATCTCCACCGGCTCGGCAGCGGGCTCCTGGGTCTCGGGGGCGGGTTCCTCCGTCTTGGCGGGTTCTTCGGTCTTGGCAGGCTCCTCCTTGGAGCCACCGCAGGCGGCCAGAGCCAGGGCCAGGCACAGGGCCAGCAGGAGAGACAGATACTTCTTCATGTTGATACTTCCTTTCTGAATGATACAATATTTATCCATACTCCGCAAGGAGAAGATAGCGTGATACTCATCCGAGGTCAACGGTTGGGAAACGCAAGAGCGCGCTCAGGCGCTCTTACGCTGTCAGCATGTTATTTCCCAAAGGGGCAGATAGGCCAGTGACAGGGCTTGCAGCCCAGGCACAATCCGCCCTCGCCCATGGCGGCGAAATCCGCCCGGGTCATCTCCACGCCCGCGGCCACGCGGGGCAGGGCCAGATCGAAGATGGTAGCACCGGCATACATAACGCAGCCGGGCAGGCCCATGACAACGGTGCCGTCATCGTAGTAGCCCAGCAGGAACATGGCGCCGGGCAGCACCGGGGCGCCGTAGGTGACGATGCGGGCGCCGCTCTGTTTAATACCGCCGGGGGTGTTGTCATCGGGGTCTACGCTCATGCCGCCGGTACAGATGATGATATCCGCACCGGTGGCCCGCATTTCCGCGATGGAACTCGCCACGTTCTCCACACCGTCGCCGGAATAAGTAACTGCGATCGTCTTGATTCCGTAGGCTGCCAGCTTGGCCTCCACCACGGGGCTGAAGGTATCCTTGATAAGGCCCTTTTTCACCTCGCTGCCGGTGGCGATGATGGCAGCGGTCTTTTTGATGTACGGCAGCAGCTCCAGCAGCGGCTTATCCCCGGCGGCCTGCTCAGCGGCCCGGAGCTTCTCCTCCTCAATGATCAGGGGGATGACCCGGGTGCCCGCCAGCTTGTCGCCCTTGCGGACGGCGGTGTTGCCGTGGCGGGTGGCGACCATGATATCCTCCAGGGAGTTGACGGCCATGAGCCGCCGGCTGTCCACCCGGAACAAGCCGTCGCAGGCGGCGGTCAGTTCGATCTTGCCCTCCTTGACCCCACTCCACGCCATGTTGTCTCTGCCGCACAGGGCAGCCAGTCGCTCCGCCGCGTCATTCTCATGGACCATGCCTGGGGTCATCTCCCAGATATACAGGTTCTCCTTGCCCATGCTCAGCAGCATGGGAATGTCCTCCAGCTGGACCACATGGCCCTTGCGAAACCGGGCGTCCTTATACTCGCCCTGAATGATCTGGGTCATGTCGTGGCACAGCACATGGCCCACGGCTTCCTCGGTCCTGATCAGTTTCATGGTTTTGCCTCCAAAATCTCGATCTCGTCTCCGGCCCGGACAGTGCCTTCCTTCACCACCACGGCGAAGATGCCCTCCGTGGGCATGACACACTTGCCCACGGCCTTCTTGATGGCACAGTCGTTGTGGCACTCTTTGCCGATCTGGGTGACCTCTACCTCGGTCTTTCCGATGCGGAGGTGGGTGCCGATGGGCAGACTTTTCAGGTCGATGCCCACGGTGTTGATGTTCTCTGCGAACACGCCAGCATTTAAAGGAATGGGGCAGGCGGCCCGCATAGTGTCCACGCTCTCCTCCGCCAGCAGGCTGATCTGACGGTGCCAGTCCCCGGCGTGGGCGTCCCCCACGATGCCGTGGCGGCGCTTCAATTGAATTTCCGGAACGGGGTGCTTCTGTTCCCCTTTCCGCGCACTGATATTCACTGATACGACCTTTGCCATGTCATTCCTCCGCGATATAGTCGCCGCTCTTACCGCCGGATTTCCGCAGCAGGCGGATGTTGGTAATGCGCATATCCTTCTGGACGGCCTTGCACATGTCGTAGATGGTGAGAGCCGCCACGGAGACGGCGGTCAGGGTCTCCATCTCCACCCCGGTGACGCCGGTGCAGGTGACGGTGGCCTGGATTTCCACCATGCAGGGGTCGTCAGACAGGGCAAAGGCAATGTCGATGCCCGTCAGGGGCAGCGGGTGGCACATGGGGATCAGCTCCCAGTTGTGCTTGGCCGCCTGGATGCCGGCCACCTGGGCCACTGCCAGCACGTCGCCTTTCTTCATAGTGCCATTCTTGATGTGGGCCATGGTCTCTGGAGACACATGGACCTCTCCAGCGGCGGTGGCCGTTCGGCGGGTGACAGCTTTTTCCGTTACATCCACCATCCGGGCCCGGCCCTGTTCATTGAAATGGGTCAGATCACCCATGCTTCAGCCTCCGATCTGGTTCATAGTGCGGGGGGTGTCGCTGGGGCGCTCCCCCAAGTGGTGCTGCCGGGGCTTCTGCAAAATACCCCGGCGGATGGCTTCCTTCAGCGCATCGCCGTGAAGGCCCCGCAACGGGATCTCCTCCCGGCTGTGGAGACAGCCTTTCAGCTTGCCGTCCGCTGTCACCCGGATGCGGCGGCATTCGCTGCAAAATTCATGGCTCATGGGCGAGATCAGGCCCACGGTCCCTTTGGCGCCGGGCAGTCGGTACCGCCGGGCCACGCCGTTGGGCTCCAACTCCTGTAAAGCGGGATACCGTTTCAGCACCTCCGTTCCCGACAGGAAGCAGCTCTTGTCCCATGTGGAACAGGGCCCCATGGGCATCAGTTCAATAAAACGAATCTCCCAGGAATGCTCCATGGTCAGATTCAAAAAATCCCCGATCTCATCGCCATTGAAACCGCCCATGAGGACCGTGTCCAGTTTCAGGTCCCGGAAGCCCGCGGCCTCCGCCGCTTCGATGCCCGCCATCACATCCTCCAGGCTGCCCAGACGGGTGATGTCTCGGAACCGGTCCGGACGCAGGGTGTCCATGCTGATGTTCAGCCGGTCCACCCCCGCCTCCCGCAGAGGCACGGCCAGTTCCGGAAGCAGGCTTCCATTGGTGGTGAGGCACAGCTCCTCCAGCCCCGGAATAACCCTCAGCTGGCGGCAGATCTCCACAATGCCCCGGCGCACCAGGGGTTCACCGCCTGTCAGGCGGATCTTCTTTACACCCAGGCGGACGGCGGCCCCGGCGATCTCCGCGCACTCCTCCACAGAGAGGATCTCCCGGTGGTCCCGCTTGCAGACGCCCTCCGCCGGCATGCAATACCGGCAGCGGTAGTTGCACAGGTCCGTGACCGACAGCCGCAGATAGTCAATGGTTCGGCCGCAGCCATCCCGCATACCGGGCGCCCCCCTTTCGTGATTCTCGTCTGAGATAAACGGCAGCTTTATGATACCATTTCTCTCCGTACTGGTCAAGTAGCTGTCTCCGGTTCTTCTGCCGTTTTTTCAGGAGCTTGCAAAAAACACCCCGGGTGCCATTTGGCATCCGGGGTGTGGGGTCATTCGCTGACTGCAATTTTTTCCCGGGCTTTCCGTCCGCCCTTTCGACGCAGTTTTTTAGGAAGCTCGTCAATGACGGAGTAGAACACCGGGGTAAACAACAGAGTCACGATGGTGGAGATGACCATACCGGAGATCATGGTGATGCCCATGTCGCTCATCATCTCCAGGGTGTCACCCATAGCCAGGGCCATGGGGACCATGGCCAGGACGGTGGTGGTCGTCGTCATCAGGATGGGCCGGATACGAAGAGGGCAGGCGTGGAGGATGGCATCCTCCCGGCTCTCTCCCATCTCCCGGCGGACCTTGATGTAGTCCACCAGGATGATGGAGCTGTTGACCACGGTACCTGCCAGCATGATGAGGGACACCAAAGAGATCACGGACAGGTCCCGGCCTGTCAGGGGCAGAGCGAACAGAGCGCCGCTGAAGGCCACCGGCAGGATCATCATAACGATGACCGGCATCAGGAAGGACTCGAACTGGGCTGCCAGCACAAAATACACCAAACCCAGAGCCACCACCAGCGCCAGCAGCAGGTCATTGAAGCTCTCCATCATGTCCTCATAGGAGCCGGCGGTCTCCGCCGTGTAGCCCTCCGGCATGTCATAGTCCGCCAGGATCTCCTGGATAGCCCGGGTCATGGCGGTGGCGTCGCCGCTGAGGGTGGAGCCGGTGACGCTGACCTGCCGGGACTGGTTCACGCGGCTGATGCTCTGGGGTGCCTGGACGATCTCCACATGCGCCACGTCGCTGAGGGCCACATAGCCGCCCATGGCGGTGGAAATGGGCATGGCCCGCAGGGCGTCCAGGCTGGCGCCGGCGCTGCCGTCGCCCTTGACCACCACATCGATCTCCTTATTGTTCAGGAACACGGTGGTGGCTGTGTCGCCGGTGAGCTGGGAGCGGACCGCGGCGCCGATACTGGCGGCGGTCAGGCCGTACTGGGAGGCCGCCTCCCGGTTGATGGTGATCTCCACCTGGGGCACCTGTTCCGCCACGGAGCTGGCGACATCCACGGCGTCCTCCAGCTGGGCGATCTCCCGGCTCAGGTCCTCGGCAATGACCGCCAGTGTGGCGTAGTCGTCGCCGGTGATGTTCACACTGATGTCGCTGCCGCTCATCATGGCGGTCATATCGGAAGCAGTCACGCTGATCTCACAGCCGGCGATATCCTGCAGATACGTCCGCAGGTCATCGGCCACCTCCTGACTGCTGCGCTTGCGGTCACTCTTGTCCACCAGCTTCAGCGCAATACTGGCCGATTCTGTCTCGGCAATGTAATACAGCTCAGACAGCTCTGCCACGTTCTCCTCGGCGATGCGGCCGATCCGGTCCGCAATGGCTGTGGTCTCGTCCACCTCAGAGCCGGTGGGCATACTGACGGAAACAGAGATCTGGCCCATATCCATAGAGGGCAGCAGCACCGTCCCCGTGGACAGGCAGCAGACCGCGAAAAAGACCACCAGCGCCACGGAGGCCAGCATGCCCACCTTCAGGTGGTGGACAAAGTAATCCAGCAGGCGCATGTAGGTATCATACAACTTTCTGACCCAGCCCTTGAGCTTGACGCTCAGCGCGCCCGGCCGCTTCTCCGCCTTTTTCATCTGGCGCTCATGGACCTTGGTCTCGTCCAGCATCATGTAGCACAGCAGGGGCACCAGGGTCAGGGCAATGGCCATGGAGCCCAGGATCAGGAAGCCGATGGTCAGGCAGAAATCGTCGAACAGCATACCCGCCATACCGCCGGAGAGGCCGATGGGCACAAAGACCGCCACAGTGGTCAGCGTGGAGGCGATGACGGAGGTGGTGACCTCCCTGGTGCCGTCCACACAGGCGCTTATGCGGTCATGACCCTCCGCCGCGTAGCGGTAGATGTTCTCCAGCACCACGATGGAGTTGTCCACGATCATGCCCACGCCCATGGCAATACCGCCCATGCTCATCATGTTCAGCGTCAGATGGCACAGGTTCATCAGCAGGAACACCGACAGGATGCACACCGGCATGGAGATGGCGATGGTCATGGTGGCGCTCCAGCGGCGCAGGAACAGATACACCACGATGGCCGCCAGCAGCACGCCCAGAATGATGTTCTGTAGAGCGGAATGCACCACCACATCGATGAAATCAGAGGCCAGATACACGTTGGAGTACCGGATGCTGCGGTTCTCCGCCTGGAGCTCCTCCATCCGCGCAGCCACTTTCCTGGCGGTGGAGTGCTCGTTGGCGCCGGACTGCTTGGACACCTGCAGCAACACGCAGTTGGTGCCGTCCACCTTGGCGATGGAATCGCTCTCGCTGTTCTCCAGGACCACGTCCGCCACCTCTCCCAGGCGGATCGTGCCGCCGGTGGGCAGGGCCAGGATCATGTTGGCCACGTCCTCCACGCTCTGGAAGCGGGCGTCGGTGCTGACCGTCAGGGTCTTGGAACCATTCTGCATGTCGCCGCCGGGATACAGCAGGTTCTCCGCTGCCAGGAACTGGCCCACATAGCTGTTGGAGATGCCGTAGCCCGCCGCCCGGGTGGCGTCCACCCGGACGCTGATCTGCCGTGTGACGCCGCCGCTGACTGTGACGGAGGCCACGCCCTCGATGCGCTCCAGGGCAGGGCCCACAGTGTCATCCGCCAGAGTCTGGAGCTCCGCCAGGTCGTCGCCCACCAGGGCGATCATGGCAGTAGGCAGCAAGTCGCCGATATTCATGTTGATGATGACAGGCTCCGAGGCACCGTCCGGCAGGGACAGGGCATTGAACTTCTCCCGCAGCTTGGTGGCCGCGATGTCCAGGTTCGTGCCGTCCTCATAGGTGATCATCAGATTTGTGAGGCCGTCGGAGGAGGTGGAGGACACTTCTTCCACGCCGGAGACCGACATGACGGCGGTCTCCAGGGGGCGGGTCACCAGTTCCTCCATGTCACTGGGGGTGGCGCCGTTGTAATAGCTCACCACAATGGCCATGGGCGCCTCCATGTCCGGCAGCAGGGCCATCTGGAGCTGGGTGGTGAATACCACGCCGAAGATGGCGATCATAATGACCGCCAGCAGGGTCGTCACCTTGTGCTTGATGCAAAATTTCGCCGTACTCATGGGCTCTTATTCCTCCCCGGAGACGACGCGGACCGCGTCGCCGTCAGACAGGTAGGCCTGGCCCACCGTCACCAGCTTCTGGCCTGCCTTCAGGCCGGAGGTGACCTCCGTGACGCCGCTGCCGGTAAGGCCCACGGTGACTTCTGCATATTTGGCGGTGTCGTTTTCCACCACATAGACATACCGGATGTCTCCGCTGGTAAGAATGGCCTCCGTAGGGATCACGATGGCGTTTTCAGACACATCCGTATGGAAGGTCACCTCCGCGAACATGCCGGACAGCAGTCCCGCTGTGTCCGAGGGTACCGTCAGGGTGACGGCGTACAGCTTGGTCTGCATGTTGGCCGCCCGCTCCACGGAGCAGATGGTGGCCGTAAAATGCGCATCCAGGGAGCTGACGTACACATCGGCGGTATCGCCGGCGGAGAGTTTGGGCACCAGAGTCTCCGACACGGAGGCGGTCACCTTCATCTGGCCGGCGCCGTCAATGACGGCCACGGGCATGGAGTTGGAGACATAAGCGCCCTGGGAGGCATTCATGGTCACCAGGGTTCCGCTGACAGGGGCAATAACGTTGCCCTCCATGTCCACATTGTCCATGACCACGTCCAGCTGCTCCAGACCGCTCTTGGCGTTCTGGATGCCGGCCTCCAGCTGCGCCAGCGCCGAAGCGCGGCTGGCCGCGGCGGACTCATAGCTGATCTCCGCGTTGTCCACCTCCAGCTTGGAGGCAGCGCCGATCTCATACAGGGCCTTGGTGTTGTCCACATTGTCCTTGGCCAGCTTCACCTGCTTATCCAGGATGCTCTTCTGGTCCTGATAGCTCCGGACCGCGGCGTCATAGCTGATGCGGGCGGCGTCGTAGCTGGCCAGGGCGCTGCCCATGTCCAGGGTACATAGAACATCTCCCTTCTCCACAGGATCACCGGCATTTTTATAGACTGCTGTACATTTGGCGGCGGAGGCGACCATGATGGTGGCCTCGTTATCAGCGGAGATCCTGCCGGAGACCTTGTTCTCCGCGGCAATGGTATCTACCGCCACGGTCTCCACCTGGACGGCAACACCGGCGGGGCCGGCCTCCTCTTCCGCCGTCTTTTCTCCGCAGGCGGCCAGGGAGAGGGTCATGGCAGCGGCCAGGAGCAGGGCCGCCAGCTGCTTATCACGGTATTTCATATTCGTTTCCCCCCTGTCAGTTCAGCACGCCGAATCGGACCGCCCACACATAAGCGCGGTAAGCTGTGAACAGATCGTGCTTCGCGGTGGTCACGGCATCCCGGGCGGACTCCAGCTCATCCCGGGCCGTGAGATAGGCATTTTGAGAAACCGTTCCCTGCTGATACTTCAGCTCCACGGACCGGAATGTGGCCTCCTGCAGGTCCAGCGCGCTCTCCTTGGCCTTGAGGATCTGCCGGTAGTCCTTTACGGCGCTGCAGCAGGCCCGGAACTTTGCTTCATAGGACTGGACCGCCGCCTCATAGTTGTACTGGGCGGCCTGCCACTTGTGCTCAGCGGACTTCCGCTGATATGTATTTTGGGCATGGTCGCTTTTGGCGTCCTTGTACTCCTCCTCAGCGTTCTCCAGGGTCGCCCTGGCGGCATAGAGGTCATAGCTTTTCTGCCGTGCCTCGTCCAGATCCGCCTCGTAGCTGATGGCATCCACCTGGGCGTCCGTAACATCCGGCACCTCGGTGACGGTCATCTTTCCGGTGATCTCCGCGCCCACCATCATCTCCAGTTGAATGACAGCTCCCTCCATGCTGCTGCACAGGGTATCCAGCCCGCTTTTGAGCTGGACACGGCCATTTTTGGCCTGCTGCAGCTGCAGTGCAGAAATCTGACCCATGGAATAGCGCAGTTCCATCTCCTGGACCGTGCGGTCCATGGCAGCCAGGGACCGCTCCAGTCCCGCCTTTGTATTCTGCAGCTCCAGCACAGTGACATACAGGGACTCAGCGCCGATGACATACTGGTCCTGACCGTTCTCCATCTGCCGGATGCCATCCTCCGCCTTCTTCTGCGTCCTGCCGCTGCGGATGTCCGCGATGGCGTCCTCCAAAGACTCCTTGGAGGAGCTCAGCGTCCCCAAAACATAGCCCGCCAACAGCTGCGTCAGCCGGTCGTTGGCGTCCTGCACCATGGTGAAGCTGCCGTCCGGCCCTACCTCCACAGTGCCCAGTCCCTGCATCAGGGCCTCAATGCCATCCGTCATATCTTCCAGGGAATCCAGCTGATCCTCCAGCTCGCTGCGGAGTTTCTTGTAATCGGTGGCCTCCACCGATTGAATGGTCTCTTCCAGGGCCAGCACAGACAGGTTGTTTTCCCGCACCTGCTTTTCCAGATTGGCGAAGGAGAGCTGTCCGACGGGGTCCGGCCGCGGCGCGGTCAGTTCTGGATTGTATCCGCCGGCGGTGATCCCCTCTTCCGGGACAGGCGCAGTCACCTCCCCGGTGGTCTGGGTGGCCTGGGCTGCCTCCTCCACGGAATCTGCCTGCGTTTCCGCCGCCTGCTCCGCCTGTTCTTCCGCCGCCACCGCATCGTTCGCTTTTTCTCCCGCGAAAGCCGCCGTTGCCAGCAGGGATCCTCCCAGTACCAGCACCAGCAGCCATGCAGTCAGTCTTTTTTTCATACTTGTTCACCTCTCGCCGCTTCTTCTTTCAGGCTTCCGTATTGCAAGATATCCAGCCGTACCAACAGTTCCTGGCGGCAGTCAGCCGCCTGTTGCGGTCTTGCCATGGCGTCGGTCATGCTCATCACCAGTGCCACCAGGGACAAGATGAAGGTCTGTTTGACCAGCTTCTCGTCCTCACAGAATCCACTCAAGCCAACATGTTCCCAAACGGTCTCCCAGATATGGGACGCAAGCCGTTTTTCAATGATCGCCTGGATGAGGAACGCCGGGTTCAGCCGCAGGATCTTCATGCCCCGCAGAAACAGCGGGTCCAGATTCTCCTGCTGCATCACGAGGTCAAAGCACTCCAGCTGCGTCCGAAAAATATCCCCTCCGGACTGCACCAGGAGCTTGATGTACTCATCCGTGAAATGCTCCAGCATACTTCCCTGCAGGTAGAAAAACAGGTCCTCCTTGCTGGAAAAATACTGGTAGAAGCTCCCCCGTGGAATTTTTGCCCGGCGGACGATCTTGTTGATGGACGCCTCCTCAAAGGGGACGCTGGTGAACTCCACCCAGGCCGCCTCCAGAAAGCGGTTTCGTTTTTCCTCCGGCAGCCGGAGAAAGGTATCTGTGCACATATCCGTCCCCACCCCAAATGACAGTCTGTCACTTTATGACAAGTTGTCATTTATTATACGCAGGCGGACCATAGCTGTCAATCGTCGTGCCGCCCCGGTACCGTTAATTTTCTGTGAATAATCGGGCAGGCTGTTCCTGCAGCAGGTGGGTCCGGACAGGAACGGAACCATGCAAAAAGGAGGACATACCAACGGATGTCCTCCTTGGCTCAAAAAACGGGGCTGTAATGCCTCACCGCATAATACCTTCAAAAAATTTCACGGCGCCGGTCAGCTCCGCCTGATCGGGATGGCCCTTGGCAATTCCGCCGATCAGCTTGAAGGGACCAAAGGTATTGAATCCAAAGCAGCCGTATTCACCAAGAATATCGGCTCCCCTGAGATCGACTGCTTTGGTAATGGCCTCCGTATAGCCTTTTTTCTTCGCCCCATATGTGTAGATAAAAAAGACCTTCTTCATCTTGGGCAGATTTTGCTCCGCAAACCGCAGCACGCTTTTATGGAATTTTGAGTAATAAATGCCGGAAGCAAACCCGATCATGTCATACTCTTCCAGATCGGCACTGTCCGTTTGCGCCGCGTCGATCAGGGTCACATCAAACTTTCGGGCGATCTCGTCCAAAATCTTTTTTGTATTGCCATGGTGCCTGGAATAATAAATAATTGCCGTCTTCATCAATATTTCTCCTTGCTTTATTTCGGTATGTAAAATATACTATATATGAAAAATTGATACAAGTACGCAGTTTTAACATACTTGGTATTCTGAATGATACCGGAGGGCCTGATGAAGAAAAACATGACGGCAGAATCATATCTGCAAAAAATCTTATCAACCGAGGTGCGGGATGACTGCCCTATGCGGCGGACGCTGGAATTGCTGAGTGGAAAGTGGCGGACGCACATTATATATGAGCTGTGCAAAAAGCCGTCCTGCCGGTTTGGAGAGCTTCAAAAAGCCATTCCCCGCATTACAAACACCATGCTGACTTCCACCCTGCGGGATCTGGAAAGTCTTGGAATCGTTCACCGGGAGCAGTTCAACGAGATCCCCCCTCACGTGGAATATTCTCTGACTGAAAAGGGGAAGGCTCTTCTGCCCGCGTTCTTCGAACTGGCAAAGTGGGGAGAAACATATCTGGACGAATAAGGGCCTGTGCTCCGGTACGGAAGGCGTCTCAAGCACATACCAGAGTGCTTACATACACAAAAACAGGAGGTGTACCTGCGGGTACACCTCCTGTTTTGTTATAGTTTTCCAATGCCGTACTCTTTCCGCCAGTCCGCCAGCTCCTCGGCGTCCCGGTCATCCAGGGCGTGAAGTCCGCCCCGGGCCTCCATGTGGTGGGTCAGCTCATGGGACAGCGTGATCCGCAGTTCCTCCCGCCAGACCTGTTCATCCCAGTCTTCCCGCTCCGCCAGAGCAGCGAAGGAGCCGTAATAGAGGTTGATATACCGGCCCAGCAGGTCGTCGCAGTACTCGCCCAGAATGTACATCTCCCCCTCGGGAAACTCAAGGTCCGGGACGGTGTCCTCCAACAGGTTGACGCCGCCGTTGAGCCCGTCGAACAGTGCCTGGGGAAAGCGCTCCGCCATCTCGTCCAGGGTCTCGCCCACCTGGTCAAACGTCAGCACCATGTCTCAGCCCTCATGGATGACCCGTTCCAGTTCCTCCACGGTATCCACCAAGAAGTCCGCGCCAGCCTCCACGAGGGACTCCCGGGAACGGAAGCCCCAGGTGACGCCGCAGGTGCAGGTATTGGCGTTATGGCCGGTGCGGATGTCCACGCTGCTGTCTCCCACAAACAGGGTGGCAGCGGGGTCCGCCCCCAGTTCCTCCATGACGCTGTGGATGCCAGCAGGGTCCGGCTTGACCGGGACGCCCTCCAGCTTGCCGCGCACGAAATCGAACACACCGGGGAAATAGTGCTCCACAATGGCGCGGCTGAATTCGTCCGCTTTGTTGGAATAGACAGCCAGCTGTACGCCCGCGTCCTTCAGGCGGGCCAACAGCTCCGGGATGCCGGGATAGGGTACCGTTTTGTCCTGATTGTGGGCACCGTAATAGCTGCAAAACTGGGACAGGGTGTTGGCCACCAGCAGGGGACTGCGGCACTCCTCCGGGGAAAATTTATAGACCAGATTCGGTACGCCATGGCCTACCATGGCCATAAACTCCTGCACGGTATGCTCTGGCCAGCCGTTTTTCCGGCAGACCCAGTTGCCGGCGTCGGCCAGGTCCTGGATCGTGTCCAGCAGTGTGCCGTCCAGGTCAAAGATCACGGTTTGATACATCATCCACGCATCCTTTGTTGTTTTTTCACGTTCCATATTGTATCAATTTGTCACCCGCCCCACAAGTGGCGAAAAAGCTGAAAGGCGCGGCTTTCGCCGCGCCTTTTTCGTTCAATTACAGGAGACAATCCACAAAACCCCGGGTTGTCAGGAGCACTGACCGGTCAAACCCAGCCGCTTTTGCCAGGTCCACGGACTGGCTGTAGCCATAGAGTATGGTGTCCGCGCTGTGGCTGTCGGAGGTCAGAATAATACGTCCGCCCATAGCCCGCCATTCCTTCAGCAGGAACAGTGCCGGGTAGGGAGTGTCCCGGTAACCCCGAGCCATGCCGCCGGTGTTGATCTCCAGCAAAGTGGCGCTGGGGTCCGCCGCATGGAGGGCCTCCAGCGCTGCCTTTTCATAGCGGGGAGCCGTTTCATCGAAGAAGCGGTTCCCGGCGTTGAGCTTGGTGATGAGGTCCATGTGGCCCAGAATGGTGGGCTTCATGGCCGCCACCCGGCGGACCTCCTGAAAGTAGCCCTCGGCCACCGCCAGGGCATCGCCGCCGAAGGCCTCGTCCCGGCAGGTGGTGAAAGCCTCCTCGCCCCAGTCGGCGGCATAGGGCTTGCCGTTTTGCCGCTGGTAGTGGGCGCTGCCGATCCAGTAGTCGAAGCCCTTTGGAGAAACATCGGACTGGCTGTCCCACTCCAGGCCCAGCAGCACCTCCATCCGCCCGGCGTATTCCTCCCGCAGCTCCAGCACCGCTTTCCGGTAGGCCGTCATATCGGCAGGCAGAACATAACCCACGTCCAGGTCAATGGGCGTATGGCTGTGGCAGGAGACGCCGAAATACCTGACACCCGCCGCGTAAGCGGCGGCTGCCATCTCCTCCGGCGTGCTTTTCCCGTCGCAGAGGGTAGCGTGGGTGTGGACGGAGCAGCAGTAAGGCGTCATTGCATCCGCTCCTGCTTGACCTTGTGGTCCACCACGTGGCGCTTTTCCAGTTCCCGGGTAATATCTTCCACGGTAATGCCCATCTGGACCATCAGCACCATGACGTGGTAGGTCAGGTCGGCGATCTCATAGATGGTCTCCTCCTTGTCCTCCTTGCGGCCGCCAATGATGACCTCGGTGCACTCCTCGCCCACCTTTTTCAGGATCTTGTCCAGGCCCTTGTCGAAGAGATAGGTGGTGTAGCTGCCCTCCTTGGGGCTGGTCTTGCGGCCCTCAATCAGGTGGTACAATCCCTCGTAGCTGAACTGCTTCAGCTCCTCGGAGAGGTAAATTTCGTTGAAGAAGCAGCTCTCGCTGCCGGTGTGGCAGGCAGGGCCGTCCTTCACCACTTCCACCACCAGGGCGTCGCCGTCACAGTCGGCGGTGATGCTGACCACGTGCTGCACGCTGCCGGAGGTATCGCCCTTGCGCCACAGCTCCTGACGGCTGCGGGACCAGAAGCAGGTCCGCCGCTCGTCGATGGTGATGGCCAGGCTCTCCTTGTTCATATAGGCCAGGGTCAGGACCTCCTTGGTATAGTGGTCCTGCACAATGGCGGGAATGAGGCCCTTTTCGTCAAATTTCAGTTCCATACTCTTTTTTACTCCCCTTATTTCATACGCGCATCTCCACGCCCCGGGCGCGGAGAAACCGCTTCAAATCCTTGATATCCACCTGTTTCGTGTGGAAAATAGAGGCCGCCAGGCCTGCGTCCACGCCGGGATGGGTGAACAGCTCGGCGAAGTGCTCCATATTGCCCGCGCCGCCGCTGGCAATGATGGGCACGCTGACCCGGGCGGCCAGCTCGTCCAGCATCTCCAGGTCGAAGCCGTTTTTCACGCCGTCGGTGTCGATGGAGTTCAGCACGATTTCGCCCGCGCCCGCCGCAACGCCCTTGACGGCCCACTCCATGGCATCGATGCCGGTGTCCTCCCGGCCGCCCTTGGCGAACAGGCGGAACTGGCCGTCCACCCGCTTCACGTCCATGGACAGCACCACGCACTGGTCGCCGTACTTCTTGGCCGCCGCACCGATGATGCTGGGGTCGGAGATGGCACCGGAGTTGACGCTTACCTTGTCGGCGCCGCATTTCAGCACCCGGTCAAAGTCGTCCAGGGTGCGGATGCCGCCGCCCACAGTGAGGGGGATAAAAATTTCACTGGCCACCCGGCGCAGAATGTCCGTGAACAAGTTGCGACCCTCCACGGAAGCGGTGATATCGTAAAACACCAGTTCGTCGGCGCCGGAGGTGTTGTAAAAGTGAGCCATCTCCACCGGGTCCGCCATGTCACGGAGCCCTTCAAAGTTGGTTCCCTTGACCACCCGTCCGTCCTTCACGTCCAGGCAGGGGATGATGCGTTTGGCTAACATGCGCCCACCTCCTTGATGACCGTTTTCAGGTCCAGCCGTCCGGTGTACAGCGCCTTGCCCAAAATAGCGGCGTGGGTGCCGATGGCCTGCAATTCTTTCAGCTCTTCCAGAGAGCTGACGCCGCCGGAGGCCGTCACCTTCAGGCCGTGGATGTTCGCCAGCTCCCGGTAAAGCTCCAGGTTGGTGCCCTTCTCGGCGCCATCCCGGCTGATGTCGGTATAGATAACAGTGCCGACGCCCGCCGCGTACAACCGGCGGCAGAAGTCCACGCCGCGCTCGGCGGACAGTTCTTTCCAGCCGTTGACGGCCACATAGCCGTCCCGGGCGTCCACGCCCACGGCGATTTTATCGCCGTAGGTTTGTGCCATGCGGGCGGTGAAGTCGAAGTCCTTGACCGCAATGGTGCCCAGGATGCAGCGGCCCACGCCCAGATTCAGGTACTGGCGGATGCGCTCCTCGGTGCGGATGCCGCCGCCTACCTCGATGTACAGGCCACCCTGCCTGGCGATGGCGGCAATGGATTCAAAATTCGCCAGGGTGCCGTCCTTGGCGCCGTCCAGGTCCACGACGTGGAGGTATTTGGCCCCGGCGGCGATAAAGTCTCTTGCCACAGCGCAGGGGTCCTGGCCGTAGACGGTCATTTTGTCGTAATCGCCCTGATACAGGCGGACCACCTGTCCGCCGGACAGGTCGATGGCGGGAAATATCTGCATGGTGGTGCTCCTTTACAGTTCAGCGAAAGCACGCAGGAGCCGCAGTCCCGCGTCGCCGGATTTCTCCGGGTGGAACTGGGTGCCCCAGACGTTGCCGCAGCGCACCGCACCCGTCACCGGCACGTTGCCGTACTGGGAGGTACCCAGTGTGTTGGCGGCGCAGTCCTTGGCGTAGAAGCTGTGGACGTAGTAGACATACTCTCCGTCCTTGAAATACTTGAACAGGGGGTCGTCCTTTACAATTTGCAGACTGTTCCAGCCCATATGGGGGACTTTCAGGGTCTTATCCTCCAAGTCTCCGTGGAGGTCCACCACCTGCCCGGGCACCAGGCCCAGGCCCGGGTGCTCGCCGTACTCAAAGCTGCGGTCAAAGAGCAGCTGCATCCCCAGGCAGATACCCAGGAAGGGTTTTCTTTGGGCCTCCTCCAAAAGGACCGGCACCAGGCCGGTGTCGTCCAGCTTGGCTTTGGCATCGCCGAAAGCGCCCACGCCGGGGAGGATGATGCGGTCCGCCGCCCGGAGCTTATCCGCGTCTCTTGTGACCTCCGTCTCCAGGCCCAGGGCCTTCAGGCTGGAGGACAGGGAAAACAGGTTTCCCACGCCGTAATCTACAATGGCTATCATGGTATCAACTCTCTTTTTAAAGAGTACCCTTGGTACTCGGGATATCGTTCAGATGCTTTTCGTCCGGGGCCACCGCCATGTTCAGCGTCCGGCCCATGCCCTTGAACACCGCCTCCAGGATGTGGTGGGTATTCTCCCCCGCCAGCTCCCGGATGTGGATGGAAGCGGGGCAGTTCCGCACGAAAGCCAGCCAGAACTCCTTGGCAAGCTCCGTGTCAAAGTCCCCCACTTTCGCCGTGGGCAGATCCACGGCCCAGCCCAGGTAGTCCCGGCCGGAGAGGTCACAGGCACACAGTACCAGGGTCTCGTCCATGGGCAGCAGGAACTGGCCGTAGCGGGTGATGCCCCGCTTGTCCCCCAGGGCCTCCGTGAACGCCTTACCCAGGCAGATACCGATATCCTCCACGGAGTGGTGGTAGTCCACGTCGGTATCGCCGTGGCAGGTGACGGTCAGGTCGAAGTCGCCGTGGCGGGCAAACAGGGTCAGCATGTGGTCCAGGAAGCCGCAGCCGGTGGCGATCTCGGACCTTCCGGCGCCGTCCAGATTCAGTTCCAACTGGATCTGCGTCTCCTTCGTGTCCCGTTGGATACTCGCGGTACGCATAGGCTTCCTCCTTTACAGTTCTTCCAGCAGCCGGGCGGTCTCATCCACCAGGGCCGCCATCTGCTCCAGGGACCCGATGGTAATGCGGACATAGTTCCGGATACGGTCGGCGTCGAACCAGCGCACCAGAATGCCGTTCTCCTTTAGCTTCCCGTACAGCTCCCCTCCGGAGAGCTTGTCGGACTTGGCGAAGATGAAGTTGGCCTGGGAGGGCAGAACAGTGAAGCCCAGCTCCTCCAGCTCCCGGACCGTCCACGCCCGGTTGTTCCGGATGGCGGCGGTGCAGGTCTGGAAATAGTCCTCATCCTCCACGGCGGCGGCGCCCGCCACAATGGACAGGCGGTTCACATTGTAGGGGTTGAAGCTGTACTTCACCCGGTTCAGGGCGGAAATGAGTTCCGGGCTGCCCATGGCGAAGCCCACCCGTCCACCGGCCAGGGAGCGGCTCTTGGACATGGTCTGGACCACCAGCAGATTGTCGTAGCGATAGATCAGGGGCACGCAGCTCTCGGCGCCGAAATCCACATAGGCCTCGTCCACGATGACCACCCGGTCAGGATTGGCATCCAGCAGCCGCTGGATGTCCGCCCGGGAGACGGTCATGCCGGTGGGAGCATTGGGGTTGGCGATGACGATGGTGCCGGGGAAGTCCATGTAGTCGTCCACATTCAGGGTGAAGTCCTCCCGCAGAGGGATGACCTTGGCCTCCAGGCCGAACAGGGCCACCTGAGACTTATAGAAGCCGTAGGTGATATCGGCGTAGGCCAGGCCCTTGCCCTCACCGCAGAAGGCCCGGAAGGCAAAGGCCAGAATCTCGTCAGACCCGTTGCCGGTGATGACGTTTTCGGGCTGCAGCTCATACCGCTTGGCAATGGCCTCCACTAACCGCCCGCAGGTGGGGTCGGAATACAGGTTCAGTTTTAAAAGTTCCGCCCGGGAGATGGCCTTGACGACCTTGGGTGCGGGCGGGAAGGGGCTCTCATTGGTGTTCAGCTTCACATACTGCTGATCCTGGGGCTGCTCACCGGGGGTATAGGGGGCCAGACAGCCCGCCTCTTTGGAAAGAAAGTTGCTCATTGTGCATTTTCTCCTTTTTCATTTCGAATCAGTACGGATCGGGCGTGGGCCTCCAGGCCCTCCCGGCGGGCAAACTCTGCAATGCGCTCCGCCACAGGAGCCAGGGCGTCCTGGGTGTAATAGAGAAAGCTGGACTTCTTCACAAAATCGTCCACACTGAGGGGACTGGAAAACCGGGCCGTGCCGGAGGTGGGCAGGGTATGGTTGGGCCCGGCGAAGTAATCGCCCAAAGCCTCCGGGGTGCAGCGGCCCAGGAAGATGCTGCCTGCGTTCTTCACCCGGGGCAGCAGGGCGAAGGGGTCCTCCACACACAGCTCCAGGTGCTCCGGAGCAATGAGGTTGACGGCCTCCACTGCCTTTTCCAGGCTGCCGGTGACGATGATCCTGCCGTTGTCCTCCACGGACCGGCGGGCCACCTCCCGGCGGGGCAGGTCCTCCATCTGGACCTCAAGCTCCGCCTGAACGGCGTTTGCCAGCTCCCGGCTGTCGGTCACCAGCACCGGGGAGGCCAGCGCATCGTGCTCCGCCTGGCTCAGCAGGTCCGCCGCCACCCAGGCCGGGTCGCACTTGTCGTCCGCCAGCACCAGGATCTCGCTGGGGCCGGCGATCATGTCGATGGCCACCAGGCCGAACACCTTCCGCTTGGCTGTCGCCACGAAGATGCCGCCGGGGCCAACCACCTTGTCCACCTTGGGCACGCTCTCTGTACCGTAGGCCAGGGCCGCTACCGCCTGGGCGCCGCCGATCTTAAAGATTTTGTCCGCGCCGCCGATCTTGGCCGCCGCCAGCGCCTCGGCGCCGATAGCGCCGTTTTTGTCCGGTGGTGTCACCACCACGATCTCCCTGACGCCCGCGATTTTGGCGGGAATGACGTTCATCAAAATGGTGGAGGGGAAGGCCGCCGGGGCGCTGGGCACGCAGATGCCCACTTTCTCAATGGGAGTGTACCGCTGTCCCATAACGACGCCGGGTTTGTCAGTCAGGGCAAAATCCCTGTGGACCTGCTGCTCGTGGAAGTGGCGGATGTTCTCTGCTGCCATCTCCAACGTCTGAATAAAGTCCGTGTCAAGGGAATCCCAAGCAGCCTCGATCTCCGCCTCCGTCACCCGCAGTTCCTCCAGCTCCACGCCGTCGAACCGCTTGGTGTACGCTTTCAGAGCCGCGTCTCCGCCGGCCTTGACCTCCGCCAGCACCGCGTCCACGGCGGCATTCACATCCTCTGCGGCCCGGATGTCCCGGTTCAGGATATCCTGGGGCGCCAGCTTGTCAAATTCCAAAATAGGGATCACTGTTCCGTCACCTCGGTCAGTTTTTTCAGCAGGGTCTCGATCTCCCGGTGCTTGAACTGGTAGCTGGCCCGGTTGGCGATGAACCGGGCGGAGATGGGCATGAACTCCGTGATGACTTTCAAATTGTTCTCCCGGAGGGTGGTGCCCGTCTCCACAATGTCCACGATGACATCACTCAGCCCCAGAATAGGAGCCAGCTCAATGGAGCCATTCAGCTTGATGATGTCGATGTCCCGGCCCTGGGCGGCGTAATAGGCTTTTGCGATGTTCACAAATTTCGTCGCCACCCGCAGGGAACGGCTGGGATCGTCCTGGAAATCCTTCGGCCCGGCCACGCACATCCGGCACTTGCCAAGTCCCGTGTCCAGCAGCTCATAGACATCGGCCCCGGACTCCTGCAAAATATCCTTGCCCACGATGCCGATGTCCGCCGCGCCGTGCTCCACGTAAATGGCCACGTCGCTGGGCTTCACCAGGAAGTAACGGATGCCGGCGGCGGGGTTCTCCACCACCAGCTTCCGGGTGTCGTTGTAATTTTCGGGGCAGCCGTAGCCCACGCCCGCCAGCAGGTCGTAAACCTTGTCGCCCAGGCGTCCCTTGGGCAGGGCCACGTTCAGCATGACCTTCTCCCCGGGGACGGCAGGCTCCTCCTGGCCCATGCGGGCCAGCTCATCCAGGTACAGGGCGTAACCGATGGCCCGGGCACCGGGGCGGAACTGCTCCGCCATGGGGTCGTAGCGCCCACCCTTCAGCACCGCCCGGGGCAGGCCCGCCAGATAGCCCTGGAGTACCAGGCCGTTGTAATAGTCCATGTCGTTGACCAGGGACAGGTCCAGCTTCACATTTTTCGTCTCGCCCTGGGCCTCCAGGGTCCCGCACAACGTCCGCAGCTCGCCGAGGGCCGCGCCCATGGCGGCGTTGAGAGCCAGAGGCTCCGCCGCATCCAGCACCGTCTCCCAGTCACCGGACAGGCTCCCCAGCCTGCACAGGGCGTCCGTCCCCTGCTTGGAAAGGCCCGCCTCTGCCGCGCACTTCTGCAGCTCGTGGCGGTTCTTGTCCCGGATGCAGGTCAGCAGCCTGGGGCGGATGGTCTCCGGGGCTCCCACAGCGTCGAACAGTCCGGTGACAAAACCCATGTGACTGATCTCCAGCACATAGTCCCGGCCCGTGAGGGCCAGGCTCTGGATGGCCAAGGACACCGCCTGGGCGGTGTCCTCATCGTCTACCGCGCCGATGCACTCCAGGCCCATCTGGCTGATCTCCCGGAAGGTGTGACTCTCCTGGCTGGGGCGGTACACGTTTTCCAGATAGTAAAACCGGCCACAGCCGCCCTCCTCTACCTGGGCGTTTTTGGCGATAGAGAGGGTCACGTCCGGCTTCAGCGCCAGCAGGCGGCCGTCCAGGTCCGTGAAGGTGATGACCTGCTCGCTGGACAAAAAGCGGCTGTTTTCCCGGTACAGGCCGTATTCCTCGAACCGGCCCATGTGGTACTGGCGGAAGCCCGCCTGCTCATACAGCAGCCGCAGCTGCAGGGAGACCCGCTCCTGGGGCCGCAGGATGTTGAGATCCAATTCCATGGAATGTATCCTCCTCGTGGGGTACTGGTGCCCGCTTTCTTTCACGGGGTTTATTCTACTTTATTTTATTAGCAAAGTAAAGTGGTAATTCGGTAGCAAATGAAATTCTGTGATTTGAACAAACACACCAGCAAAATCACAGCCGGATACAGGGATTTTACACCCGGCAGCCGGTTTTTGCAACGATTCTTCCCGGGCTGGCCCGCGCCATAGCGAATTTTTTCGTCCCGCTGTGAAAGTTTTCCGCTCTCCCGGTCGTATCTGATATGAGCGCGCTTCAAAGGAGTTGATACCATGAACCTGAACCAGCAGGCGGAGCGGCTGGCAAATACCTACGCCGACGCCATCCTCCGCCTCAGCTATACCTATTTAAAAAACACTCAGGACGCCCAGGACGTGTGCCAGACCGTCTTTGTGAAGCTGCTGACGGAGCCCAGGGAGTTTGAAAGTCCCCGGCACGAGCGGGCCTACATTCTGCGCATGGCCGCCAACGCCTGCAAGGACCTGTTGAAAAGCCCCTGGCGGAAGCGGACCTGTGGGCTGGAGGCCTGCATGGAGGTCCCCGCCCCAGAGGCGGAGGACGGGTCGGTGCTGGCAGCGGTGAACCAATTGCCAGCCCACTACCGGGCAGTCATCTACCTCTTTTACTATGAGGGGTACGACGCCCGGGAGATCGGGCAAATTCTGGGCATCCCCACGGCCACCGTCCACACCCGGCTGGCCCGGGGACGGGCCAAACTGAAAGAACTCTTAGGAGGTTACGGATATGAACAGACAGTCTGACTATCAGCAGGCCCTTGACGGCCTGCGCTATACGCCGGAGCAGAAAGCCCGATTGGCGGCCCGGGCGGCGGAAGCAGCCCGGCAGCCCGCCCGCAAGGCCCACCGCCCCTTCGGCAAAATCGCCGTTCTGGCCGCCTGCCTGGCGGTGGTGCTGGCGGTGGGGGCCGGGGCTACCGGCGTGCTGAAAACTGCCGCGGAGTCCTTCGGCGCCATCTTCGGCGGCGGAGCGGCCCAGACGGAGGTCATCGGCAAAATCGGCCATCCCATCGGCGCGTCTGACACGGACAACGGCGTCACCATCACCGCCGACGCCATCATGGGCGACGCCTACAACGCCGCCATCATCTACACCATCCGCCGGGATGACGGCACGCCCCTGCTGCCGGAGGGCACTGACCCCCGTTCCCTGCTGATGGGCGGCTTTGGCGGCGCAAACCTGTCCGTCCGCGGCGGCAGTCATGGAAGTTCCTGGTTCGTGACGGACGAGACCGATCCCAGTGTGATCCAGCTGGTGCAGACCGTCACGGCGGATGTCCCCATCTCCCACTGCACCGCCACGGCGGAGTTCCAGGACCTGTGCGGCTGGGACGAGTCCGTGGGAGAGGCCGTCACACTGGTGGAGGGCCAGTGGAAATTCCGTTTCGATGTAAATTACGAGGATAGCTCTGTCACCCTGGGGAGCGGCGAGACCTTCCAGCAAGACGGCATGACCTTCACCGTGGACTCTGTCACTGTATCTCCCGTGGCCGTCAAGGTGGACTACACCGTGGACAGCGAGGTGGTCTGGAGCAATGCCCCCAGCGGGCGGGAGGATCCGGAGGACAGTCGCCAGATGGAGCGGTACTTTGAAAACGTGGAGATTTTGCTGACCAAGACCGACGGTACGGTCATCGACATGTCCGGCTCCGGCGGCAGCATCAAGCCGGAGCACGGCGTCACCGTCTGCGGCAAAGGCGAGGTCTTTGACGAGATCATCCCCCTGGAGGAACTGGCAAGCATCTCCGTGGGCGGCATCAAATACCAAATTGGCTAAAAGAAATTGCCGGAGTTTGAAAACTCCGGCAATTTCTTTATGTGATTCAGTCGATGGACTTCCAGGCGGTCTCCAATGCGATCTCCATCATCTCATGGAAGGAGTCCTGCCGGTCCTGGGCGGAAAGGGCCTCTCCGGTGAAGATGTGGTCGGAGATGGTCAGGATGGCCAGGGCCTTCTTACCCAGGTACTGGGCGGTCCAGTACAGGCCCGCCGCCTCCATCTCCACTGCCAGGATGCCGAACTTACGGTAGGTCTCCGCCGCTTCGGAATTGGCGTTGTAGAACTGGTCGGCAGTGAACACCTGGCCCACATCGGCCCGGACGCCCAGCTTTTCCGCCGCGGCAACGGCGTCCCGCAGCATCCCGTAGTCGGCGGTGGCGCAGAGCTGGCCGGGAAATTGGTACTGGTCCACAAAGTGGGAGTTGGTGGAGGCACCCATGGCGATGACCACGTCCCGGACCTTCACATCGTCGCCGATGCCGCCGGCGGAGCCAATGCGGATAATGGACTCCACGCCGAAGAAGTTATACAGCTCATAGCTGTAAATGCCCACGGAGGGCACGCCCATGCCATGGCCCATGACGGAGATCTTCTTGCCCTTGTAGGTACCGGTATAGCCCAGCATGTTGCGGACGGTGTTGAAGCAGACGGGGTTTTCCAGATAGTGCTCCGCCACGTACTTGGCCCGCAGGGGGTCGCCGGGCATCAGCACCACCTTCGCGATATCGTTTTCTTCCGCCACAATGCTGGCAGAGGGGGATTCCTTAATGGCCATTTTTCAGTCCTCCTTGTATATTTTGTGTTGGTTTTTACGTTTTGTTGTCGAATAACGTCTTTAAACTCTCGGTATACGGCGCCCGGCAGATGCCCTTCTCCGTGACGATGCCGGCGATCAGGGTGTGGTCGGTCACATCGAAGGCAGGGTTGTAGCACTTCACTCCCGGCAAAGCCATGGGCTTTTCGTACCACATAGTCTTGATCTCGTCGGGGTCCCGCTCCTCGATGGGGATGTGGTCCCCGTCGGGGCAGTTCATATCGATGGTGCTGGTGGGGCCCAGCACATAGAAGGGGATGCCGTAATGCTTGGCCAGGATGGCCACGCCGCTGGTGCCGATCTTGTTGGCGGCGTCGCCGTTGGCCGCCACCCGGTCACAGCCCACGAAGCAGGCCTGGACCCAGCCGTTTTTCATGACGATGGAGGCCATGTTGTCGCAGATCAGGGTCACATCCACCCCGGCCCGGTGCAGCTCATAGCTGGTAAGGCGGGCGCCCTGCAGCAGGGGCCGGGTCTCGTCGGAAAATACCCGGAACTTCATACCCTGCTCCGTTCCCAGAAGGATAGGGCCCAAGGCCGTTCCATACCGTGAGGTGGCAAGGGGACCTGCATTACAGTGAGTCAGGATGCCGTCCCCGTCTTTTACCAGGGTCAGGCCGTATTCCGAGATGGCCCTGCACTTGGCGATGTCGTCCTCGTGGATGTCCACAGCCTTGCGGTAGAGGACCTCCAGCAACTCCGCCCGGGGCAGGTCCTGATGCTCCTCCGCCGTCTTCACCATCTCTCCCAGGGCCCAGCTGAGATTCACCGCTGTGGGGCGGGAGCTGTTGAGATAGGCGGCGTATTCTTTCAACTTTCTCAGGAAGCCTTCGGATGTTTCTTCCGAGATCGTCCGGGCCAGTCTGTAAAGGGAATAGGCCGCACAGATACCGATGGCCGGGGCACCCCGGACCCGCAGCAGCTTGATGGCGTCATACATCTCCTCCGCCGTGGTCAGGGTGATGAAGCGCTCTTCATTGGGCAGCAGGGTCTGGTCGATGATGACCAGCTCCTCCCGCTCCTTGTCGTAACGAATATTCTCCACATGGGTCACCTGTTTCAACTGTTCGCTCATTCCGGTCTCCTCACTTCCCGCAATTTCCGGTACATACCCTGCAGGCTCCGCAGCCGTTCCACCTCATCCTCCGTCAGGGCTACAGGGTCCCCCAACAGCCGGGCGTTCCACACGATCTTGGCCGTGTGCTCCACGGTCTCCATGCGGTCAAAGGCCTCCCACAGGTCCCCGCCCCAGGCCAGGGCGCCGTGGTTGGCCAACAGCACTGCGTTGTGGTCCGGCAGATAGGGGACAATGCTGTCGGGCACCTCGTTGGTGGACAGCATGGCAAATTCCGGCGTGCAGGGCACACCGCCCAGACCCGCCACCAGCTCCGACAGATAGGGTGTCTCCAGCCCCTGCCGGCAGACGGCGAAAGCCGTGGCCATGGCCGGGTGGGCGTGGACCACCGCCCCCACATCCGGGCGGTGGCGGTACACCGCCAGGTGCATCTTCCCCTCGGAGGAGGGATGGCGGTCCCCCTCGAGCACGGTGCCGTCCAGGTCCGTTACCAGCAGCATATCCGGCGTCATCCGTCCTTTGCTGACCCCGGAGGGCGTGATCAGCAGGCGGTCCTCCCCCACCTTCACGGAGATATTCCCGTCATTGGCAGCCACATAGCCCCGGTCATACAGGAGCTTTCCCACCTGACAGATGGCCTCCCGTTCCTGTTGGAAGGTCATGACTCACACCCGGCGGATATAGTCCGCCTTCCGGGGCTTGGGTGCGGGAGCGGGACCGTCGGCATAGCCCAGGATGCAATTGCCCACGCCCCGGTACTTCTCCTCCAGGCCCCACTTCTTCAGCAGTTCCTTGCCCTCAGGCATGTCGAACAGCTCTTTTGCCCGGTTGATCCAGCAGGAGCCCACCCCGATGGACTGGGCGGCATTCATCAGGTTGCCCATCACCAGGGAACCGTCCGCGAACCAGTTGGGGTTCTCCCCGTCCGCCAGGACTACTACCACAGTGGGAGCGCCGTAGAAGGGATCGGCACTGGGGTTGCCCATGATCTGGGCGTTGAGCCGGGACATATAAGCGATCGTCTCAGCGTCCTGCACCACCACCATCACAGGGGACTGCTGGCCCTTACCGGTGGGGGCCCAGGTGCCGGCCTCCAGAATGGCGTCTAACTCCTCATTTTTGACCTGCTCCGCCTTGTACTTGCGGATGCTGCGGCGCTCTTGCAAAACTTTCAATGTTTCATTCATCATTGTATAGACCCCCTTCGGTTTTTCTCAGTGTACCGCAATTTTGCCCGCCGTGCAAGAGGTGTGTGGTCGACACAAAGTCATCAAGTGATGTGGTTTTTTAACAGCATGAGGAGGGAGTCCTTTGAAAATGAGAGATCTATTTCACCTTTTGGCGCTGTGTCTGGTTCTTTTGACCGGATGCGGGGGGCGAAGCAGCCGGAACTCCCGCAGAGGAGTAGGAGGCAAGCTACTGCTTCTTCACCTGTTAACGATCCATTTCGTCAAATTTTTTTGAAAAGGGACTGGTTTTTCTCCTATCTTTTCTGTATGATATAGCATCATACCAGTTAAGGAGCTGACCCTTTATGCCCCAGCCGCTGTCTGAACGCACCGCCACCTTCACCGATTCCGTCATCCGCCGCATGACCCGCGTCTCTTTGCAGTACGGTGCTGTGAACCTATCCCAGGGCTTCCCCGACTTCGACCCGCCCCGGGAGATCATGGACCGTCTGGCGGAGGTGGCCCACGAAGGCCCCCACCAGTACGCCATCACTTGGGGCGCCCCCAACTTCCGGGAGGCGCTGGCGAACAAGCAGTCTCATTATATGGGCCGCTCCATCGACCCCAACACAGAGATCGTGGCCACCTGCGGCTCCACCGAGGCCATGATGTGCGCCATGATGACCGTCACCAATCCCGGTGACAAGGTGATCGTGTTCTCCCCCTTCTACGAGAATTACGGTGCGGATACCATTCTCTCCGGCGCAGAGCCCATCTACGTGCCCCTGGTACCGCCGTCCTTCACCTTCGACCCGGAGGTACTGGAGGACGCCTTCCGCCAGCACCCCAAGGCATTGGTGCTGTGCAACCCCTCCAACCCCTGCGGCCGGGTGTTTACCCGGGAGGAGTTGCTGATCATCGCGGACCTTGCGGAGAAGTATGACACCTACGTCATTACCGACGAGGTCTACGAGCACATCGTCTACGCCCCTCACAAACACACCTATTTCGCCACCCTGCCGGGGATGTGGGAGCGGACCCTCTCCTGCTCCTCCCTGTCCAAAACCTACTCCATCACCGGCTGGCGTCTGGGTTACATCATCGCCCCGGAGCCCATCATCGAGCGGGCCAAGAAGGTCCACGACTTCCTGACCGTGGGCTGCGCCGCGCCGCTGATGGAGGCCGTCATGCCCGCCCTGGCTTTCGGCCAGGACTACTACGACGAACTCCTTGCCAAATACACTCACAAGAAGGAACTATTCCTGAAGGGGCTGGACACCCTGGGCATTGTCCACAATGACCCCCAGGGCGCCTACTATGTGATGATGGACATTCGGGAGTTCGGCTATACCGACGACCTCATCTTCTGCGAGGACCTGGCCCGGGAGGTGGGCGTGGGCGCCGTGCCCGGCTCCAGCTTCTTCCGGGAGCCGGTGAATCACCTGATCCGCATGCATTTTGCCAAGAATGACGAGACGCTGAACGAGGCCCTGAACCGTCTGGAGCACATCCAGAAATTGAAGAAATGACCTCCGTCCCGCCGCAAACTTCTGTTTGCGGCGGGACACTTTCTTTCCGCCGCGCCCCATTCGCTCATATCCCGGCATTTCGCCGCATAGAATGGAGCAACTAGAGGCGGGGAGTGAAGCGTTTGAAAGAAAATATGGAGGAGCGGGCTGAGCGTCTCGCTCTTTACATCATAGAGAACCGGACCACGGTCCGCGCCGCCGCGCAGAAATTCGGCATCAGCAAAAGTACCGTCCACAAGGACATTTCCGAGCGGCTGCCTCAGTTCAACCGGGCTTTGTATCTGCAGGTCAAGGAAGTTCTGGATGTCAACAAGGCTCAGCGGCATATCCGAGGCGGCATCGCCACCCGCAAAAAATACCGCGGTGCCTGATGCCGCGCAAGGAGGAGAGGCCCATGGCAGATCACCCCCGCGGACGGGGCAGGCAGGGCGGTTATGACAGCGGTCCGTCTCCCCGGGAGCCGGAGGTCCGCCGATGGCCCCATCCGGTGGGCGGTGCGGAGCGGCCGCTGCCCGCTTCCGCCCGGGAGACCGACGCCGCCCTCTACTACATCCACTGCGCGCTGTCCTATCAAAATCAGCTGCTGGCCGATATCAAAGCGCTTCTGGAGCAGATATCCGTGGATCTTGACCAACGTCCGGAGGGAAAATAGCGGCTTTCCCGCTATTTTTCCTCTTGTGCTTTTCTGGGACGGGCTATATAATGTGTTTAGTGTTATGTAAATCTATCTCAGTGAACAAGGAGCATGCTTTCCCATGTCTGATCCACATCATCGTCACCGCCGCTGTCAGCTCCCCTGGGGGCGGTTTTTCCTGCTGGCGGTCTTTCTGGCCGCCGCCGTCTTTGCCGGCTACCATTGTCTCTTCCGGGCCCCGGAGCAGAAGCAGCCGGACCCGGAGTCCCTGCCCGAAGAAGAAAGCCCGGCCCTCTCTCCGGAGGAGGAAGCCGCCGCGGAGGCTCTGCGCTCCCATATGGAGAGAAAGCCCGACTTCTATACCATTCTGCTGTCCGGCGTGGATGACCACAACGGCGGCAGCGACACCAATATTCTGGTGGCCGTGGACGCCGCGGGCAGCGCCATTTACGGCGTCAGCATCCCCCGGGACACCAAGGCCATCATCAACGGCAAGGCCCACAAGATCAACTACGCCTACAACTCCGGCGGCATCGGGCTTCTGGCGGATACGGTGTCCGAGCAGTTGGGTATCCCCGTGGACTATACAGTCCAGGTGGACCTGCGGGGCTTTGAGGCGCTGGTGGACGCCATCGGCGGCGTCACCTTCAACGTGCCTGTCGACATGGACTATGACGATCCCTATCAGGACCTGCACATCCACCTCTCCAAAGGCACCCAGAAGCTGAACGGTGCGGACGCCCTGAAAGTAGTCCGCTTCCGCCACAACAACGACGGCACCGGCTACGGCAGCGAGGACATCGGCCGGATGCAGACCCAGCAGGCCTTTCTGAAGGCCGTGGCCAAGCAGGTGCTGACGGTGTCCAATCTGGACAAGGTGGACAACTTTGTAAAAATCTTCCAGTCCTATGTGGAGACTGACCTGACGGTGGGGAACCTGGCCTGGCTAGGGAAAGAGGCCATTGCCATGGGCGCCGACGCCATTGAGTTTTCCACCCTGCCCAACGAGTGGAGGTCCCCCTACATCTATCTGGACCAAGAGGCCACCCTGGCCCTGATCAACGAGCATCTGAACCCCTACGTGGAGGACCGTGTGCCGGAGGACCTGAACATCCCCTTCTGAAACAGAAAGGAGCCGCCATGAAAAAACGCCTTCTCGCCCTGCTGCTGGCCCTGTGCCTGCTGCCCATGCCCGCCCTGGCGGCGCAGGACAGCACGGATAACTTTGTCCGCCTCAAAACCTATGCCGGCCAGTTTTCCGACCTGGCGGCGGACTCCACCTTCTACGCCAATGTCTCCGCCCTCTATGAATACGGGCTGTCCGTGGGTAACGCGGACGGTACCTATGGACTCACCGCCCCACTGTCAGTGGGACAGGCCGTCATTTTCGCGGCCCGCATCCGCAGCCTCTACCGCACCGGTGACCCGGAGAAAGGCCCCGCTTCCTATCGGACGGAGGGCCAGTTGGCTGCTATGCCTTATCTCCTGTACCTGCGGGCGGAGGGCATCTCTCTGGACACGGCGCTGGACAGCCAACTGACCGCTCCCGCCACCCGGGCCCAGATGGCCCACATTCTGGCAGGCATTCTGCCGGAGGAGGCCCTCCCCAGCGTTCACGACGAGCTGGTGACCCAGGGCTATGCCACCCGCCGGGCCATCACGGACGTCAATGAATACACGCCCTACTATCAGGACATTCTCTCCCTGTACCGCAAGGGCGTGTGCATGGGCAGTGACCGCCAGGGCTCCTTCCGGCCGGATGCCCAGATCACCCGGGGCGCCGCGGCCGCCATGCTGACCCGCATGGTAGACCCCGCCCTGCGGGTCGCCCCCCAGTGGTCCCTCAGCGATCCTCCGGCTCCGGCGGGCAGCACTCTGGCCCAGCTGGTGGAACCGGGGAAGTACATCGACTCTCCGTCCACGGCCGAGGAGCTGGACAGCACTGTCCGCTATATGCTCTCCTCCGGCAGCAATCAGCTGACCCTCAGTTATCCCGGACTTACCGCCGTCACGGCCCGTCAAATTCTGAATGATGCCCTGACGACTGTAAAAAAATACAGCGAGCAGAGCTACAACAGCGCCGCCTGTACCTACAACACTTTGGGGACCATGACCATCACCTTCTCCTCCACCGCCGTTCAGGAAGAGCTCCCCGCCTTCCGGGAGACCACCATGGACGCGGCCCTGGCTGTGCGTCAGCAGCTTTGGGAAGAGGGACAGCTGACGGACACCATGACCCAATGGGAAATGGCCCGGGTTTACTACGGCTGGATCTGTGAGAACTGCGTTTACGACAATGCTGCAGGCGAAGCCTCCCTCAGCCATCTGCCATACAGCCTGTTCCACCGTGGGACTGCCGTGTGCGACGGCTACACCGGCGCCTATAACCTGCTGCTGAAGCTGGAGGGCATCCAGTGCACCTCCGTGTTCAACGACAGCCACATCTGGACCTCTGCCATTCTGGACGGCACCGAATACCACATCGACACCACCTGGGGCGACGGGGAGCAGAGCGTCAACTACGCCTTCTTCGCCATGACTCCAGCCCAGTCCCGCCTGTATCACGCCTGGTAATGCCGGATCAGTCACACAATGAACTTCCCCGGGCCGTATATCGGTCCGGGGAAGTTTTCATTCATGCAAAGGTAATGACCGTTCCGGTCTTGCCGTCCAATGCGTCCAGGCACTTGTCCAGACTGGTGATGATGGCCTTTCTGCCGGGATTGGCCCGGACGAACTTCATAGCCGCCTGGACCTTGGGCAGCATACTGCCCACGCCGAACTGCCCCTCCTCCACATACCGGGCGGCCTCCGCCAGGCTCAGGCGGCCCAGGTCCTGCTGATTGGGCTTACCGAAGTGGATGGCCACCTTTTCCACCTCCGTCAGGATCAGCAGGGCGTCGGCATTGACCTCCTCTGCCAGCAGCTCCGCCGCAAAGTCCTTGTCGATGACCGCCGCCACTCCCTCCAGGGTGCCGTCGGGGTGCTCCACCACCGGTACGCCGCCTCCGCCGCAGGTGATGACGATGGCGTGGTCCCACAGCAGCCGCACTGCCTCGATCTCCACGATCTTCCGGGGCAGGGGCGACGCCACCACCCGTCGCCAGCCCCGGCCGGCGTCCTCCCGCATGGCGTAGCCCTTCTCCCGCTCCAGTGCCCGGGCCTCCTCCTCGGTATAGAAAGCACCGATGGGCTTGGTGGGGTTTTGGAAAGCCGGGTCGTTCCCGTCCACGATCATCTGGGTGGTCAGGGCCACCACCGGGTAGTTCCGGTTCCGGGCGGCCAGGGCATATTTCAGGGCCTGCTGGATGTGGTAGCCAATATAGCCCTGGCTCATGGCGCCGCAGACGTCGAAGGGCATGGGCGGGACCACATCCTTGGCGGTCTCACTGGCAAGCAGGATACGTCCCACCTGTGGGCCATTTCCGTGGACAATGGCCATTTCATAGCCTCGGGCACTAATCTCCGCCAGCTGCCGGGCCGTTCCCCGGACCACCTCCAGCTGGGCCTCGACGGTAGGGGCGGCGTTCCCGGACTGCAGCGCATTGCCCCCCAGGGCAATGACAAGTCGTTCAGCCATAGAAAAACTTCCTTTCCTCGTTTTCCCATAGCTTGCCCCCGGCACGGGGAATTATCCGCAAAAGAAAACGACCCCACCGGGCCGTTTTCCTTTTCTATTTCTTTCCGCCGCCAAAGCAGCCGGGACCCTCAGTCCTCCGGATGGCGCGCCCGGACCACCGAAAAGGCCTCTTCGGCCACAGCAATGGTCTCTGCGATGTCGGCGTCAGAGAGGGCATAGTTGATGAAGTGGTTGTGGTGGGTGGTGAAAAACACGCCCCGCTTCACGCACTCGGCGATCCACTCCTGATGGAGCATCAGGCTGGGGTCATCTGCCAGCCGCAGATAGAACAGGCTGGGCATACCGGACACATGAAGGTCGAAGCCGTACTTTTTGCCCGCTTCCATGAGGCCATCACCCAATTTTTTGCCCTTCTCGTTAAGGACGCGGGGCAGGTCCAGCTTCTTCATCTTCTCGATGCAGGCGATACCGGCGGCAAAGGGCACGGCGGACAGCCAATAGCTTCCCGTATAGCTCATGCCGGAGACGGTGTTCTTCAAAAAGTCCTGGCCGCAGAGGGCGGAGACATTGTAGCCGTTGGCCAGAGCCTTACAGAAGCAGATCAGGTCCGCCTTGAAGCCGAAGTAGTGGTCGCTGCCCCGGAGGTCGATGCGCCAGCCCGCCCGGACATCGTCCACGATCAGGACGGTGCCGTTGTCGGTGCAGAGCTTGCGGACCTTCTGCCAGAAACCGTCGGCAGGCAGCTCGTTATCCTTGAAGTTGCCGTGCATGTAGGGCTGGCCGATGACGGCGGCGATCTCCCCCTTATAGCGGTCGAACAGCTCCGCCAGCTGGTCAAAGTCGTTCCAGTCCACGTACAGGTTGTGCATCACGTCCTCCTCCAGGACGCCCGCATAGTCCATCTTCTGGGTCCAGGGGGACACGCCGTGGTAGTAGCCCTTGAAAAACACGATCTTCTTCCGGTGGGTGTAGGCCCGGGCGGTCATGATGGCCAGTGTGGTGACATCATTGCCGTTCTTGGCGAAAAAGGCCCAGTCGGCGCAAGCCACCGTGTCCACCAGCAGCTCCGCGAAGTCAATCATTTTGGTAGAGGGCACCGTGACGCAGTCCTCCAGCGCCCGCTGCTTCCGGGCGGCCTCGTCCACGTCCGGATCGTGATAGCCCAGGATGTTGGGGCCGTAGCCGCACATGTAGTCGATCATCCGGTTGCCGTCCAGGTCCCAGAAGTAGCTGCCCTCCGCCCGGGAGGAGAACATGGGCCAGGCCTCAATGGGCGTATAGCAGCCCTCGGCGGGGCCCTGGTGGCCGTAGATGCCGGAGGGGATCACCTTGCAGGCCCGGAGGTAGGCCTCCCGGCTCTTGGAATAGTCATTGATCTTCATATCCGTCCCTCCTTACCCGAGATACACCGCCACCCGGTCCAGGATGCGGTTGATGTTGTCGATCTGGCTGATCATTCCGCCGATGCGGACCTGTCCGGCGCCCACCGCCGCGATGGCGTTGACCTTGCCGTCAAACAGGTCCCGGGCCAGGTGCATGTCCGCGAACTCCATGTAGGAAAGGGGATGCTCCGGGGCCTTATGGATGGTCAGCAGCCGGTGATCCCGGCAGCACAGGGCCGCCGCAGGGCCGCCCTGGATGGACAGCTTGGCCGTGCCATCCACGATATTGGAGGCGGAAAACCGGCCGATCTTGTCCTCGTTGGCCACCTGGGCGATGGCCTCAGCGATAACGTGGAACATCAGCGTGGTGGAAACGCGGAAGAACTCCGGGTCCTCCAGGGCGCCGGGCTCCGGCTTCAGCAAAGCCGACAGCCGGTCCGTCAGCTTGGTGAAGGGGCCGGTCAGGAAACCGATTTTTGTAAAGCCTCTGCTGGGAATGGGGGTGACGGTGCCGTCGATCAGGCCGTTGAACTTCTCGCAGCTGGAGAAGGGCAGCTTCACCTGGCAACGGTCCACGCCCGGGGCCATCCGGCACTTTCCGCCGCCAAAAAACAGGGTGGCGGAGGGGCCGTCTTTTACGGCGAAGCCCACGGATACCGTTTTCCCCGCGATCAGCTCCGCAGCCTCCCTGTCCAGCTCGCACAGATACGGCAACGCACCCAGCACGGCAAAGAGGTTGATATATGCCATGGTCCTTGCATCTTTCATATCGTTCTCCGATCTCCCGTCCTTCCCGGCGGGCCAGAATGATAAAATTATAAACCGGATCGCCGCTGTGCGCAAGGGGCGGCGGGGGCCTTGCAGGGCGTCAGGCCATGTGATTTCCTCCAAAAAATCTCCAGGGCTTTTGTGCGATTGCGGAAAACCACCCCTGTCCGGTTGACCATTTTCCCCCGTGATGGTAGGATGAAACAACAAAGGTGAACGCTCCGGCTTCGGAGCTTCCCATTCGTTTGATTTCAAAGAAAGAAGAGGGAACTATGAAAAAGGAATACGATGTGCTGGTCATCGGACCCGTCTCCCTGGACCACAACATTGACTATCAGGGCAATGAGCGCAAGGAGGTAGGCGGTGCCGTGGTAGCCTCTGGCTTTGCCGCCGCCAAAAGCGGCAACAGGACTGCCCTGTTCACCAAGCTGAATCCCGCCGACGCGGATGTGGAGACCCGGTTCAAGGACTCTGGCGCCGATGTGTACTGGAAGGAATCCAAGGCCACCTGCTCCATCCGCAACCAGTACTTCACCGCCGATAAGGAAAAGCGGGCCTGCACCTCCATGGGCGTGTGCGATTCCTTCAAGTTCGACGAGCTCCCCGATATCGACACGAAGATCTACCACTTCGCGGGCCTGGTCTACGGCGACTTTGACGGTGCCCTGTTTGCCGAGGCATCCAAGCACGGCAAGGTGGCCGTGGACGTCCAGTGCCTGCTGCGCCACGTGGAGGCCGATAAGACCATGGCCTTCCACGACTGGGCGGAGAAGAAGGAATACCTGCCCTGTATCGACTACCTCAAGACTGACGCCGCCGAGGCGGAGATCCTGACGGGCCTGACTGACCGTGCCGAGGCGGCCAAGCTGTTGTACAGCTGGGGCGCCAAGGAGGTCCTCATTACTCACAACACCGAGGTGCTGGCCTACGATGGTCAGAAGATCTACACCTGCCCCATCAAGGCCCGGAACCTGTCCGGCCGCACGGGGCGGGGCGACACCACCTTCGCCGGCTACATCACCGAGCGTCAGCGGGCCGACATCGCCGAGGCCTTGCAGTACTGCACCGCACTGGTCTCCCTGAAGATGGAGACTCCCGGCCCCTTCATGGGCACCCGGGAGGATGTCCTGAACTACATCCGGGAGTTCTATTGAGCTTTATTGCGAGAAGCGCACCTGCGAAAGCGGGTGCGCTTCTCGTGAAAAACCCCAAAAATGCGTCCGGTAAAGAAAAAATAAGGGAAACTGCTCTCTGAAAGCACAAGAAAAACCTCGTAACCATTGCGGTTACGAGGTTTCTTTCTGGAGGTGACACCCGGATTTGAACCGGGGAATGAGAGTTTTGCAGACTCTTGCCTTACCACTTGGCTATGTCACCACGGGGTACATTTATATTATATGCAAACCTTTCGAAAAAGTCCACATTTATTTTTAGATTTTGATGCCCACACTTTTGTGTGGGCATCAAACTGGAGCGGGCTACGAGGCTCGAACTCGCTACCTCCACCTTGGCAAGGTGGCGCTC
>CAYWYW010000012.1:0-36376 GCA_964462715.1 uncultured Oscillibacter sp.
TGGCGGCCCGGGCTCTCTCGCTCCGCTGTGTCTCCTCCTCCCCACGCGATTCGCTCCGCTGGATTCGCGCGGGGGCCCCTTTTGGGCGCGCCGCTCAGGGCACTGCACGAAACCAAGTCGGAACTTTTCCCGGAAGTCCATCTCTTCCCTGCCGGGACCTGTGGGCATGTGCCCGGTCTCACGTGAGTTTTGTCCGGGCAGCGCGCCTTACCCCTCCACAAAGCAGGAGAAGGCCGGGTAGTACCGCAGGGGGATGGGCGCCCCCAGGGCCGCCGAGCGGTTCTTTAAGATCTTCAGCTCCAGCTCCCGGGGGTCCTTCCGCTTCTCCTCGTCGATGTTGAAGCCCTGGCGGCCCGCCCCCCGGGCCTGGAGGCCCAGCAGCACGTCGGCGGAGTAGTCAATGCCGCCGGACTCCTTGAAGGCGTTCATGGAGACCTCTAAATTATAGTTTTCCCGGTTGAAGGACGAGATGGCAAAAATGGTCAGCTCATACTGCCGGGACAGCTTCTTCAATGCGCAGACAATGCGGTCCAGATTCTGCTTGTCCGTGAAGTGCACGTCCACCGGGGCGATGATCTGAAGGTAGTCGATGAGGACCACCGGCTTCTCCCCCGTCTCCGCGATGTGGCGGGCCACTTCCTTTTGAATGTAGTCCAGCCCCGTCTCGTGGTCGCCCTCCCGGAAATACAGGTGGTTCGCGTAGGAGGCGTATTTGGTCCGGGCCAGCTCCAGGTGGGCCTTTTCCTGGGCGGTGTAGTTGACCCAGCGCTTGCCGTCCAGCACGCCCCGGGCCGTCTTGGCCATGCGCCGCCGGGCGCTGGTGTCCAGCTGGAAGCTCTCCCGGGAGATGGACCGGGCCATCAGCTCCCAGGTCATCATTTCTAAGGAGAAAATGAGGACATCCCTTCCCTGCATGGCCAGCTGGTCCGCCATCTGCATGCAGAAGGCCGTCTTGCCCAGGGAGCTGACGGCGCCGATGACGTACAGGCCGTCATACAGGCCGCCATCCAGGGCCTGGTCCAGCTGCTCAAAGCCGGTCCTGAGGGCCGGGCGGGTGGCCTGCTTCTCGATGTAGGCCAAAAAGGCGTCCATCTGTCCGGCGGCCGAGGACTCGGTGTACGGCGGCGGCTGGCTTGCCGCCCAATCCGCCACGCACTGGGACAGGAACCGGGCGGCCCCTTCCCGGTCGGCGCAGAGATACTCGTTCAGGTCCTTGCCCACCGGCACCGGGGAACAGCGGTACAGCCAGGGGAACTCGTCCGTCAGCGCCCTGGCCCAGGCGTCACCGGCCGCGTCGTTGTCCGTCAGAAGCAGGATGGGAGCGGGCTTGGGCAGCTGCCGAATGAGAGCGGCGGCCTTCTCTTTGTTGCCGGAGCCATTCAGGGCACAGGCGTGATAGCCCAGCTCCTCGGCGGAGAGAGCGTCGAAGGCTCCTTCCAGGAGAAAGACGGGGGCGGCGTCCGCGGTGGAAGGCGGACTTTGCGACAGCAGCAGCTCCGGCTGGAACAGGGGCGAGGGCCGGCCTTTTTCATTCAGGTAGCGCTTCTCCCCTACTGAACGCCGGACGAAATGGCCCCCTTCACAGGGCAATACCACGCAGTCCCGCTTGGGGTCGTAGCCCAGGCGGAAGCGGTCCACGGTGTCCGCGGACAGGCCTCGCTGGGAAAAATAGGAGGTTTCGGCCCGGTGGGCGAAGCAGGTCTCCAAATAAGAGGGAGGGATTGGTTCTTCGCCCGAAACGCTGGGGGCGGAGCCCCCCTCCCCCCGGCTCCCCCCCGACTCAGGAGCGGCCCGCCTGGCGGGACGGTCCGCGGACCCGTCGCCATAATGTTGACTGGCGGAGATCAGGGCTTCCAGGGGGGTGGAGAGGTTTTCGTCCATGGCCAGCAGGTCGAACAGGTCGTAATCCGCCCCGCAGGCAAAGCAGTGGACCTTGTTCCGTTTCGGGTCGAAGCCCATGGAGGGGTCCCGGTCAAGATGTTGGGGGTTCAGGCAGCGGAACCGCCTGCGGGGGTCGATGCCCCGTTCGTGAAGGTAGTCCACGATCCGGGGGCGGAGGGAATCAAAGGTATCGGGCATAGGAGCGCCTCCTTGAGAACGCAAGTTAAAGTTTTTTCGGTTCCTTTTTTTCAAAAAAGGAACAAAAAACCCAGTAAAAGCGGCGGCGAAGCCAGCCGCGTATGGTATCAGGGGGCCTTGCCGTTATGATAGCATAACCGCCCCGGGGAGAGCGCAGCGACCCGGGGCAGTAAGATATCTTAATATATCTATAAGGGAGTTTCGCCGCAAAAAAGTGAATTTTGAAAAAGTTGGGGGATTAGAAATATGCGGCTGCTTTTTTGGAAATTTCCGGGTATAAAAGTGCCGGAAACCGGGAAAAATGGCAGGGGCGTTTTGAGTCTTGCCGCACGATGCCGGGTCGGGACTGCACGAGTTGAAGTCGGGTCAGCACGTGCAGGAGTCGGAATCGGACAGCCCGGAGAGGGACTGTTTTTCACAATTTCGCCTCAATTGTGGGGAACTCTGTGGAAAACAGGCTTCAAATGGGGTGTGTCCGGGCATTTTCACAGTTTTTTCGTAATTTTGTGAAGAAACGGTTGCACAACAGGCTGTTTCCCTGCGGTCTTTGGGGGAAGAATGACAGGGAATTCAGACATGGTTTCGTGCAGATCACGGGGGCGCGTCAGGTGGTTTCCTCCGGGGAGGCCTTCTTTTTCCGGGGTTTTTTGGCCTCCAGCTGCTTGGTGGTTTTGGTCTTTTCGATCTTCTGAATGTAGCTCTGCATGGCCTCGTCAATGCCCACGTTCATTTTGCCCGCCAGGAAAGTGTTGATGTCGTCGTAGTCGAAGTCCATGTGAATGGAGCCGCCGGAGATGTTCTCGATCTCCTCCACCGCCTTGTTGAAGGGCCGGATGATGGCCTCGTCGTAGTTGCGGTTCTTGACCTCCTCCTTGGTGGGCAGGCCGATGTAATGGATGATGTCCTCGATCTTCACCCGGAAGGTGCCGTCCTCGTCGATGGGCGCTTTTCTGGCCCGGTAGAAGAGGTAAAAGGCCAGCCGGTAGGCGTTTTCCGACAGCTGGCCCATCCAGTCTGGGATCAGCTGGTAGTACTGGGTCAGGAAGTGGCGCACGTTCTCCGCGAAGGAGATGCGCACCTCGCCGGTGTACTTCTTGATGGAGGCCTCCGTGGCCAGATGGGTGATGTAGAAGGATTCAAAGTACTTTTTGAAGGATTCGGCGGTGATCTTCATGCCGGTGATGGACTGCATGTCCTTCTTCAGCTGGCGGTAGGCCGCGTCCCTGGATTTCAGCCCCGCCCAGGCCATGTACTCCTCGATGGAGAAGGTGGCGGTGTTGTTGCGCCAGTTGTCCGCGTTGCCCCGCATCAGGGTGTAGATCAGGAGGCGGTGGGCCGTCCAGCTCAGGTTTTTCGTGTACTCCGTCACCGCCTCGAACACCAGGGTCATCTCGTAGTCCTTGTTGCGGTAGCGGATGTTCTGGTTGCCGTAGGCGTCGGGCTGGTCGTAGGTGACGGTGATGCCGTTGGAGGCGGGATGGAACTCCCGGCCCCGCTTCATGTTGGCCCACACGCCGCAGATGAAGTAGGTGGCGGGGCTGTTGCCCAGCACGTCGTATTCCTGCACCCGCTCGGCCACGGTGGTCTCAAAAATCTCCATCAGCGTGGCGGCCAGAGTGACGGTCTCCGGTTCTCCCGCTGCCACGGCGGCGGCCACGGCCTCCGGAGTGCTGAGGTCGTGGGTCTGGAGGTAGCTGTCCAGCAGCGGGTAGATGTCCCCGAAGTCGTAGGTGTTCATCTGGTTTTTGAATTTGCGGGGATGGTCTTTTTCCAGGGGCTTGATCTTCTGGTAGGTGGACAGCATCTCCTGGAACTGCTCCGTCTCCAGAAAGCGCTGGGGAGCGTCTTTCAGCTGTTCAAAAGGCTCGGGGAGCTGGGCCATGATGGGGGTCCCTCCTTTTTGGGAAAAGAGATGATTATTCAGTATGAGTATAGCATAAATGGAAGAAAAGTGGAAGAAAAAGTTGGTTTGTAACAGAGTTGTAAGAATTGGAAAGTCGGACAAGTCTCACGTGAGTCAGCTTCTTGTTCCGTTGATGATCTTCCGGATCTGGCGCTCGCTGAGGCGGAACTGCACCGCCAGGGCACGGTAGTTGCCGCCGTCGAACCGGGCGCGGATGTCCCGGTCCCGGGCGCCCCGCTCCAGGGACTCCCGCTTGGGGATGTACAGGCTCTGGCCGCCGCACAGCAGCGTCAGCTGGGTGAAGGCCTCCAGGCCGATGGCCTCGGCGATGTCCCGGTACTCCTCCGGGATGTCCGTCATGCGGATGGGACGGGCGGTGGTCATGTAAGGGGTTGACATAGGTAAATTTCTCCTTTCTTTTGTAAACGGGTGAGTTGGACAGGACTCATGTGAGTCTTTACAGCCGCAATCCCGCCAGGTTCGCCGTGCGGCTCTGCTTCCGGGCCAGGGTGCGGGCGCCCTCCAGGGCGTCGGGGCCGTCGTCGTGGGCCCCCAGGGGGAATTGGGACAGCTGCTGCAACAGCAGCGTCTGGTCCTTGCGGAACAGGATATACCCGTTCTTCACGTCCGGCTGGAGGGTCTCGATGCGCATGGTCTTGTCCTCCGTGGCCCGGACGCCCTGAATGGGCAGGTACAGCCCCTGCCGGGCCGACTCCCTTGCCAGCTGCTCCTTTAAGAACCACTGGAACTGGTTGGTCTCGGCGCCGAACAGCGTGTAGCCCCGGCCCGTCTCCCGGCGGAGCTGCCGCTCCTTCTCCAGAATGTCCGAGATGATCCGGTCCGGGTGGCGGCGCTGGATGTCCGCGTCCCAGACGTAGGCCAGGCCCGTTTCAGCGTCCACCGCCAGGGTCAGGATGGCGGAGTAATCGCTGGTGGCCGTCCGGCCCAGGGAGGGGTCGCAGTAGCCGTAGAACCGGAAGGACGGGGCCCGGAAATCGATTTCGGCGGGATTGAAGTACCGGAACCACTGGGACGAGAACAGGCAGGCCGACGGGTCGATGGGCTGGTTCTGCATCTCCGAGTTGAAGGCAGCCTCTCCCTCCGTCAGCCGCATGACCCGCAGGTCGTAGTAGGAGAGCTTCTCCGGCCAGAGAACCTTCGCCCCCGCCAGCATCTCCTTGCGGTGCTTGTAGAAGAAGGCGTGGGCCGTCTTCTCCCGGTCGGGGTCGGTCAGGTCCGTGAACAGCTTCTCCCAGTCCCCCCACAGGGGCGAGGGGGCGTCCGACAGGACGGCCTGATACTTCCGGCTCTGGAAGCCCGGGTTTTCCAGCAGGTTGGCAAGCAGAGAGTCGTGGTGCAATATGGTGCCGATGACCAGGATGTCCGTGTAGCTGTCCCCGGACTTGCACACCGCCTTCCAGAACCAGTCGGCGGTTTTCTGCCGCTGCTCCGCCGTCCGGACGCCCTCGTCGTTTTCGATGTCGTCGCACAGGATCAGGTCCGGGCGGCGCTCATAGTTCCGCCGGCCCCGCAGCTTCTGCCCGCTGCCCACCGCGTCGATCCGGCAGCCGTTGGACAGCAGGATGGAGGACGTCTTCCAGGTCTTTCCCGGCTGCTCCCCGAAGTCCCGCAGCAGCCGGTCGTTGGTCTCCAGCTCGTTTTTGATGGCGTCCAGAAAGCTGACCGCCTGGGCCTCCGTGTCCGAGACCAGCAGGATGTACCGCTTGTAGCCGTACAGCGCCGCGTGGAGCACGTTTTGCAGGCTCATGACTGTGCTTTTCGCGTGGCCCCGGGGGGCTGCGATGGCCGACCGGGCGCCCTTGTCCGCCAGCATGGCGGCGCAGTCGCTGACCGGGTCCCGGTTCTTCATCACCCGGCGGCGCCACAGCTCCGACAGCTGGCGGTGGAACGGGGGAGAGGGCCGGGTGAAGTAATGGGACAGGTAATATTTACCAAATTCTGCCGGGTCCCGGGCGGCGGCGCGGAATTGCGCGGTGTCCTTCATGGCCGGCCTCCCGCCATGGGGGAAATACTTGCTTGAACGTTCATAGGCAGCTCCTTTCTTGAGATCGGTATTGGGAGCGTACCACGGCGGGCCGGGGCGGGCCAGGGAGGGGATTCTCCGAAGAAGTCCTTCCTATATGGGGGGACCATCCCGGAAAACTTGCACGGGAACGTGCAACAGATGGAAAATTTTTTTTGATTCCCATTTGGCAACGGATGGGGGAGGCGGGTTGCCATCACGCCGGGGGTATGGTACAATCGGACAAAAAGGACAGAAAAAAGCGCGGCTGGGCCGCGCCGGAGACGATATGCTGTTTGGGGAAACATTATTTGGAAAGCTGCTGATGACCTTTTTCACCGCCACGGTGCCGGTGGTGGAGCTGCGGGGGCCGTCCCCCTGCCGGGGACCGGCGCCTGGACCGGGGCTCTGGTGGCCGACGTGCTGGACATCCGCATGCGGACCGCCCTGCCCGCCATCGCCCTGGGCGTGGTCATCGCCGGGGGCATCATCACGGCGCTGACCTGCGGCGTGGCGGGGCTGTTTTGAAAGGCGGGACGCCCCTTTTGCCGCTTGCGTTGATACGCTGATCCGTCCCATCCTTCGCCGGTCCGGCGGAAACGGGCGGGAAAAAGCCCCACGGGAAAGCGCGGTGTTCATAAGACAGTCAACAGTTACAGTCGTTTGCACTGCTGTGACGATTCTCGCACGCCATGTTGCTATGTGATCTTATGCGGCCATATAGACCCGTTAATCGGAATTTGTAAAGGAGGGAATCACAAAATGCAAACGTTAAAAATCAAAGATAGAAAAAAACTTGTCGAACTGATAGAGCGAATCCCGGTTCAGAATATGATCAGCATGGAAGTGGAAACATACAAGGGGTCATATTTGGAAGGAATCAATTGGGATGTTTTGAAGTATGTATATCACAGAGAAAAAGATACGAATGAAAGTCCCGGATGGATCGACTACACAATCGCCTATAAGGATTCCATTTCTCCTGATAGCCTTGTTTCTGACTTTGATGATATACAAAAGAATGGTACCTGCGGTTCAAAATCCATCGTTACCGTCATCTATGATGAAGAAAGATGAGCATAAATTCCAGTTTGCCGAACAGATCAAGGCGCACTTCTATACGGGTCAAGCCCCGTATGTACGCCGGTGAGACTGAACGCCCCGGACACTTGCATGTCCGGGGCGTTTTGCGCTGCTGCGTTCCGGGGAGGGAAAGGCTCCTGTCCCGCTTTTGGGAAGCGGTTCCCAAGGCGGGGCGCTTTTTTTTCGGTATCGTGGGTCCATCGGGTCCAAAAGACCGAAAATTCGAATACTGGAGGTATAATAATGGCATTTGATTACGCAAAGGCATATCAGCAGTTCATTGACGAGGAGCTGGCGGCTTCCTCTGCCACCGCCTGGATGATCCCCGAGGCGGGCAAGGTCCGCTTCACCGGCGGCAGGGACATCGAGATCTCCACCCTGTCCACCACCGGCCTGGGCGACTACGACGCCACCAAGGCCGACGGCTCCGCCTATCCCCAGGGCACCGTCACCAACAGCTGGAAGAGCTACACCCTGTCCATGGACCGGGGCGTCAAGTTCTCCCTGGACCGCACCGACCCCAACGACACCGGCTTCCTGGTCACCGCCGAGAACGTCATCCGGGAGTTCGCCCGCAACGCTCTGGTGAAGGAGCAGGACACCTACCGCATCCACCGCCTGTACGCCCTGGCGGCGGCTGACGCCGGCCACAGCGCCACCCACATCGTGTCCGCAACCCTCACCAAGGCCAACGCCATCGCCACCGTCAGCGGCCTGCTCCAGACCGTCCGGGACGACGCCGAGGAAATGGACGGCTACGTGGCCCTCATCAGCCACAAGCACAAGACCGACTTCCTGGAGGCCGCCAGCGGCACGTACCACGATATCTCCTTCGGCAACGCCGTGTCCATCAACGGCATCACCTACGAGAACGTCATGATGCTGGACGACCTGCCCTGCATCTTCGTGCCCCAGAGCCGCATGAAAACCGCCATCACCGTCCAGAGCGGCGACAGCAACAACGGCGGCATCGTGGCCGGCGAGGGCGCCAAGGACATCTCCTGCCTCATCACCCACTGCGAGACCCCCCTGGCGGTCAGCAAGCTGGACGCCATCAAGCAGTTCGGCCCCCAGGAGAACCAGCTCTTTGACGGCACCGCCATCCAGGCCCGCTACCTGTACGACCTGTTCGTGCCCAGCAAGCGTCTGGCCTCCATCGGCGCCGTGGTGGCTGCCTGATGGTAAGCGCTGACAAGGTTTTTGCCATCCGGGCGAAAGCGGAAGCCCTTGCGGGGCGCAGCCTGGGGGACAACGGGAACGCTCTGACGGAGATGGCCGCCCAGCGGGCCTGCGCCTGGTGCTGCCGGGAGGATATCCCGGAGGACATGGAGCAGGCTGTGGCGGCGCTGGCCCTCGCCATGGAGGGCGGAGAGGGCGGCGCTGTCCAGAGCGTCACCCGGGGCGACACCTCCGTCACCTACGCCGTGGGGGAAAGCGGCTCTCCCGCCCTGGCGGGGCTGGCCCCCTGGCGCAGGCTGGGGCAGTTAAAGGAGGGCTGAGCCATGACAGACAGCGCCATGGCGGCCATTCTGGCCCGGACGTACCTGCACACCGTCACCGCCTTCCGGCCCCTTGCGGACGGGGGCGAGGAAGCCGTCTGTCAGGCCGCGCCCTGCGCCCTGAGCCGCTCCGCCCACACCAGCGCCCCTACGCCCCCCGACAGCGCCTATGTGCTGCCGGAGGCGGCGTACAGGCTCTCCCTGTACACCCGGCCGGAGCTGGCCTTCCGCCTGGGCGACCGGGTGGAGGTCTCCGACGAAGCCGGACGAGTCTGGCACGGCCGCGCCTCCGACAGCTTTCGCTATCCCTCCCACTGTGTGACGGTGGTGGAGGTACGTGAGGTCGGACGGGACTCACGTGAGTCAGAAGATACAGCAGGGGAGGGGAGCGCATGAAAGCCATTCAGGACGCCGTAACGGCGTATCTGCAAAAGGCTACGGGCGTGCGCGCCGTGGCGGACCGCACCCGGGCGGCTGGGGAATACCCCCTGCTGGCGGTGGCCGTCCGGGAGGACGGCACCGTGCTGGTGGACGGCGGACGGCAGGCGGAGCACACCTACCGGGTGACGGTGACGGCGGCGTCCGACCGGAACCGGGATGAAAACACCGCGTTGCTTTCCTCCCTGGTGCCCTGCCTGCTGCGGGGCGTGCCCATGGAGACGGCGGGCGGGCGCCGCACGCTGCATCCGCTGGACATCAAAACCGAGGGGGAGGAGCTGACCTTCTCTTTGGAGCTGTGCGTGCCGGTGCCACCTGACGACAGCGCCGGCGAGGCGGCTGACGAGACTATGAAAACGCTCCATTTAGGCGTTTAAGTATCAAATCTTACGATTTTGGAGGTATGTATGGGTCTACCTGAAATTTTTATCAACTTCCAGACGGCGGCTGTGTCCGCCATCACCCGGTCCGCCCGGGGCGCGCTGGCGGTGGCGCTGACGGACGCCACGGAGGGCGGCGCGGACGAGGCCGTATACAAGAGTTTGGCGGAGGTGCCCGAGGAACTGTTCACTGCCGACAGCTACCGCCTGCTGGAGCTGGCCTTCCTGGCCGCCCCCAGCAAGGTCTATGTCCTGCGGGTGGGCGAGGACGACAGCGCCGCTTTTGAGGCTCTGGAGCGCCTGCCCTTCGACTGGCTGGCCGCCCCCGGCCTGGCGGACACGGAGGTCATCTCCTTCATCAAGAGCCAGCGCAGCGCAGGACGGGGCGTCAAGGCCGTGGTGGCCAATGCCGCCGGGCCGGACTGCGAGGGCATTGTGAACTTGTGCGTGTCCGACCTGGTGCTGGACGACGGCGCCATCGACGCCAGAAGCTACGCCGTCCGGGTGGCGGGATTGCTGGCGGCCCTGCCCCTGACCCGCTCCGCCACCTACGCGGACCTGACCGAGGTGGTCAGCTGCGCCGCCAGCGCCGACCCCGACAAGGACGTGGACGGCGGCAAGCTGATCATCGTCTCCGGCCGGGACGGCTACCGCCTGGGCCGGGCCGTCAACTCCCTGACCACCCTGACCGTGGACAAGGCCGCGCCCTTCCAGAAGATCAAGATCGTCGAGGGCATCGACCTGATCCGCACCGACATTTCCCAAGCCTTCGAGAGCGGCTACGTGGGCAAGGTCCTCAACGACTACGACAACAAGCTGCTGCTGGTCACCGCCATCAACGCCTATCTCAAGGGTCTGGAGGGCGATGTGCTGGACAAAACGGCGGACAACCGCTGCTTTGTGTCCCTGTCCGGCCAGAGAAGCTATCTGGAATCCCAGGGCACCGACACCAGCGACATGAAGGACGGTGACATCCTGCGGGCCAACACCGGCAGCCAGGTGTTTCTGGAGGCCGATCTGACCTTCTGCGACGCCATGGAGGATTTGTCGCTGGTCATTGCGATGTAAGTAAGGAGGAACGATAAATGGCAACCAATTTACAGGCAAATCGCACCCTTTCCGGCTCCTTCGCCGAGGTCTGGGTGGACGGCGCCCGCATTGCGGAGCTGTCCGAGCTGACCCTGACCGTCAAGGTCCAGCGGGAAAAGGTCCAGCTAGGCATGGACGTGGACAGCAAGATCACCGGCTACTCCGGCCAGGGCACCATGACCCTCAAGCAGGTCTACACCCGCTTTTTCGAGGTGCTGGAGCAGGCCAAGCGCGGCATCGACAAGCGCTGCACCATCACCACCGCCCTGAAGGACCCCGACGCCGCCGACGGCGCCGAGGAGCGGTACAGCGTGGACAACGTGGCCTTCACCGAGCTGCCCTTTATGAACTACAAGATGGGCGAGGTCAACCAGCAGAAGCTGCCCTTCACCTTCCGCCCCTCCGATTTGGTGTGCCTGGACCGCATCCAGGCCGCTGACTGATGGCCCTGGCCGACACCCTGCGGGAGCGGGTCTCCCGCAGGGGCCGCACCGCCCAGGTGGACTGCGGTGAGCTGGGCACCGTGACCGTGGAGGCGCTGTCCCCCCGGGAGTGCGCCGCCCTGGGGCTGTCCGACGGCGGCCGGGCCCTGCTCTACGCCGCCTGCCGGGAATTGCAGGCCGCCGGTGAGGCCCTGCGCCGGGAACGGCGGCTGTTCACCCCGGACGAGGTGACCCAGTATGTGTCCGACGGCGAGGCTCTGGCGGCGGCCCGGACAATTCTGGAGCTCAGCGGCGTGTCATGGGCCGGCCCGGACAGCGGTGAAAACCGACTTGATTCCGTGCAGGAATTTGGGAAGGAGTTCTCTGAAATCCGACTTGGCTCCGTGCAGGAGCCGGACAGCGCCGGGCCGGAGACGTTGACACAGGGGGAAAACCGACTTGATGTCGTGCAGGAATCTGTGAAGCAATTCTCCGAAATCCGACCGGGAATCGTGCAGTTCCCGGAGGGTGCTCCGGTGGATGGACAAGTCTCACGTGAGTTTTCCGGAGAGACCGGCCCCCGCCGGGAAATACCAAGCATGGGGTCTGTTTTGGATTTTGAACCACAAAATCTTGCGTTGTCCGAGAAAAACGGCAGATTTATGTCACCTTTGGAACTGTCCGGGAATCGGGCGGGAGTGCCCGGGCCGATGGCGAAGCTGCACGAAACTGAGTCGGAAGTTCAGGATGCGGTGCACGAAATCACATCGGAATTCCCATCAAAAGCCGCAGGAGCTTTGCACGAAACCACGTCGGAATTCCGAGAGACGGTGCACGAAATCAAGTCGGAATTTGGCGGAAAAGGGCAGGAGAGGCTGCACGAAACCGAGTCGGAATTCCGGGAGGGTCTGCACGAAACCACGTCGGAATTTGACGAAAACCGCCGGGAACCGCTGCACGAAATCACGTCGGAACTGGCGGAGCGGGTGGCGGAACGGCTGCTGGAGGGCCTCCGGCGGGCCGCGGCGGTGAGATAGGGGGTTTTCATGAACACCAGGACCGTTTTGCTTTGGCACAACAACGGTGAAGAGCGCATCTACTTTACAGTCAATCCCGCCCGGCTGACCGTCACCCGGCCCAATGAAAACCGGGTGCGGAGCCTGGCCATGGGCGGCACGGTGAACATCTGGGGCGGAAGGGGGCTGCGGGAGGTCAGGCTGACCACCTTTCTGCCTGCCGCAAGCTCGCCCTTTTACACGGGACAGGAGCCGGAGACCGTTCTCGCCATGCTGAAAAGCTGGCAGGACTCCGGCGACCCGGTGCGGCTCATCATCTCCGGCAGCGACATCAACGACGCCTTCCTCATCGAGGACGTGTCCGAGACCCTGGCGGAGGGCGACCGGGACGTGGGGCTGGCTTTGACACTGCGGGAGTATAAATTCAAGTCGGCTCTGGCGGCCCTGGCCGGGGGGAGCGGCTCCGCTGCCGCCGTTCAAAAGCGGACGGACGAGCGGGTCACGCCCCGGACCTACACCGTCAAACAGGGGGACACCCTGTGGGACATCGCCTGCCGCTTTTACGGCGACGGGACCAAATGGCGCGCCATCGCCGCCAAAAACGGCGTGCCGGACCCCCGGAAATTACAGGTGGGGAAGGTGCTGACACTGTGAAGCTGTATATCGGACAACAGATGGCGCTGCCCGCCCTGGAATCCATCCGGCTGGGCAAGACCCGGAGCGAAGCGGCGGCAACTTTGACCGCCACGGTGCTCACCGCCCCGGCGGACACCTACTTTTTGCAGATGTCCCTGGCGGTGGGCGACCCGGTGCGGCTGCTGGACGACGGGGGGAAAGAGGTTTTCCTTGGCAGCGTCCAGGAGCTGGCCCGGGACCCGCAGGCCGTTACCTTGACAGCCTGTGACCGGGGCGTTTACCTGACAAGGAACGAGCTGTACGGCGTGTTTTCCGGCACCGGGCGGGACATCGCCGCCAAAATCGCCGGGGAGCTGGGCATCCCCCTGGGCACCGTGGAGGACGACGGCCTCCGGCGCACCATCGTCACCGGGGCGGGCATGTCCGCCTTTGCCATCCTGCGCAAAGCCGTGGGGGAGGGGCGGGAGATCGCCATCCGGGACGGGACGCTGACCGTCACGAAGCAGGACCCCATCGTGTATCCGCTGCCCGTCCAGGACATCCTGGAGGTCACCAGCCGGGCGTCCATCCGCACCATGGTCAACCGGGCCGTGGTGGTGGGGCGGAACGGAAACCGCCTTGCCAGCGCCGAAAACGCCGGGGACATCACCGCTTACGGCCGGTTTCAGCAGGTCCTCGGCAAGAACGGCGACCCGGCGGAGCAGGCGAAAGCCGCCCTGCAAGGCCGGGTGCTGTCCGCCCGGGTGACCCTGCTGGGAAACCTGGCGTACCGCTGCGGCGGCACGGTGGAGGTCCACCGGCCCCAGTGGGGGTTGGAGGGGGCCTACGCCGTCACCGCCCACGAACATAAGTGGGAACAGGGGCTGTTCGCCACATCTTTGAGCTTGGAGGCGATGAAGGCATGAACGTTTACAGCGAGCTTCTGGAGATCTTGCTGCGGGAGCCGGAAGGGACCACCGGCGGCCTGTTCGGCACGCTGACGGCCATTTCGCCCCTGACGGTCACCGTCCGGGGAACGGCGCTGACGGAGGGACTGTTTTACCCCAGCGGCACCAGGTTCCGGGAGGAGGACGTGGGCCGGGAGGTGGCCCTGCTGGTCTGCGAGGAGGGCTTCTGGATCCTTGGCTTTGTGGGAGGTGGAACAACATGATCTTTCCCGACTGGGGGGAGACCCCCGAAACCGCTTCGGAAGCGGCGCTGCCGCTGTTTCAGGAGTGGGCCGTGGACTGGGACGGCAAGGCTTTCGCCCTGCGGGGCGGGGAGCCGTATCTGGTCAGCGGCGACGAGGCGCTGAAAATCTGGGTGACACGGGCCCTGCGGCCCGAAAGCGAGCGGTTCCGCTACACCGCCTGGTCCGCGGACTACGGTAACGAGCTGGCCGGGCTGCTGGGCGGCTGCGTGGACCAGGGCATTCTGGAGAGCCAGGTGCGCCAGTATGTACGGGAGGCGCTGCTGGCGTCCCCCTACATCCGGGAGGTGGATGGGTTCTCCTTCACCAAGACCGGCAGCCGGGTGGAGGCCCGGTTCACCGTCCACACCGTCTATGAGAAGTTTACCCAGACAACGGAGGTTTTAATCGGATGACGAAAGAAGAACTGCTGCGGCTGCTGACGGCCGCTTACACCGGCCCCGGCAGCGCGGAGGAGGGCACCTTCGCCGGGGACGTGCTCCGGGCCTGCGCTGACGGAATGGCCCAGCTGTGGAGCATGGACATCGACGGTCTGGAGCGCCGGGCCTTCGTGTCCTCTGCCGTGGGGGACTGGCTCACCGCCGTCTGCGCCGACCGGGGCGTGAACCGCCGGGAGGGGGAGACGGACGACGAGCTGCGGGAACGGACCCTGGCGGCCCTGGCCGCCACCCCCGCCTCCGGCAACGCCGACGACTACGCCGCCTGGTGCGGCCAGTCGCCGGACATTCTGCGGGTGAAGGTGCTGCCCCTGGCCCGGGGAAACGGCACCGTGGACATCGTGGCGGTGGGGCTGGACGGCAAAGCCCCCGCCCAAAGCGTTATTGACGAGGCCCAGGCCATCGTGGACCGGGAGCGGCCCGTGGGGGCCGACGCCAAGGTGATCGCCGCCACCGAGACGGCGGTGGATGTGACCTCCACGGTCACGCTGATGGACGGCGGCGACCTGGAGGCCGTCAGGACGGCCTTCTCCCAGGCGCTGGCGGACTTCTGCCGGGACACCGCCCTGCGGACCGATGTGGTCAGCCACGGCAAGGTGCTGCGGCTGCTGCTGGACTGTGACGGCGTGGCGGACGTGGCCGCCTTCACCATGAACGGCTCCGGGGACAACCTGACCCTGGCGGACGGGGCGGTGCCCGTGGTGGGCACCCTGACGCTGACGGAGGTGGGCACGTGAGACTGCCGGAATTTGTGACGGAGCTGTCTCCCATCCGGGAGACCCTGGCGGCCCTGGAGCAGGGGGAGAGCGCCCTGGCGGAGGCCGTGGCGGAGAAGAACGCCCAGGTGTGCGTATCTTCCGCGGACCAGGCGCTCTCCCTGTGGGAGCGGGACTACGGCCTGCCCGTCCGGGAGGGGGCCGCTCCGGAGGACCGCCGGGCCGCCGTTCTGGCCGCTATCGCCGGGGGCCGCACCCTGACTCCCGCCCTTTTGGCGGAGCTGTGCGTCACCCTGGGCGGCGCGGACCGGGGCGAGGTGGAGGAAGACTTTGCCCATTGGCAGGTCACGGCGGCCGCCGTCACCCGGGGAGAGGTCCCGGCGGACATCGCCCGGCTGGAGCGGGCGGTGGAGCGGCTGAAGCCCGCCCACCTGGAGGTGATGGTGGTGCCCGGCGCGGCGCTGGAGGCCTCCCGGCGGGCGGCGCTCCACGGCGGCGTCATGGTGGAGGTCACCGGAGACGACGTCCAGCGGGGCGCCGCGGAACGGTACGCCGCCCTGACCGGCGGCGTGCTGATGGAGATTCGGGGATAGAAAAAGACAGCGGCCGGGTTTCCGGCCGCTGCCTCTGTTTGCTGTCAGGGAGTGCGGGCGCGCTCCGCCGGACGGGGGAACGCTTCCTGCCCCTCAGCGCTTCGCCTTCACATACGCGCGGTACTCGTCCCGGATCAGCGCGTAAGAGATCAGGTTCTCCACCAGTTTGGCCACCTCAGGGTCATCCAGGTTCCAATCCCGGTCATTCACCAGACGGCCCAAAAAGAACCGCTTGCCCGAGATCAGCTGCGGCCTTTTCGCCCGCACGAACTCCCGCAGCTCACTGATTTTTCCGCTTCCCTGGTTGCCGACGGCAATGCGGCCGTGGTGGTAGAAATCGAATACGTTTCCGGCGTAAACAACATTGTCATCTAAAATCAACTGGAGTGCGTGGTGTGATGCCTTTTCATCGTCCACCGCTACATTGAGGGCGGTTTTCACAATGTCCGGGCGCGCGTCGGTGGTGTAAGTGGACAGACCGATGGAGACGAATTCCGTGCTCCCGGAGACGTCGGTGATAAAGGAGCGGTACAGGCCGTTGAACACACCGCCGGACGCGTTTCCATAGGAGAGCATTCTGACGCCGTAGTCCTCCAGCAGCGTGAACATCCCGTATGGCCCCGCGGGCAGCCTGTGCCGCTGGTCGAGAAGGCCCTCCAGCAGATTGAAAGCGGCACAGGCCAGGCTGTGCTCGGCCTGATAACTGATATCACAGCTGGTCTCATCTAGGTTTTGATTCAAATAACCGGAAATCTCGGAATATGGCGTGCGGGGCGGGCATTCGCCTCGGTCAAAGAGCTTGAACTGTCCGCCCATAAGGTCCGGATAGGAAGGCAGTTCCTCGATCCGGACGTATTCATTTCGGGCTTCGTCATAATGGTAGCAAAGGCTTTCACTGTCATTGACCATCATGCCGTAATCACAGCCCAGCGTGTCGCAGTAATCCGCCATCTGCGCCGCCGCACGGTCGCCCAGGAGGACTCCCGGCCCCTTGCATTCAATGACTGCGGCGGGCCGCAGAATGCCGGAGCCGTCCGGGCGGTTGATGATGATGTCCGCTCTCCGTCTGGAGGAGACGCCATAGTGAACCAGTGGTTCTTCCACCAGGAGCATCTCTTTCGGGACCTTCAACTCCTCCATGAGATAGGAGAGGACTTGCTGCCGGACTGTCTCCTCAGGGGTGACAATGATTAGTTTTTTTCTGACCGGGTCCAGGCAGCAGTCCCTGCCCCCGCGCTGATAGATGGCGGGAAGCGGCTGCTTGGTCAGGTTCAGGGGCATAGCGATCACTCCTTATACGGGTGTTTTTCACGTTCAGAAGAAGCGAAAACTCCGGAGAAAACGGTTTTCGCCGCAAGGCAGAGCAGCCACAGGCCCACGCCCACGGACCATCCCAGGGCCGAAAGAAGGGTGGCTGTCAGGGCCGGCAGGCCCCAGAGGAGGGATGGCAGGCCGGAAAGCACCAGAGCAAGGCCCAGAGAGGCCGTCAGAGCGCGGAGAGGCCTTCGGAGGGACAGGGATGCCCCCAGCACAGACAACGCGCCCAGAAGGCCGCAGAGGGCCAGAAAACAGGCCTCCCGCAGCATGGGGGACAGGGCCGCCAGCAGCCGCCACAGCAGCCGGTCCGACAGGCCGCCGGATACGGCGGCGGTCTGGGCGGAAAAGCCCCAGATCATCCGGTACCACAGGGCGGCGGGGAGCCAGAGCAGGAGCTTGGGAAGGTGTTTCATGGTGTTGCCCCCGGATTCGACAGGATGAGACCATGATAGCACGGGGGAGGGGAAAAGGGAAGAGCCCGCGGGGCCGGAGGCGCTTTCCAAATTTTTATGGGCAGTCCGCAAAAGAAAACGTTTCCGTTCATAATTTGTTCATGAATATCGCCGCTGTTTCGGGTATGGTACAAGCAGGAAACTATACAACCTCAGATCAAGATTTTCGGAGGGGAGCTTATGAAGAATTTCTGGAAGAAACGGCTGCCGGCGATCCTGCTGGCGATGGTCATGGTGCTGGGCATGGTGCCGGCGGCCATGGCGGCGGACTGCCCCAGCGGCCAGCACCAGTGGGGCGCCTGGTACGAATCCACCACGGACAGCGGCAAGCATGAGCGCCAGTGCCTGGTGAGCGGCTGCTCCGGCAAGGAGACCGCGGCCCACAGCTGGTCCTCCGGGTACAGCACGGACGCGGATTCCCACTGGAAGACCTGCACCGTCTGCAACGTGCAGCAGCCCCACTCGGCCCACGACTTCCTCTCCGGCTGGCAGAGCGACGGCTCCAGCCACTGGGAGCAGTGCCGGACCTGCGGCTATCACGCCAATGAGGGCGGCCACATCGACAAGGACCTGAACGGCAAGTGCGACACCTGCGGGTACAGCATGGGGACTCCCTATGTGACCGTGACCTTCAAGAACGGCAGCGGCACCTACAAGACCCAGACCAACGTGGTCAAGGGCGGGACCCCGGACAACCCCGGCACCCCCACCTATCCCGGCAGCGGGAGCTATCCCTTTGTGGGCTGGGTGACCTCCAACCCCGGCAGCACGGCGGCCTACACCGGCCAGACCTACTATACCTCCAGCCAGGTGGCCTCCCGGACCGTCAGCAGCGACACCACCTATTACGCCGTCTATCAGGTCTCCGCCTCCCAGACCATCACCTATACCGCGGAGCCGGGCGGACAGGAGGCCCTGGACGCCGGGGACTTCAACGAGGCCTATCAGGACGGCAAGGACACCAGCAGCTCCATCCGCTGGGTGGAATTCAGCGCGCCCAAGGCCTATACCAGCTTTGAGGGCAAGCTCTATTACGACTACGGCGGCAGCGGGGAGCAGGAGCTGAGCCGCTCCGACCTGAACAACAACAGCTTCTATTACAGCGACGAGGATTACGGTGAGTTCGACCTGGACGAGCTGACCTTCGTGGCGGACGAGGACGCCGACGAGGACACCGTGACCATCGGCTTCACCGCTTACCGCAGCGCCAACAGCTATGTGGAGGGCGAGCTGATCCTGGAGATCGAGGAGGGCGGCGGCAGCGGCAGCTCCGCCACCATCGTCTACACGGTGGAAACCGACGACAGCGTGGCCTTCAAGAAGTCGGACTTCAACAAGGCCTTCCAGAAGAAGTATTCCTCCTACACGGTGCGCTGGGTGGAGTTCACCACCAAGGACACCCTCAGCACCAGCAGCGGCACGGTCTACTACGACTATGACGGCTCAGACGAGGAGGCCTTCACCAAGAGCACCATCGACGATTACAGCTTCTATTACAGCGACGAGGATTACGGCGACTACGCCCTCAGCGGCCTGTCCTTCGTCTCCGGCGGCAGCAAGCGCACCGTCACCCTGAGCTTCCGGGCCTACTATTCCAGCAGCCGCTATGTGGACGGCACGGTGGAGATCCGCGTGGGCGGCGGCGCCTCCTCCAGCAAGGGGGATATCACCTACAAGCTGGATCCCGGCGAAGAAGTGGAGTTCAGCCGGACGGACTTCAACAAGTTCTTCCAGAAGGAGACCAACTCCACGTCCACCATCAAGTACGTGACCTTCTCCACCAAGGACACCCTCAGCACCAGCAGCGGCACAGTCTACTACGACTATGACGGCTCTGACGAGGAATCCTTCACCAAGACCACCATCGACGACTACGAGTTCTATTACAGCGACGAGGATTACGGCGATTACGCCCTGAATGACCTGAGCTTCGCGGCCCCCAAGAACGCCGCCAAGCGGACGGTGGAGATCGCCTTCACCGCCTGGTACTCCTCCAGCAAGAAGGCCAGCGGCACCCTGATCATCGAGATCGGCGGCACCGCCGTTTCCGGCAAAGCCGATATCCAGTACGAGGGTGCCCCGGAGAAGGAGACGCCCTTCGACGGGGACGACTTCAACGACTTCTTCCAGAAAACCTATAAGAACTACGACATCAAGTACGTCACCTTCAAAAATCCGGAAAACCTGAGCTCCGGCAACGGAGAGCTGTATCTGGATTACGGCCGGTCCTATCAGAAGAAGCTCAGCGCCACCGCGCTGAAAAAAGCGGCCTTCTACTATGACGAGGACGACATCCCCGAGGATGACACCAACTGCTACCTGCTGGAGGACCTGAGCTTCGTGGGCGGCAAGTCCTTTGACAAGGCGGTCACCATGGACTTCACGGCCTCTTACAGCTCCAGCCGCCAGGTCAGCGGCACGCTGTCCATCGTCCCCAAGGCGGGCGCCGTGTCCGGCGACGTCTCCGGCGACGTGCTGTACCAGACCACCACCGGCACCCATGTGCGGTTCAGAGCTACCGACTTTGCCCGGTTCCTGTGGTCCCAGTATCCCGGCAGCACCCTGCAGTATGTGAAGCTGGAGGGCGTGCCCGCCGCGGGCAGCCTGTACTACAACTATTACGGCGCCAGCCGGTTCGGCACTGCGGCCCGCCTGCAGCTGACGGCCTCCAACTGCGCCAGCCAGGCCTTCTATCTCAGCCCCAGCTCCACCGCCCAGTACCTCCTGTCTGAGCTGACCTACGTGCCCTCCGGCACCAACTACTGCGCCGCCATCCCCTTCACCGCCTACGGCAGCGGCGGAAAGACCGCCTCCGGCAAGGTGCTGATCGGCGTGACGCCCAAGACCGTGCCCGAGGTCTACGGCGTCATCGTCAAGAGCAGCTCCGTCAGCTTCCCGGCGCCCTCCATCGCGGCGGCGGCCGCCGGCGGCGGCGTCACCGGCTTCTCCGGCATCCGGCTCCTGCGCCTGCCCTCCAGTGCCCAGGGCACCCTGTACGTGGGCAGCGGCACCACCCGCACGGCGGACACCAGTACGGTGTACGGTTACAGCAGCGGCACCTGGACCATCAGCCAGCTGCGGTTTGTGCCCAAGGCGGGCTATACCGGCAGCGTGGAGATCCCCTACGCCTTCTGCGACAGCACCGGCAAGGCCCTGGGCGTGGGCAAGTTCTGCCTGGGTGTGGTGAGTGTTCAGAAGAAATTCAGCGACGTGATCGCCTCCACCTGGTGCTACAAGTACGTGGCGGAGCTGTCTGACGCCAGCGTCATCGACGGCTACGGCGACGGCAGCTTCAAGCCCGACAACAAGATCTCCTACGGCGCGGCCCTGAAGCTCATCATGCTGGCCGCGGGCTATCCCGAGCAGAAGCCCACCGACAGCAACCCCTTCAGCGGCTACCTGGCCAAGGCCCGGGCGGAGGGCATCATCACCCGCAGCAACGTGGACCTGAGCAAGCCCATCACCCGCCTGCAGGTGGCCCAGCTGGCCGCCGGAGCCATGAAGCTGGATAAGAGCGCCGTATCCAGCGTGAAGCCCTTCACCGATACGGATGACCCCAGCGTCCAGGCCCTGAACGAGGCGGGCATCGTGGAGGGATACTTCTCCAACGGCACCAGCACCTACAAGCCCAACAACACCCTGACCCGCGGCCAGGTGTCCGCCATCGTCTGGCGGATGCGGAATTACCAGAAATAAACCCATCAACACGGAAGAACCCCGGATACCGCATGGTATCCGGGGTTTCCTTTGTTGAAACAGTCTTTTCGCCGGTGCCGGAGTTCGCTTACGCTTCCCGGTAAAAAAGCGCCCAGACGCCGGTTTCCCCGCGGCGCCAGATGGCGTCCTTATCATCGGAGCCGCCCGCCACCTTTGCAACCAGAAAATGCCCACCGAAGGAATGGTCCTCCCGCTTACAAACAGAGTAGGCCAGGCAGGGGCGGCCCTCCATTTCGGCCTCTCCCTCCGGCACCGGGCACCAGTCCTCCGGCGTGCCGCCCAATCGTTCCGCCAGCTTGTTTTGCAGGAGCATGAAGGTATGGAAGGGGGGCGTGGCCTGGATGGCGTCCCCTTTGCTGACGGCGTTGAACGCCTCGATCATGCGGTGGAAGCAGGCTTCCGGTAAATCGCCGTCTGTGGGGTAGTCCAGGTAGTGGAAGTGGAAGGTCACGGCGCCCAGGGCGTCGGTAATGGGTTGGAGCAGGGCCGGACGGCGGGTGCGGCACAGCAGCTCCAGCAGGATATACCAGATCTCGCCGCAGGCTTCGGGGGTGTCCTCCAGCGCCGCCAGCCGTTTCCACTCCTCCCAGCGGCCCTCCCGGCGGACCGCCAGCTGCTCCAGCTGGAACAGATTCCAGCGCCCATCCACCAGATAGCCCTGCAGCCACTCCCACTGGAGGGGACCCATGTGCCCCTGGGCGGAGAGAATGGAGACGATGGGGTACAGGGGCAGCAGCTCATAGAGATCCTGATACCGCTCCGGGCCGATGCCGGGGACGGCGGTGAGAGCAGGGTCCGTCAAGGCCAGCTTCAGGTCCGCCATGGCGGCGGTGAGGGCGGCGGAGCGGGCCTTTTGGGCGTTCAGCGCCTTGCGCTTTGGGTAGTTGACCGCCCAGACAGAGAGGGCGTAGGTGACGGAGCAGAGACCCAGTATCAGAAGAATCAGAAAGGGCAGAAATACAAAGGCAGCCATGTGCAAGCCTCCTTTCAGATATGGGAACGGGCCGCGAAAGCGGCCCGTTTTTTGGGATATGTCAGTCCTCCAGCCCGGCTTTCAGGGCCTCCACCGTGCGGCGGAGCTCCTCCAGGTTGGCAAGGCAGGTGTCCAGCTTCTTCCGGGCCGTCACCTTGTCCACGTCGGCGGAGAAATCCAGGGCCTTCAGCTGGGCCGTTGACCGCCGGACGGCCCGTCCGAAGGAGTCCACCGTCCGCAGGGGATTGGCTGTGGGAGCGGCCTTGGGCGGGGGAGGCGGCAGCTCCGCGGCCTTGGCCCAGGCGATGGCCCGGTGGACAAGGCCCGGGAAGTCGCCTTTGGCGTCGTTTTTGGCCACGTACTCCTCTACCACCGGCTGGAGGTGGACGTTCTTCTGGCGGGCCATCTCATAGGCGTCCGTCATGGTCATGTCCCCCCGCTCGGCCCAGCCGGCCATGGTCCCGTCCAGGTTCAGCAGGTCCAGATACCGCTCCACGGTGGCCCGGCTCAGGCCGCTCTGTTCGGCCATCAGCTCCGCCTGCTCCTTTACATTCTCGGGGAGCTGTTCCACCTCCGCCAGGGTGTCCCGCAGGGTCTCCAGCTGGTGGGCCATGTCGAAGGGGGAGATGTTCCGGCGGTGGACGTTGGCCCCCATCAGGGCCCGCAGCTCGGTGAGCTTGTCCGGATACCGGCGGACCTTGCAGGGAACGGTGGCCTTGCCCAGCTTCCGGGCCGCCAGGACCCGGCGGTGGCCGCTGATGATGCGCCAGGTGTTATCGGTGTGGGGGGTGACCACGATGTCTTCGAGAAAACCGTCCTGCTCCACGGAGCGCATGGTGGAGAGGAACTCCTCGTCCTCCGCCATGGAGAAGCGGTTCAGGGGGTTGTCCACCAGGGAGTCAATGGGCAGCTGACGGGTCAGCTCGCCGTTGGCGCCGCTGGCGTTCTCGGTGGTCTTTTGCAGGGTGGAGAAGATAGAAGGACTCTTTTTGCCTGCCATGTGTTAACCCTCCATTCTTTCCAGCATCTCGTCGCACAGCGCGGCGTAGTCGGTGGTGGCGGTGCAGCGGGGGGAGAAGAAGCACAGGGGCTGGAGGGCCAGAGGCGCCTTCTTCACGTCGATGTTCTTGCGGATGTAGCTCCGGAAGGCCAGGTCCGGCAGCATGGCGGGGAAGTTGGCGATCATCTCCCGGTCCAGGCTGGAGCCGGTCTCCACCGCCGTCATGAAGATGCCCAGCACCCGGATGTCGGGGTTGGCGATCTCCCGGACGGACCGGATGGTCTCCAGCATCACGTCGTAGCCCTCGATGGAGTTCTTGTCCACCTTGATGGGGATGAGGACGTACTGGACGGCCACCAGCACGTTGATGTTGAATAGACTCTCCAGAGAGGGAGAGCAGTCAAAGAACACGAAGTCGTAAGTATCGGGAATCTGGGGCAGCAGGCGGCGCAGGGTGGTGTCCCGGCCGAAGGGCATCTCCTGCATGGTGGTCAGGGCGGGCGCCAGCAGGGCGCCGCCCCGGATCAGATCCAGGTTTTCCGTGCTGGTATGGCAGATAATGTCGGATATCGTGGCTGTTTTGGACACGATAACGTCCGTCAGGGTGGGGGTGGGCACCTCCGTCAGCTGTAAATTGCTGGTGGCGTTGCCCTGGGTGTCCATGTCCACGATCAGGACCTTCTTGCCCCGGCGCACCAGCTCGCCCGCCAGGTTGATGGCGCTGGTGGTCTTGCCGGTGCCGCCCTTCTGGTTCATGACAGCGATGGTCTTCATCCCTGGGCGCCCCCTTTCTGCTCCAGCTCCTCGATGCTGGACACCTGCTCCAGCACGCTGTCCAGGATCAGCTGGCTCATGCTCATGTGCAGCTTGGCGGCGGCCATTTTGATGCGGGCCCGCTCGTCCTCCGTGGCGTAGACCAGCAGCTTTACCTTCTTTTCCTGCTCCATCGACAGTTCCTCCGTAAATGCGACGTTTTGATGTCGTTTTCTGAAAACCATTATGACATCATAATGTCATGCCGTCAAGAGGAAAACGGTCGAAATGATGTCACGGAGAAAAAAGCGGGGTCCCGGGCTGTCATAAATTCCCCAAATCCACCCATACTAAGGCCGGGGTGATCAATATGGAGAAAGAAAGCGCCTGCTTCACAGTGGGCGGCATCAGCGGAAAGCACGATGTAAAGGAGATCAAGCGGGGGCTGGACACGCTGCCGGGAGTCCTTTCCGTCAGCATTGGTGACGGCGGCCGGGTGGCGGTGGACTTTGACACCACAGGCGTTCAAAGCGGCCGCATTCAAAAGCAGCTGGCGGATATGGGATATCCGGTCCTGGACGACCAAACCGGCGGCTGAGTATGGGAGCGTATGACCACGGCAGGGGGAAGCAGGGCCCGTATTTTGAGGGCTGGTATCTGAAGCTCCAGACCGGGGAGGGCGCCGCCCTGGCCCTCATTCCCGCCTGCCACATGGACCGGGAAGGCAGGCGGAGCGCCTCCCTCCAGGTCCTTTCGGATGACCGGTCCTGGTGGTTGGCGTATCCCGGCACGGCCTTCCGGGCCTCCCGGGGGGAGTTTCGGGTCCGGCTGGGGGAAAGCCTGTTCACCGGACAGGGGATGCGCCTGCATGTGGAGCAGGAGGGCCTTTCCCTTCACGGCACGGTGCGCTATGGGCCCTTCACGCCCCTGAAATCGGACATCATGGGCCCCTTCCGGTTTCTCCCGGGTATGGAGTGCGCCCACGGCGTCCTCAGCATGGGCCATCCGCTGGAGGGGAGCGTGACGCTGAACGGAAAAACGCTGGATCTCTCCGGCGGCACGGGGTACATGGAGACCGACCGGGGCCGCTCCTTTCCCAGGGCCTACCTCTGGACCCAGTGCGTGTGGCAGGAGGCATCCCTTGACAGCCTGATGCTCTCCATTGCCACGATCCCTATGGCGGGAGTCCGGTTCACCGGCTGTATCTGCGCGGTGGTTGACCGCGGGCGGGAATACCGTCTGGCCACCTACCGGGGCGCCCGGGTGGAGCGGTGGTCCGGCTCCGGCGCGGCGATCCGGCAGGGGAAGTACCGCCTGACGGCGGAGCTGCTGGAGGGGCGGAGCTGCCCGCTGCGGGCGCCTGCCGGCGGCGTCATGGGCCGCACCATCCACGAAAGCCTCCGCGCCGCCGTGCGGTACCGCTTCTGGGCCGGGGAGACGCTCCTGCTGGACCACACGGACCGCTGCGCCGGCTTTGAATACGCGGAAATATGAGAACAGCCGCCGGGTTTGACCCGGCGGCTTTCTGCTGTCTCTCAGCGGATGCGTTGGATGCCCCGGCGGGGGCGGGGAGCGGCGGGAGGCGTCACCACCGGGGGCTGCTGGGGCAGGCGGCCCCGGATGTCCTCCGCCAGGGCCGCCTGGTAGGCGGCGCAGAAGTCCTTGGCCCGCTGGTCGGTGTCGCTGTCGTCCTCCCCCGCCAGCAATGCGGCGAAGGAGGCGGGCACGCCCGCGGTCTCCAGGGCCGCCTGGGCGCGGGCCTGCTGGGCGCGCTGGCGCTTTTCCTTGCGGAGCATCTCCAGCTCCTGCTGTTCCTGTTCGGTCATCGTTGTTCCTCCTTTTCAATCCGGCAGAGCTCCTCCTCCGGGTCCGTGACCCAGGGCAGGTGCTCCAGAATGGTGCGGCGGGACAGGACGGGAGACAACTTCAGCAGAGCCTCCGCCTGGGCCGCCTGGTCCTGGGGCAGGTTTTTATAAAAGGTAGGGCGGCCGCTGGTCAGGTCCGCCGGGGTCCCCAGGGTGGAAAGGCCCCCGGACAGGGCCGCCAGCAGGGCTTTCAGGCCGGGGGTAAAGCTGCGCTCCTTAGCGGCGCGCACCTGCTCGATGCCCCAGAGCTTATATTGCAGGGCCACGCCGGAGGTGTTCCCGGCGAAGCTGTCGTCGGACAGGTCCGGGGTCATGGACAGCTGCAGGATGCTGCGGCGCAGATTGGTCTCCAGCTGGCCCAGGGCCTCGTGGTTCAGGTCCTTCACCACGAATTCCGCCCGGCCCCCCTCCGCCAGGGACAGCACCCGGGTGCGGTTGGCCTCGTCGATGTCCCCCTGGGTGGTGCCCAGCATGCCGTACAGCGCCAGGAAGGCGTTGGCCACGGACTGCATGTCGTCCATGGCGCCGGAGAGCAGCAGGTTGTAGGCGTCCACCAGGTCCGTCACCAGCTCGAAGTCCCCGGCGCCCTGGCAGTTGTTGGCGAAGGGGATCAGGGGCAGGGCGTGGAGCAGGTTGTCCTCCGGCCCGCCCTCCCAGGCGGCCCTGCGGCCGTCCCAGGTGAAGGGGCGCAGGGCGCCGGACTGGTAGAGGATGCCCCCGGTCTCGCCGTCAGGCCCCTGGAACAGCCGTACCGTGCCCAGCAGCGGCGCCCCGGCGGCGCCGGAGCGGATGGAAAAGCAGGTCAGGGGGTCGCAGCGGCAGGCGTGGAGGCCGGTCTGCTCCAGCCACACCAGCACAAAGCCCGCGCCGCAGACGCTCATGTCCCGGGCCACGTCGAAGAGCAGGTGGTCCAGCCCCAGGGAGGCGGACAGGCTGGAATAGGCCGCGCCGTCGGCTGCCCGGGGAAAGTCCAGGGTGGGGGGAAGCCCCAGGAAGTAGCCGGTGTGGACCTCCGTGATGTACCGGGGGAAGGGGATGCGCAGCAGGTTGTTGGGGCGGCCCCGGACCGCCTCCCCCTTGGGCACCGGCTGCTGGGACCGGTAGTAGTCGTACAGCCGCTCCCGCCCGGGCCGCACCTCCATGACAAACGCCTCCACCGCCTGGGTGAGGGCCTCCTCCGTCAGGGGACCGGGGCAAATGATGTCCTGTTTCAAAAGAAAACCTCCTTCGTTCGGTTTCCTCCACTCTAGGGGAAAAGGAACAAGAAGGCTTGGGAAGCAGTTCCGGAAAGGAGGACCGGCATTGGGATACTCTTTCCAGATAGATGACATCATGCACAAAAACAGAACAAAAAATTGTGCATAATTTTAATTAAATTTTGAACGCAAACTTGAAAGTTGTAACCGGTTTTGTAACCGCTGTATGGTATATTCATATCAACAAGACGGGGTGATTCAGCCTGAAGGGAGAAGCAGACGATGACAGAGAGAGCTCTGCGCAACGAATACCGGACCACACAGGTGTGTGTGGATGACCTTCAGGATGGAAGATTCCGGGGCCGTCTGTATAACCCCTTCTGGAAGGGATGCATTCCCTTCAACGGCGTGACGGAGTTTCTGGCCCGGATGGAAGAGCAGTTGGATCTGATGCAGTTCCCCCAGTCCTTCACGGCCAGACGGACCTTCGCGGAGGTGACGGAAAAGACGTCTGCACGCCAGGGACCGCTGGAGATGCGGCGGGGGGAAGAGGCCACCTTCTATCTGCGGGTGATCTTCCGGCAGAACAGCAGCTGGCAGGGCGACATCCAATGGGTGGAGGCCGGACAGAAGCAATCCTTCCGCAGTGTGTTGGAGCTGCTGATGATGATGTCAGACCGCGGCCAGAAATTAGGAAGCTGTCCCACCAGACAGAGGGTGCGTTCAGCCGTCTGACGGCACCAGCGTCATCAAAGAGACAATGAAGGGGCGCCGCGGAAAAAGAAGCAAACAAAACAGGCTCTCCACATAATATGGATGGTATGGACCCGCGCCGTCCGCTGGCGCGTGAGAAGCCGCGGGAGTAGGAGATAAAAGCATGACGGACCAGGAACTGAAAAAACTGCGCCGGAGCGATCTGCTGGAGCTGCTGATCGCCCAGGAAAAGGAAAACGAGCGGCTGCGGAGCCAGGTGGAGCAGTTGGAAAAGCGGTTGGCGGACCGGGCCATCGACCTGGAACAGGCGGGTTCCATCGCGGAGGCCGCCCTGCGGCTCAACGGCGTGTTCCAGGCCGCCCAGGCGGCGGCGGACCAGTACCTGGAGAACATCCGGCGGCTCAGCGAAGAGCCGGAGGAGAAGGTCCGGGAAGAATGCCGGGAACCTGCTTCCGGTCCGGAGGCGGCGGAGGCTCCGATCTTGAACGAAGGTCCGGCGGCGGACGAAGAGGTCCCCGGTGAGCAGGGCCGGAAAGGGCATTGAGATATGATACGGAAAAAGCGCCCCCTTCCGGAGGGACTGCCCACGGTGGATCAGCTGGAAGCGGAGCTGGCACGGGAGAAATACCGCCGGCGGTACGGCTGGGTGGTGCGGAGCACCCTCTACACCCTGATCACCGTGGCCGCGGTGGCGGTGCTGGTGGCCACGCTGTGGCTGCCTGTGCTGCAGATCTACGGCTCCTCCATGACGCCGACCCTGAACGAGGGGGAGATCGTGGCATCCATGAAGGGCTCTGATTTTCGCCAGGGCGAGATCGTCGCCTTCTACTATAATAATAAGATCCTGGTGAAGCGGGTCATCGCGGGTCCGGGCCAATGGGTGGACATCGACGAGGATGGCTCGGTCTATGTGGACGGCGAGCCGCTGGATGAGCCGTATCTGGCGGAGAAGTCCTTCGGCGGCTGTGACATCCAGCTGCCCTACCAGGTGCCGGACGGCCGCTACTTCGTGATGGGGGACCACCGGTCCACCTCCGTGGACAGCCGCCACTCGGCGGTAGGCTGCGTGGCTGACGAGCAGATCGTTGGAAAGATCGTGTTCCGGGTCTGGCCCCTGAACGCGCTGGGCGGGCTTGACTGAACCGCCGCGGATATGGGGGGCCATGGAAAGCCGCCGGAAGAGACAGGGTTGGAAATACAGGGGGCACAGGCCCCGTTGGTTCGACAATATGATTGGAAAAGGAGAGATCGTCATGAAAAACGGCTTGCTGCAGCAGGCGACCCGTTTTTATCAGAACTGGCGCCGGAAGCAGCTGTGGTACCGGATGGTCAGCGGCATGGCCTGCGTGGTGGTGTTCTGCACCGTCTACGCGTTGATCCTGCCGGCCATTACGATGGAAAAGGAGCCGGGCTGCGGCCTGGAGGAGCACACCCACACCGAGGCGTGCTACACCGTGGAGACGGTCTGGCCTTCCACGGAATACCTCTGTGGAGAGGACCCGGCGGGCCATGTCCATGACGAGGACTGCTGCGACGAGGACGGGAACCTGATCTGCGGCTACGCGGACTTCGTGGTCCACACCCACGACAAGAGCTGCTACGACCGGAACGGGGACCTGGTGTGCCCGCTGGAGGAGATCGAGGAGCACCGGCACGACGAGAACTGTTACAGCACGACCGAGGTCCTGACCTGCGGGGAAGAGGAGACCGGCCACGTCCATGACCAGAGCTGCTACACCCGCGTCCGGGGCGATATGACCTGCGGCCTGGAGGAATCCAAGGGCCATACCCACGGCAGCGGCTGCTACGAGACGGAGCGGGACCTGGTCTGCGAACTGGAAGAAGGCGAGGACCACACCCACGACGAGAGCTGCTACGAGACCCGGGAAATCCTGACCTGCGAGCTGGAGGAGTCCGAGGGCCACACCCACGGCGACGACTGCTACGACTGGACGGAGGAGCTGACCTGCGGCCGGGAGGAGGCCGAGGGCCACATCCACGACGGCAGCTGCTACACCACCGTGCGGGAGCTGGTCTGCGATGAGGAGGAAGTGACCCTCCACACCCATGACGAGAGCTGCTACGATACGGAAGACTGCCCCCTCTGCGCGGAGGAGGACCCCACCGAGCATGAGCATCCCCTGATCTGCGGCAAGGTCCAGGTGCTGGAGCACCAGCACGATGAAACCTGCGCCGTGGAGCCGGAGGGCGAGCCGGAGGAGATGCAGGTCCTGACCTGCGGCCTGGAGGAGCACACCCACACGGACACCTGCTATGAGCCTCAGATCCAGCAGCCCGCGGAGGAGGAACCGGATTACCTCTGCGGCCTGGAGGAGCATACCCACGGCGAGGACTGCTACGACGAGGCCGGAGAGCTGACCTGCGGCCTGGAGGAGCACGTCCATGACGAGACCTGCATGGCCCCGGCGGAAGCGCCCCAGCGGGTGCTGACCTATACCGGCGCGGACTATACCGTCAGCGTCTCCTTCGGAGAGGACGCGGCCCTGCCCGAGGGCGTGACCTTGTCGGCGGAGGAAATCGCACCGGATTCCGAGGCGTATCAGACCTATTATCAGCAGACCCAGGACACCCTGGCGGCGCAGCAGGCGGAAGGCACGGAGCAGGTGCTCTTTGCACGGTTCTTCGACGTGCAGTTCCTGCTGGACGGCCAGGTAGTGGAGCCGGCGGCTCCCGTGTCCGTGACCATCACCTATGACGAGCCGGTGGAGACCGGAGAGGATGTCAGCTGCCAGGCCATCCACTTCGCGGAGGACGGCACGGAGCTGCTGGACGCGGAGGTGGAGGAAGATCCCGAGAGCGGCGCCACCAGCTTCACCCATACCCAGGAGAGCTTCTCCGTGGTGGGCAGCCTGGTGACACGGCCCCTGGCCAATCCCACGGACGTGGGCCCCGACAGCCTGCCGGTGGACTACTACGTCTGCATTGACGGCGAATGGACCCGTGTGGGCGCCACCCGGACCGGCTGGTACGCTCCCGCGGATGCCAGCGGCTGGACGGACTACAACCGGGATTACATCACCGTGGAGCAGGCAGAGAGCATTCTGAGGCCCTATGGGTTTGACGCCTCGGCGGAGAATCCCGCCCGGAAGGTCGCCTATCAGCAAAAGACCATCAACACCAATCTGTTTTCCGATACCAACACGGTGGTGATCGGCGAAAACCGGGTGATCCCGCTGGCCAGAAATACCAATGGCTTCAACCTTTATTATCTGCCCGCAAATGAAAATGAGCTGAAAAGCGTCGCCTCTCCGGAGAAGCTGGACAAAGCGGCCAACGGGTTCTACACCGTCACGGTCAGCGGCCTCGGCGGCGAAGAGCTCCGGTCTGAGCTAGTGCTGTCCGGCGGCAGCTTCACCTATAACGCCTCCGCCAGCGGCGTGACGAGTTGGCTGGCGGCCTATGACAACGGGACCATCCAGACCATTAACGGCAGTACCATCGATTTGAGCGACATTACCTCCACGGTCCACGTCTCCCCCAAACAGGGTGATCCGGACAGCCACAGCGTGACCTTCAAGGTCATGATCGACGGCCAGTGGCAGGAGGTCGGCTCCCTGCCGTACTATTACAGCGGCATCGCCGGCAGCGATGACCGGGCTTACATCACCTCCGACATGGCGGCCCAGTTCTTCGGCAAGTTCGGCTATGAGGCGACGGAGGACCCCGGGAAACACTTCGGTTACAGCTATAACGATATCTATGAGATCATCTACTGCGATGCGGATTCAAAAGCGCCTACAAATTATTGCATGGATGTCTCAGGCGCAAGTTATGTGGACGGCAGCGCGATCCAGCTTTATACGAGAAACGACACCGATGCGCAGCGGTTCCGGATCCGGACGGCGGAGCAATACGGCGGCAGCGAGGGATACAAGTACCTTACGCCCCTGCGGGACAGCAGCCGCCAGGTGAATCTTTCGGGTTCTGGAGAAACAAACGGTCAGAAGCTGGTGTTGTGGACTTCACCCACGATTCACAGCAGCTGGAAGGTCGTACCTGAGGATGGCGGTCTGGTGAGCTTCCAGCTCAGAGAGAATACGGCGTACTCCATTGATGTGAAGGGCAATGGCGCGGGAGATAGCGTGCAGCTGCAAATTTATCAGAATGCAGGTGCGAAATTCTGGAAGCTCGTCCAGCACTACTGCGTCTCCAACGACATTGTTTCCAGTCAGAACGATGACGGCACATACAACATCGGCCTGACGGCGGAGAGCAACGGCGACATCGTCTGCTACTACATGCCCGGCGAGACCGCGCATACCTATACAGACGCGGCGGAAAGCGATATCAGCGCCGAGGGCAACAGCTTCTGGTCCGTGAAGGTGGTGGACGACAGCCAGGGCGTCTACACCGTGGCGGAGCAGGAGAAAATGACACAGTATGTGAAGTCCGGCGAGGGGGCCGTCGTCAAGGTGGAGAACGCCAACGGCGTGCTGTGGGCCTGCCGGGGCGTGAACGGTGAGCCGGTGGAAGTCACCTCCACCCAGGATAACGGCTACACCACCTTTACCATTACCAATATCACCCAGCCCATCGAGGTGACTGCCACCCGTGCCAACCCCGGCTTCACGGTGCAGTATTACGCCAACATCCCCCGGTTCGCTACCAGCGGCAATGATTCGCTGAAAATCATCGACACCTCGGCTGACGCGAATGGCGGAAAGGCGAAGCTGCCCTGGAACGGCGGTGATATGAAGACCAGAAGCCTGTACCTGGAAGCAACTGGCCAGAATACCGGACAGAACAATGGTGATGCTACTCCGCTCTACCGGGTCGCGACTACCACAGAACTGACCAAGATGTACGAGGACGGCACCTTTAAGTTTGTCGAGTCTCCGGGACTGAACTATTTCAACAAGCTCAAAGACAATGAGAGCTACACGCTGACGGAGATCTGGATCCTGAAGCCCGGCAAGGACCCCAACAGCACCAATCGTGCCGACTGGGATATTCGTGCCTACACGGATAGTACCGACTTCACCAATGAGGCCAGTCAGGCGACGGGAGACACCATCCTCATCAATGACGGCGCGGTGATCCGTCTGGTGTCTGACAGCAGCACAGGTAACTATTACAACGGCACCACGTTCTACGACTATAATATCGCAAGCGGGAAGAATACGGACGGAAGCTGGGATACAAATGAAGATGGTATCAACAGCGCAGGGAACTATTCTGGAAGCGGCGCAAAATTTGCCTTTGGCAACCAGAACTGTGGTGTTATATTAAAAGATCAGGCGTTTGACGACAATACGCTGAATAAGGCCAATAGTAAGAATGCCAGTTACAATAAGGCTACATTTGAATTGGTCACAGGCCTGGATGGTAATGGGAATCTGATTTATAATTCGCAGATTCAGGTTCCGAAACTCTTTAATGAGGGCAATGCCACAGGAAAACAGACATACGCCGGCAGTTCCCTGACCTTTGATCGGGTGGGCGATACCTATACCCTCAGTGCGGCCACGCTGAAAAACTCCAATGGCCAGACAAACACCATCGATGAACTTCAGTATTTCTTCCATCCGTCACCAGCCCCCGGAAGAATTTGGGATGGCGTGAACAGTGGGCTCTCTTGGCAAAGCAATATTTTTACCAACAATTTCTGGCCTATGGATCAGGCGGCAGGCCGAACTGATGGTTTGTGGGGCACCTACGGGAATCCTGGTTCATTCTATAATACTGCCACAAGTAAGGTAAGTACATTCCCTGACGGTGACGATGGACGCGCCCACAACTGGTTCTTCGGCATGAACTTTGCCTTGAATTTCACCCTGACAGCCGACTATGTGGGTCCCCTGGAGTACACCTTCTTCGGTGACGACGACCTGTGGGTGTTCCTGGACGGCAAGCTGATCTGCGATATCGGCGGCGTCCACAGCTCCATCGGTGAGTTCGTGGACCTGCGGGACTATCTGCCTGAGGGTTCCACCGGCACCCATACGCTGAGCTTCTTCTACACCGAGCGCGGCGCCTCCGGCTCCACCTGCTACATGAGCTTTACCCTGCCCTCTGTTTCCAGCGCCACCACCGCCCAGGATACCGGAAGCCTGCAGATCACAAAGTCTGTGGAAGGTACGAACGGCGCGGATTTCAGCGGCGAGGAGTACCAGTTCCAGGTCGAGCTTCTGACGTCGGAAAAGGGCTCCGGCCTGAAAGAGACTTTCAGCTACACCGTTTCCGATGATGACCCGTCCACCAGCGACACCTACGGCACCGTGAAGAACGGCGGCACCATCAAGCTGAAAGCCGGTCAGACCGCCACCATCAGCGGTATCCCGGCGGGGACGTTCTACCGGGTGACGGAGCTGACCACGGAGGGCTACCAGACCACAGTCAACGGAAATGCGGGCTATATCACCTCCGGTACGATTAGCAACGGCGGAACAAAGACCGCAGCCTTCGTCAACCGTCCCTACACGGAGCTGCCCCAGACCGGCGGGGCCGGTACAACCCCGTATACCGCGGGAGGCCTGCTGCTGATGACCGCGATGGCGATCCTCCTGTTGTATCACCATAAAGGACGCAGAAAGGAGGAGCTTACGCAATCCTGATGCGCGAAAACGATAAAACCCAACAAAAGAACCAGACGCTAAATTCAAATTCAAACTATATGAAAGGGTGTCAATCAATGAAACACACGAAAAAACTGTTCAGCGTTCTGCTGACCCTGGTCATGGCCCTGGCCCTGACCATCCCCGCCTTCGCGGCCGGAACGAACACGATTACAGTCACCGACGCACAGAAAGGCGAAACCTACAGCATTTACAAAATGCTGGACCTGAGCGTCAACGCAGCCAACACTGCCTACAGCTACAAGGTGAACACCGAGTGGAATGATTTCTTCACCACCGGCGCCGGCAAAGACTATGTCGATATTGACGCCCAGGGCTATGTGACCTGGAAGGCAGACAAGAAGGACGCTTCCTCCATGGAGGCCTTCGGCAAGGCCGCTGCCGCATTTGCGTCTGCCAACAGCGTATCCACCGCTGTCGATGATATCACCCCCACCGCAGACGGCGATATCACCTTCACCGGCCTGGAGCCCGGCTACTACCTGATCACTTCCACCTACGGTACCCTGGCAATTGTGGATACCACTCCCACCACTCCTGCCGCGACCGTGAACGAGAAGAACCCCGGAACGGATATCAAAAAGGAGGTTCTGGAGGACAGCACTGAGGAATGGGGCGAAGAGAACAGCGCCCAGATCGGCGATACCGTGTACTTCCAAACCACCGTCACCATCAAGAAGGGCGCTGTGAAGTATATCGTTCACGATAAGATGGACGACGGCCTGACCTTAAACGCTGACAGCATTACAATCGCTGGCCTGACCAAGGACACGGATTACACCGTTGTGACCACTGGCCTGGCCGATGGCTGCACCTTCGAGGTTCGCTTCACGCAGACTTATCTGGACTCCATCACTGAGGACACCACCGTTGTCATTACTTATAACGCGGTTCTGAACGAGAACGCTGACGTTATCGACGGCGAGAATAACGACAGCAAGGTGACCTGGGGTAATGCAAGCGACACCGAGTGGGACAGAACTAATACCAAGACCTATCAGTTTGACATTCTGAAGTACGACGCAAATGACTCCGCTAAGAATCCTCTGGCCGGCGCGACCTTCCAGCTGAAGGATGCGAAGGGCAACGTTGTGAAGCTGGTCAAGGTTTCCGATACCGAGTACCGCGTCGCCAACGGCGATGAGACCGGCGCTGTGGATTCTTTCACCACCGTTGCTTCCGGCAAGATCGTCATCAAGGGCGTTGACCTGGATACATACACCCTGGTTGAGACCGCGGCTCCCGAGGGTTACAACACGCTGAAGGACCCCGTCTCTGTTACTGTGAATGCAAGCAATGCCCTGACGGTTGAAGTTCCCAACAACTCCGGCACCGAGCTGCCCTCCACCGGCGGCATGGGCACCACCCTGTTCTATACCCTGGGCGCCATCCTGGTCCTGGGCGCCGGCGTCCTGCTGGTCACCAAGAAGCGCATGAGCGAAAAGGCCTGATTCCGGACCGCTCCCGCGTCCTACATTAACCGATCCCGCTGTGACAGCCGGGGAGGCATCCCCTCCCCGGCCCACAGCGGCAAGGAGAACCCTGCATGAAGAAAAAAGGAAATTTTTTGAATATTTTGTTAGTCCTGGTTTTTCTCGTAGGGCTGTCCTTGCTGCTGTATCCCTCCGTCAGCGACTACTGGAACTCCTTCCACCAGACCCGTGCCATCGCCACCTATTCCGAAGAGGTGGCCAATTTGGAAAACGAGCAATACGATGAGATCTGGGAGGCGGCCCAGCAGTACAACCGGTCCCTGGTAGATCGAGGAAACGCCTATCTGCTGTCCGATGAGCAAAAGGAAGCATACGAGGAGCTTCTGGATGTGTCCGGTCTGGGCGTCATGGGCTATATTGAAATCCCTGAAATCGACGTCAGCCTGCCTGTTTATCACGGCACCGAGGAATCCGTGCTGCAGATCGCCGTGGGGCATCTGGAATGGTCGAGCCTGCCTGTGGGCGGCGAAAGCACCCATTGCGTCCTCTCCGGCCACCGGGGCCTGCCCAGCGCCAAGCTGTTTACCAATCTGGATAGACTCGCCGAGGGCGATATCTTTCTGCTCCGGGTGCTGGACGAGGTGCTGACCTATGAGGTGGACCAAATTCTGATCGTGGAGCCTCAGGATACCGCGTCTTTGCGGATCGAAGAAGGAAAAGATTACTGTACGCTTGTCACCTGCACGCCATACAGCGTCAATACCCACCGGCTGTTGGTCCGGGGGCACCGTATCGAGAACCAGGCCAATGCCGCTTCCGTCCGGGTGACGGCGGACGCCATGCAGATCGAGCCGGTG
>CAYWYW010000013.1:0-34474 GCA_964462715.1 uncultured Oscillibacter sp.
TCAGCTCGTCGGTGATCTCATCGGGATACAGGTAGTGGAGCCGGATCCAGTGGAAATCCAGCTTGCACAGCTCCTTCAAGAGCTTGGCCAGCTGGTGCTCCCCGTTGAGGTCCGTGCCGTAACGGGTGATGTCCTGGGCGATGACCAGCAGCTCCTGCACCCCGGCGGAGGCCAGCTCGGCGGCCTCGTCCAGCAGCTCGTTCATAGGGCGGCTGCGGTACTTGCCCCGGAGGGAGGGAATGACGCAGTAAGCGCAGTGGTTGTCGCAGCCCTCGGCGATGCGGAGATAGGCATACCAGGGCGGCGTGGACAGGATGCGCTCACCGCTCTGGTTTGCGGTGTGGATGTTGCCGATGTGGCAGGGCCGCTGGCCCTGCTCCATGACCTCTACGATGGCCCCGGCAATGTCATCGTAGCTGCCGGTGCCCAGAATGCCGTCCACCTCCGGCATTTCCTTCAGCACATCGTCCTTGTACCGCTGGGCCATGCAGCCGGTGACGAGAATCTTCTTGATCTGGCCTGCCTTTTTCAGCTCGGCCATCTCCAGGATATTGTCGATGGCCTCCTCACAGGCGGAGGCCAGGAAGCCGCAGGTGTTGACCACCACCACGTCGCAGCCCTCAGGGGCCGCCTGGATGTTGTAGCCCGCGGCCTGGCAGGTGGCCATCATCTGCTCGCAGTTCACCTGGTTCTTAGCACAGCCCAGGGAAATAAAAGATACGTTATAGCTCAAATCTGTATCCTCCGATACATTGATATTTCAATAGTAAAGCCCTCAATCCTCCCAGGTTGCGGACCCCAGCCGGTTCCAGGCCGCTTTCACATCGCCCCAGGAATAGCCCCGGCGAAGGAGGGCGTCTGTCAGGCGCTTCTTCTCCTTCTCCTCCGGTGCACGGCCCCGCAGCTTGCTCTGCAGGAAGCGGTCGATCTGCTCGCCGTTGTCGGGAAGCTGGTCCAGGGCCTCCTCCCACAGCTCCCGGGGGACGCCCTTCTCATAGAGCTTGTCACGGATACGCTGGGGGCCGTAGCCCATCTCGCCGTAGTGCCGCGCCAGCAGGGCGGCATAGTCGGCGTCGTTGATGGCGCCAATGGCCTCCAGCCATTCGGCGGCGTAGCGGGCCTCCGCCTCGGAAGCCCCCTTTTCCTTCAGCTTCTTCTCCAGGGAAGCCCGGCTCATGGCCCGCTTGCCGATCAGGTCCGCCGCAGCGGCCTTTACATTGGAGACGCCGGCCGCCTCTTTCAGCTTTTCCAGGGCCGTTTCATCCAAATCGTCTCCGGCCCGCAGGCCGAAGTCCAGCAGCTCCTGCTCCGTGATCTTCAGGCAGGCGCCGTCCTCCAGGAACACCAGCACCCGGCCCCGCTTATGCTTGGAGGCCTCGACGCGCTCAATCCTCATCCTTGAAGTCGTCGGCGCTGACATCCACGGCCTTGCCGGCGGTCCTGCCCGCGGCCTTGGCGGCGGCAATGCGGGACTGGTTGCTCATGAGCTTGTCGAAGTTGGCCCGGATATCGGCCTCCAGCTTCTCCGCCACCTCGGGGTTATCCTGAAGGTACTTCTTGGCGGCGTCGCGGCCCTGGCCGATGCGGGTCTCGCCCATGGAGAACCAGGAGCCGGCCTTCTGGACCAGGTCCAGCTTCACGCCCAGGTCAATGAGTTCACCTTCGTGGGCAATACCCTCGCCGTACATAATGTCGAACTCCGCCTCCCGGAAGGGGGGCGCCACTTTATTCTTGACCACCTTGGCCCGGGTACGGCTGCCCACCACCTCGCTGCCGTTTTTCAGGGCTTCAATACGGCGCACGTCGATGCGGACGGAGGCATAGAACTTCAAGGCCCGGCCGCCGGTGGTGACCTCGGGGTTGCCGTACATGACGCCCACCTTTTCACGGAGCTGGTTGATGAAAATAACGATGGTGTTGGTCTTGCCGATGGCGCCGGTGAGCTTCCGCAGGGCCTGGCTCATGAGCCGGGCGTGGAGGCCCACATAGCTGTCGCCCATCTCGCCCTCGATCTCCGCCCGGGGCACCAGGGCCGCCACGGAGTCCACCACGATGACGTCGATGGCGCCGGAGCGGACCAGGGCTTCGGTGATCTCCAGGGCCTGTTCGCCGGTATCCGGCTGGGCGATCAGCATGTCCTCCACGTTGACGCCCAGAGCACGGGCATAGGTGGGGTCCAGAGCGTGCTCGGCATCCACGAAGGCCACTTCGCCGCCCCTTTTCTGGGCCTCGGCCACCACATGGAGGGCCAGGGTGGTCTTACCGGAGGACTCGGGTCCGTAGATCTCCACGATACGGCCCTTGGGCAGGCCGCCGATGCCCAGCGCCACGTCCAGGGCCAGGGAGCCGGTGGGGATATAGTCCACGGCCAGGTTGGTCTGGTCGCCCAGGCGCATGATGGAGCCCTTGCCGTACATTTTCTCGATCTGGGCCATGGCGGTGTCGATGGCCCGCTTCTTGTCGCTGGCAGGTGCCGCCGCGGGCATGGGCGCTTTCTCTTTTGCCATAATCTCGTCCTCCTAAATCTCTATGTAAATGCTGTTTATCCTTCAGATTTCCGTATAAAGGGTGCCGAACACCACTCTGGGGATGTCGTGGTAGTCCTTGACCACCTGGATATCCCCGAAGCCCTGAGAGCGCATGATGCGCAGGACGCTGTCCGCCTGCCCGATGCCCACCTCGAAATACAGCCGGCCGCCGGGGCGGAGGGCATCCTTCCATTTTTCGGAGATGGCACGGTAGAAATCCAGGCCGTCCTCGCCGCCGTCCAGGGCCAGATGGGGCTCATAGTCCTTCACGGACACATCCAGCCCGGCGATGTCCGCCCGGGGGATATAGGGCGGGTTGGAGACGATGCAGTCGAACTCTCCCAGTGCCCGCTCCGGCATGTTCCGGGCGTCCACCTGCATGGGGACCACCCGTCCGGAGAGGCTGTTGCGGCGGATATTCTGGCGGCAGATCTTTAGGGCGGCGTCAGAATACTCCCCCAGCACCACCCGGCTGCGGGGCAGCTGGGACGCCATGGCAAGGCCAATGCAGCCGCTGCCGGCGCACAGGTCCAGGATACGGCACTCGGGAAGGATGTCGCAGTAAGCCACGGCCTGTTCCACCAGGACCTCTGTGTCCGGGCGGGGGATCAGTACGTCCCGGGAGATGTCCAGGGGCAGGCCGTAGAACTCCCACTCGCCGATCAGATAGGCCACCGGCTCTCCCGCCAGATGGCGGTCCACCAGGTCCCGGACCCGCCGCTCCACCTCCGGAGAGGCGTACAGTCCGCCGTCCCGCTGGAGCTCCTCCCGGCTCTTGCCGGTGCCGAAGCACACCAGCTCCCGGGCCTCCAAGGTGGCGGCGTCGATGCCGCTTTTCCGCAGCTGTTGGCGGATATCCAAATACAGATTGTTATATGTTATAGCCATAGCTACGCTCCGTAATCGTTTTTACCACTCGTCCTTACCCTTTTCACTGGGCAGGACCAGCTCCAGAGACCGGATGGCCACCTCGATCATGCCGTCATCGGGCTCGTTGGTGGTGAAGTTCTGCAGCCACATGCCCGGTGCCGTCAGGACCTTCGCCAGGCCGCTGTCCTGCACATGGCGGCCCACCCAGCGGTTGAACTCGTAGGTGACGCCCACGATCAGGGGCAGCAGCAGCAAATGGACCAGCGTCCGCAGCCAGACGTTGGTGATGGGCCAGATGCCGAAGACAACGCTGGAGAAAATGATGGACACAAAGATGACCACGAACAGGAAGCTGGTGCCGCAGCGGGGATGGTGCCGGGGCTGGACGCGGACATTCTCCACCGTCAGGGGCAGGTTCGCCTCATAGCAGAAGATGGTCTTGTGCTCCGCGCCGTGGTACTGGAACACCCGGTAGATGTCCTTCTGCTTGGAACAGAAGATCAGATACAGCAGGAAGATAGCGATCTTCAGAAGGCCCTCCACCAGGTTCCGGCCCCACATGGGGAAGCCGGGGAAAAAGTGCAGGATGCCGCCGGTGATGAAGGTGGGCAGCACCATGAACAAAAACACGCTCAGTCCCACGCCCAGCACCACCGCCAGGGCGACGATGACCTGCTCCAGCTTTTTGCTGGAGAGGTGCTTTTCCAGCCACAGCTCAAATCTGGAGGGCTGGGCCGCCTCCTCGTCGGGATAAAAATCCGCCGAGTACATGAGGGCCTTCACGCCGTTGACCATGGCCGCCAGGAAATTGACGGTGCCCCGCACCAGGGGCAGGCCCAGGATGGGGTAGCGGTCCTTGATGAATTTCAGGTCCTCCACCTTTTCCACCAGGCTGCCCTCCTGGTCCCGAACCACGATGGCCTGCTTCTCAGGTCCGCGCATCATCACGCCTTCAATCAGCGCCTGTCCGCCGATGCTGGTGCGGAAGGCGCAGGATTTGTTTTCTTCTGCCATGGGATTTCCTTTCTTGCTCTTCAAGTATATCACAACGTTTCGCAAAAATCAAACATTTGTTCTAATTTCTTTTCATTCCTCCATAGGGAGCCGGATGGTCACCACAGCGCCGCCGCCCTCGGCGTTGCCGATCTCGAAGGTGCCGCCGTGGAGCTTGACGATCTCGTCGCAGACCGCCAGGCCAATGCCGCTGCCCCGGGCCTTGGAGGTGCCCTTGTAAAATTTCTGCTTCACATAAGGCAGCTCCGCCTCCGGGATGCCGGGGCCGTAGTCCCGGACCCGGATCACCTGCTCCTTCCCCTCCCGGGTCATGGAGACCGTGATGCGTTTTCCTGCGCCGCCGTGCTTGGCCGCGTTGTCCAGCACGTTGCAGAACACCTGCTTCAGCCGCTCGGGGTCGCCCATGATGGCAGGAAGCAATTCATCCCCCGCCTCATATTCCAGCTGGATGCCATCCTGCCGGAACAGCTCCCGGTAGGTGAAGATGGCGTCCTCCAGCTCTGCCTGCAGATCTGTCTCTTCGATGTGGAGGGTGAAGCGGCCATCCTCCATTTTGGAAAAGTCCAGCAGCTCCTCCACCATGGAGGACAGGCGGCGGGATTCGTTGAGGATGATGCGGATGCCCCGGCGCAGCTGCACAGGGTCTCCGGTGGGGTCCTCCAGGATGGTCTCGCCCCAGCCGTTGATGGCCGTCAGGGGCGTCCGCAGCTCATGGGACACCGAGGAGATAAATTCCGACTTCATCTTTTCGTTCTGGCCGATCTGCATGGACATGTCGTTGATGCTCTCCACCAGCTCGCCCAGCTCGTCGCTGTACTGCTTTTCGATGCGGAAGCCGTAGCTTCCGGCGGCGATCCGCTTGGCCGCCTCCGTCACCACCGCCACCGGCTCCACCACGTTGTTGATAAAGACCAGATTGGAAATGATGACCAGAGACATGCACAGCAGCGCCACCAGCACCACCATCAGCACCACCATCATCACCTGGCGGTTCACCTCCCGCAGGGAGGTGACGAAACGCATGACGCCCACCACCTGGCCGTTGAAGACCAGCGGATGGGATACCGCCATGATCTCCTCTCCGGTCTCCGGGTCCTGGCCCCGAAAGGGCGTCATCTGGTTGATGGAAATGGCCTGGCTGATATCATCGGTACCGGGAGAGGTGCCCGCCGTCAGGCCAGAGGTGGACACCTGAATGCGGCCGGTCTTGCTGCTGATGAACTGCAGCTCGATGCGGCCCTTGTCCTCGAAGTTCTCCGCCGCCTGGGTGGCCTTCTGGATATAGCTGCTGTATCCATTGCTCATGAAATATTCATTAAAGGAGTTGGCCATGGTCTGGGCCCGGGTCTCCAGGCCCTCCCGCATGGTACCGTAATAGTAGTTGGAGATACCGGCGGAGACCGCCAGCACCAGCAGTGCCAGCAGCAAAAACACCGGCATGACGGTGTTGAATACCCAGCGCTTGCGCAGGCCCCGCAGCCGCAGGGGGCCCAATATTCCCTTGTCTCCCCTGGCCACGGACTCACTTCCCTTCTCAGCATACTATGGTGTTGGTCAGAATCCCCACTTGTAGCCGTAGCCCCAGACTGTGGTGATGTAGACGGGATTTTGTACATTGTCCTCGATCTTCAGGCGGAGACGGCGGATGTTCACATCCACGATCTTCAGCTCCCCGAAGTAGTCCCGGCCCCAGACCCGGTCCAGGATCTCCTCCCGGGACAGGGCCTTGCCGGGGTTCTCCATGAACACCCGCATGATGGAATACTCCACCTGGGTCAGCTTGATGCGCTGGCCGTTTTTCTCCAGGGTCCGGTTCCGGGTATTCAGCAGGAAGGGGTCCTGGCGGATCTCCCCGGTCTGGACTGGGTCCTCCCCGCCGGCCCGGCGGAACAGGGCGTCCACCCGGGCGGTCAGCTCCGCCGGAGAGAAGGGCTTGGTCACATAGTCGTCGGCGCCGGTCATCAGTCCCGTCACCTTGTCCATCTCCTGAGAGCGGGCAGTCAGCATGATGATGCCGATTTTCGTGTTGGTGGCCCGGATGCGGCGGCAGACTTCAAAGCCGTCGATCCCCGGCAGCATAATGTCCAGCAGGGCCACCTTGGTGTCCGGGTGCTCCTTCAACCGCTCCAGCGCCTCCTCGCCGGTCTCGGCCTCGATGACATCGTAGCCCGCCCGGCGCAGGTTGATGACGATAAAACTTCGGATACTGGATTCATCCTCCAAAACCAATACTTTTTTCACGGCTCGTATCCTTTCTCATACTCAGTTGTCTCCGGCAGCCCATTCCGTGGTGATAAGGCTGAAGGCCTCCCGCACCCCGTCTGCCGTGATCCCGTATTTCCAGTTTTCGTTGGCGTCCAGCAGCTCCGCCGTATAGATGATCTCCGGCTGCCGGCTCAGCAGGAACCGGTTGCCCCGCACCGCACGGTACTCCCGGCTGCTGCCGGTGATGGCGGTAATCCGCAGGAAGGGCTCTGCCTCCTCGTCACCGCCCAGAATATAAAAGGTGGCGGAGGCCTCGTCCGGCGCCGTCATCCGGCTGATCCAGATCCGGTTCACCCACTCCTCCGGCAGGCGGAAATACCACTTATCCTCCATGTTGTGATAGGTCCGCAGGACCACGGCGCCATTGCCGCCGCTGTCATAACGGTACCAGTCCACCCGCTGGTAGGAAAGCCCCTCATTGGCCAGAGACAGAAGCTGGGTGGGCCAGGGAACCTCTGTCAGTCCGTCACCGTTGATATCCGTGGGATACAGGGAGCAGTAGGGCGCGATCTGGGAGGAAACGCCTGTGACCTCGGAGAGAACGATGTTGCTCAGTTCCCCGTTCCGCACCGCCAGGATATCCGTGATGGCCCGGGGCATCTCCGTGACGCCGGTGACAAACAGGGCCGGGACCTCTCCTTCCAGCATGCCCGCGGTCACGCGGCCCTGCTGGCTCAGCTCCGCCATGGTGACGGAGATACGGGCGGAGGACTGGCTGCTGAAGCTGCCATCGGCCTGCCAGCTGTAATAATCCGCCACGCCGTCGCCCTCTTCATCCGCACGGATGACCACCAGCTCCTGCCGCCGGTCCAGGTCCAGATCCAGGTCCATGGTAATGTATTTCACATAGTTGGCCCGTACCAGAGCCTCCATACCGCCGAGGCCCTTGGCGTAGACCTCCAGCACCTGCTGGTCCACGGCGATCTTCCAACCTACCAGAAGCTCCATCCGCCCGTCGCCGTTCAGGTCCTCGTAGGCCATGCTGTAAATGCCGGTTCCGGTGCCCTCGATCAGGCCGGACTGCTGATAGCTGTCCTCCCCAGCGGTAAAAATATAGATCTTCAGGGGCTTTTCGTCATTGGGATTGCGGAAAAAGGCCACGGCCTCCTCCCGCCCGTCCCCATCCAGGTCCACCAGCTGCACCGGCTGGGTATTGGTGCCGGAGGTAGGTGCGGCGTACTCCGCGCCGCCGTCCAGAATGGCGCTGAGGAGGGTGTTGAGATCCGTATACTTCTCCGGCAGGGTGGGGAGGGCGTACAGGTCCTGCGGATTGAAGATCATCTTCGGCACGCTGCAGCCGGACAGCAGATACAGTGCCGCCAGCAGAACGCCGGACAGCACCAGCGTTTTCCAGCCCCGTTTCACGGTCATCCCCCTCCTTCCCGGTCAAATGCGCATAGTTTAACAGATACTATCATAGCACATCCCCCGGTATTTGGGTAGCTTTTCTTTGGATTTTCCGTGCTTTTAACGGTCTGTTCATTTTTTATGGATACCGGGCAAATCTCCTCTTGAATTTTGGTCCGGCGTCTTGTATAATAGACAAGTACCATTGGCCGGTGTGATGGAATTGGTAGACGTGACGGACTCAAAATCCGTTGGTAGCGATACCGTGTGGGTTCGAGTCCCACCACCGGCACCAGCTCGTCGCAAGCGCCATATCGCTTGCGACGAGTTTTTTATGTTCCGCATCAAAAACTCATCGTGCGCTCATTCTGCTGCTCCTCGCTTCCGAACCGGATTCGCTTCGCTGGATTCCGGTTCGGATAAGAAAACGAAAATATCCGGAATAAAGCCACCTGACACGTCGGAGCAAAGTCCGCTTTGCTCCGACGTTCTTTTATTCCTGCGGAACAAAAGAACGTCATCCGCCCGCTCCCTTGCTCCTCCTTTCCAAATCACAACCGCTTCGCTGGGTTGTGATTTGGGTTAGGAAACGAAAATATCCGGAATGAAGCCACCTGACAAGAACCACTCTTAGAGCCGCAAGGCTCCAAGGGTGGTCTTAGTTTGTCAAGTACCCACTTAGGTACCCACTTTTGAATTTACTGTACCACAGGGGTTAGTCCGGCCGCCCGCAGTTTTGCGTCGAACCCGCCGCCGCGGTAGACAAACACCAGGGTCCGCACCTGCTCATGGGTCAGGCTGATCACGTCGCCGTTGCCGGCAGGGTCGCTGCCGTCGCCCTGGATGATGCCAACAGTCATCAGCAGCTCAATGACTGGCCGGAACTGCTCCGGAATGTCCTTCAGATACTGGTAGATCACGTTCTCTCCCTCCCCCCCGGCCTTCGATATGACCGGTGTGTTGAACAGGTCCTGTTCCGCTTTCCTGCGGTGTGTCAGGCCGGGCAGCGTGCGCCCGCCCGCTTTGTCATACAATGCCATGGCTTCGCGGATCTGCGACAGACTGCGGCCCCTGCAAAGGGTCTTGAGACAGCCTGCGCCGCAATTGAATGTGAAGGAGATCAGGGCGTCCCGCTGATTGGCGTTGAGCTTGTCCGTCATCGGCACATAGCCGGACTCCTCCACCGCGTCGGCGAACTTCTGGCAGTCGGCTGCCAGCAGGGCGTCCGCCTGAGCCTGGGTGATGGTCTGGCCCTCCTTCACGTCGGGTCCGTAATGGCCCCAACCGATGGTCCAATACTTCTCCGTTGGAACAGGCTTGTAGGCCGTCAGGCGGCAGCTCTCAAACCGCTTGATGAGGGCCAGTCCGGCCTCACCGATAGGCTTGTTCACCGCCCCACCCTCATTCCGCAAAGGTCACACGGCGGGCCTTTTGGACATAGCCGTCCTCGTCATAGAACACCGCGAAGTATCCGCTCCTGACCCTCTGGATGACCACCTGTCCCGCCAGGTCCCTGCGGCGGCGCATGTCCGGGGTCTTGGGCAGGGGCTTTACGTCATCGCGGCCGGTGTCGATAAGCCCCTCCCGGGCCTCCCGCTCTCTTTTGGCTCTGGCCTCCTCTTCTGTCAGGGGCTCCAGGTGGTATCCCACCCCCAGCTCTTTCAGCTTTCCGTTGACCTCCGCCATGGTGAGCTCACCGGCGGCGTACTTCTCCATGATCTCACTGATTGCTTTCTTCTCCATATGATCGTCCTTTCTGCGTCGTTTTCGCGGCCCCGGCTCATGAGTCAGGTGTCCACCTATGATGATGGGACACAGCACGACGATATTGCACACTTTCGTGCAACAGTCCGGCAAAAAAAGCCGCACAAACGCAAAAAAGCCGGCCGGGCATCTGCCCGGCCGGTCTCCTTGTTCCATATTATCCCTGATAGAATTCCCGGATGTAAGCCTGAACGTCCTCCCGGGTCCCGGTGAAGGGGCCGGGGGTCTCCATTTTCAGGGAGACGCAGGCGGTGGCGTACAGCAGGGCCTCCTCCATGTCCGCCCCCAGCATCCGCATGGCCAGGTAGGAGCCGAAGGTGGTGTCGCCCCGGCCGGTGCGGCCGGAGAGGTTCCGGGCCTTGATGGGGCAGGTGCAGTACCGCTCTCCGTCATAAGCCAGAATCTCGCTGTTGTGAGAGATAACGACCTCCCTGGCGCCCCACTCATGGAGCTGGCGGGCAGCGGCCGCCCGGTCTGTCAGACCCGTCAGGATCTCCGCCTCAGCGGCATCCGTCTTGAGGAAATCCATGTAGGGCAGGTACTTCAGCTTCTTCTCCCAGTCGTGGAAGCACATGGTGCCGTTCTCATTGTGCCGCAGGAAGCCCTGGGCGTCGGCGGACACCAGGCCCTGCTGGTGCAGCTTCTCGATCAGCGCGTCGGGGAAGTCGCCGTACAGCAAGCCCGCCAGATGGTACAGGCGGCAGGGCACGTCGGGGATCTCCTCCGGCAGCACCGGGTCGGACTGGGCCGGACAGGAGGAATTGCGCCGTTCCCGGTCGGCGGTGAAATACTCATTGCGCATCAGGGTAGTCTTGGCGGAGGGCAGCAGTGCCGCGTCGGCCGGGTCGCCGCCCAGCGGTTCCAGCACGTCCCGGTCCTCCGGGTTGGCCTTCACGGCGGCAAAGACCCTGGCGCCCGTGGCTCTGGCGGCAGGGGTGCAGAAGGTGACGGCGCCGCCCACACAGCGGTCCTCCACCCCGGTATAGTCGATGTTCACATCCCGGGTAGCGGGGCCAATGATCATCAGATCGTAGGAATTCATACAAATTTCCTCCCTCTTTAATAACGTTCAAATTTCCCGCACCCTTTCCGGGTGCGGGAAATCCGCGGTTTTTCAGCAATACTGGGTGCCCACGCCGTCCACCATGGCGTCGTAGGCCCGCTTGACCTTGTCGTAATTCTTGTCCCGGTCCAGGGCCACGCCGCGGCCCACGCCGTCCACGATGCGGCCCACGCCGATAGCCTCCAGCTTGGCATCGGTCTCCGCCAGCAGTGCGGGGGCGGAGCCGGGTTCGGTGGAGCGACCGTCGAAGATGATGTGGAGATAGACCCGGTCCAGGCCGTTGTCCCGTGCCATCTCGCAGATGTTCAGGGGATAGTCGATGCAGCCGTGAGAGGACTTGTAGGTCAGATAGGCCAGCAGGTGCAGGGCGGTGCCGTTCTTCTTGGCGTGCTCGATGGCCTGCAGGAAGATGGGATTCTGCTTGAAGCTGCCGTCCTTCACGGCAGCGTCCAGGCGGACGTCGTCCTGCATGACGCAGCGGCCGGCGCCCAGGTTGGAGTGGCCAGCCTCGGAGTTGCCGGCCTTGCCGGCGCCCAGGCCCACGAACTCGCCGGAAGCGTGGAGCTTGCTCCAGGACTGCTCCGCCAGCAGGGAATCCCAATAAGGGGTGTCCGCCACATGGATGGCGTCGTTCTCGTCGCCGGTGCCCAGGCCCCAGCCATCGCAGATGATGAGCAGCATTTTGCGGTCCTTGCCCCAGTCCTTGCCCTCGGCCAGGGACTTACCGTCCATCTCGGCGGGCTGGGGAATACCCATGACCTCCAGGACCGTGGGAGCCACGTCGCCCAGGGAGCCGTCCCGCAGGGTGATGGGCGCCTTGTCGGCGGGATCGATCATGATAAAGGGCACCAGGTTGGTGGTGTGGGCTCCGTCGGGCTTGCCGGCGGCGGTGTACAGCTTCTCAATGTTGCCGTGGTCGGCGGTGATGGCCACCACGTAGCCCTTTGCCAGAGCGTCGTTGACCACCTTGTCCAGGTAGCGGCTGACATGGCCGCAGGCCTCGATCTTGGCGGCGGTGTTCTGGGTGTGGCCGATGACGTCACCGTTGGCGAAGTTGGTGACCACGAAGTCATATTTGCCCAGGGCGTCCATCACCGTATCCGCCACCTTGGGCAGGGACAGCTCGGGCTGCTGGTCAAAGTCGATGCCCTTGGGAGAGGGGATGCAGACGTCGTCCTCGCCGGGGAAGGGGTTGTTCTCACCGCCGTTGAAGAAGAAGGTCACATGGGCGAACTTCTCGCTCTCGGCGCAGTGGAACTGGCTCTTGCCGGCCTCGCTGAGGATCTGGGCCAGAGGCTTCACCACCTTGGCGGGAGCAAAGGCAATGGGCAGATCCTTGAACTTGTCATGATACATGGTCATGATGACAAAGTCAAGGTCGTTCAGCTTCCGGCGCTCCACCTTGTCGAAGCCTTCCTCGGTGAACATCTCGGTCAGTTCGATCTCCCGCTCACCCCGGCGGCAGCAGAAGATGGCGGCATCGCCGTCGGAGATCTTGCCCACGGGCTTGCCGTCCTCCACCAGGAGCATGGGCTCCAGGTGGTAATCGTCCTGTCCCAGTTCGTATGCTTTCTTGACGGCCTCCGCCAGCTGGGTGCCGCCGCGTTTCAGATCAGACATGCAATATGTACCTCCTCCTATATCAGATCACTGCCCGTCAGCAGGCGGGATGAGCTTCTCCACAGCCACCTGACCGCAGGCGGGGAAGATGTCCAGCAGCTGGGGAAATGCGTAGATCTTGGCGCTGGGCATATTCTCCTCAGTGAGCTTCAGGGGCTTCTCCTTTTTGTACTGGACAGCCACGGTCATACCGAAGTCCACAGCCTTGGCGCCGATGATGTCCCGGTTCAGGTTGTCGCCCACATAGCAGCAGTTCTCCGGCTGGGCGCCGACCTCCTCCATGGCGTAGTAGTAGATGGCGGGACCAGGCTTGCGGACATAGGTGACGGAGGACTGCTGGACAGTCTTGAAGTAGGGGCGCAGACCGTCGGCATCCAGCCACTCGTCCACCTCCCGCTTGCCCACCAGATCGCTGATAATGCCCAGGGTGTAACCTCTGGCGCACAGCTCCTTCACCGTCTCGGCGCCGCCTTCCACCACGGTGCGGCGGCCCTTGGTCTGACGGTACTGGTACGTCAGCTCGGAGGCGTTCTTCAGGATGCGCTCCCGGTCCATGTCGTAGGCCAGCCAGCGGGTCCACAGGACCTCCTCGGGGGCCTCGCACATATATTTCAGCGCCCACTCCCGGTACTTGTCGTACCGCTTGTCGATCACGTCGTCAAACCACTTGTTGGGATCGTCGGTCTCCACACCGCACAGCTGGGCGATTTTGGCCCGGGCTGCGGAGAGATAGGCGGGGTCCTCGTCGATGACGCGGAAGGTGCCGCCCAGGTCGATGAAGATGTAACGGATATCAGTATTCATAGGAATGACCTCCATAGCGCGGGACGCGTCCGGGTGGCCCCGGACGTCCCGTATCCATTCAGTTCAGGGGCGGCAGCAGGTCCAGGATCTCCCGGAAATCCCGGATGACAGCGTCGGGACGGGTCTCCTCGGTAAACTCCACAGCGTGCTTCTTCTCGGGAGACTCGAAGATGATGTTGCAGCCCACGCCGGCTTTCTTGGCGCCGGGAATATCCCGCTTGATATTGTCGGCCACGGACACGCAGTCCGCCAGGTCTACGCCCATTTCCTTGGCGCAGAGCTGATAGATCTCAAAGCCGGGCTTGCGCAGGTGGCACACGGAGGAGAGAATGACGGAATCGAAGTACTTGTCCAGGCCGTCCTCCTCCAGCCAGTCGGGCACCTCGTTCTCACCGATGAGGTTGGAGATGATGCCCAGCTTGTAGCCCCGCTCATGGAGGCCCTTGATGACCTCCACGCCGCCGTCCACCACAACGCGGCGGCCCTTGGCCTGGCGGTACTGGAAGCTCAGCTCGTGGCAGACCTGCCTGATGCGGACCGGGTCATAGTCGGGCAGCAGCCACTTGCACCACAGCTCCTCGTCGCCGGATTCCTTGTATTCGCCCAGGGCCCACACCCGGTAGGGCTCATAGCGCTCCTCGATCACCTGGTAAAATTCCTCGTAAGGCATTTCCGTACCAGCCAGCTCGGCCATCTTCCGGCGGGCGTGCTTCATATAGGGTTCATCCTTCAGTGCGATACGCAGCGTACCGCCCAGGTCGAAGAATACGGCCTTGTAGCGTTTGTTCTGATTCATGGGTGGAACCTCCTCTTTCGCCATGTACATGTAAAAACTTGCTCAGCCCCGGTCAGGGAACAGGTCCAGCAGCTCCCGGATAGCCTTGATGCGGTAATCGGGCTTCACCGTGGGGATCTTGCCCTCCCGGTCTGCCGTTCCGGCATCCTCGTACAGGATCATGCTGCCGTAGCCGGCGTCCACGGCGCCCTCCACGTCGCGGACCGGGTTGTCGCCCACATAGGCGCAGTTCTCCGGAATGGAGCCGATGCAGCGGGAGGCCAGCAGGTAGATGGCGGGGTCAGGCTTCCGCAGGCGCACCTTGGAGGAGAGGATCACCGTCTGGAAGCAGCCGGCCACCTGGTCGTGGCACATCCAGTCGGGGATCTCCGTCTCAGTGATGGTGTTGGCGATGATGCCCAGCTTGTAGCCCCGGCGCTTCAGCTCCAGCAGGGTGGCCTTCACATCATCGTGGGGCACCCGGCGGCCGTCGTGGTCGCGCCACAGGCGGGTCAGGCGGGCAGCGTTGGGGGCGATGATCTCCGCCGGGTAATCCGGCAGCAGGTACTGGAGCCACAGCTCCATTTCGGACACATCCAGCAAAATCGTCTTTGCCAGCTTGCGGTAGGCCTTCCAGTTCTTGTTCAGCTTCTCAAAGAACACATCGTGAGACTCCGTGGTGCCGACGATCTCCATCAGTTCCCGGTCGGCGGCGGCGGAGAATTCAGCATCCTCCACCACATAGCGCAAAGTCGCGCCCACATCAAAGAAAATGGTATCGATATTCCGGTTCATCAGGATACCTCCTTGTTTTTTCTGAATCAGATCACGTTCATGCGGTCACTCTCTTGGTTCATTGTCTTTTCCGGCCACGACCGGGTCTGCGCGTTTGTCCCGGACCGCCGGGAACCGGCGAACACACCTCTGCCGGAACGCCGCCAGGGGTATCCCTCTCCCTGGAAACGGTCCGTCTGTTCTTCGCCGGCCCGGTCTCCCGTCTTTGCTCAAACGTTTCCGCTCTCTACAGTTTGGATTTTACTGTATTTTTTGGATGGTGTCAACACAAATTTCGAATCTTCTATTGTAAAACAATCCAAATTTTCTCTATTTCTATTATTTTTCGAAATTTTTTCGGATATTTTCGGAAATTTTCCGTTTTGGGTGCGGGGCATTTCCGTTCTTCCCCATGCGCGGGTCTTTTCCCCAAAAACCGCACCGTCCCTTCTGCCTAAAAGGCTATGATCCACGCGGCTTTTACAGTTTGAAAACTTTTTTGGGATTTCCTCTTGATTTCTTTGCGAGAAAAAATTACAATATGGTTACGAAAACCGCACCGTAAATTTCCGACGCGGAGGCATATTTATGAAAAATGTCACGATCAAAGATGTAGCGAAAGCCGCCGGTGTCTCCTACTCCACGGTCTCCCGTGCCCTCTCCGGCAGTCCGGAGATCAGTGCGGACACACGGGAGCGCATCCTCCTGGTCTGCAAGGATATGAACTACACCGCCAACACCGTGGCCCGGGCCATGGTCATGAAGAGCACCAAGCTGCTGGGCCTGATCCTGACCGGGGTCAACAACCCCTTCATGTCGGAACTGGCATACCACATTGACCGCCAGGCCAGAGCCCGGGGCTATAACATCATCCTGTGCAACTCCTCCCGGGACGCCGAGCAGGAGCGGGAGCTGTTCGAGCTGATGATCGGCCGCCAGGTGGACGGCATCATCCTGTGCCCCTCCGGCCCCGAGAGCTACGAGTCTCTGCGTCCCTACCTGTCCCGCCTGCCTACCGTGTTCGTGGGCGAGAACCTGCGGGAGGTGCCGGAGAGCTATGTCTCCGTGGATAACGCCCGGGGCGCCTACATCGGCGTGGAATACCTCTATAATCTGGGCCACCGGGACATTCTCTATTTCGGCCGCCGCCGGGGCAGCACCACCCACCAGCTCCGGGCGGACGGCTATGCCGCCGCCTGCCGGGATCTGGGCCTGACGCCCCAGTACTGCAACAACACCTTCTCCTTCACGTCCATCAAATACGGCTACCAGCTGGCCAAGCAGCTCTTTTCTCAGGAGCGCCACTACTCCGCCATTTTCGCCGCCACCGATACCAACGCCCTGGGCATCATGCAGGCCGCCGAGGAGAACGGCATCCGCATTCCGGAGGACATCTCCCTGCTGGGCTTCGACAACATCCGGGACAGCGGTCTGCCCCGCATCAACCTGACCACCATTGAACAGCAGAAGAAGATGCTGGCCTCCGTGGCGGTGGACAGCCTGTTGGACAAGATCCAGAACGAGCTCTCCGGCTACACCCACCGCATCCTGACTCCCACCCTGGTGGAGCGGGCCTCCTGTGCCCCCTATCCCGGGAAATAACCCCAAAAACCAGTCACCGCCCCGCCGTTTGGTAAAACGGCGGGGCGGTGTTTTACCGCTGTATGATATGAAAATGCGAGATTTTAACAGGCGCTCAGGCGGTCTCCGCTGCCCGCAGCCGCTGCACGATGGGATAGACCTCGTAGATATCCTCCACCATGTAGTCCGGCTCATACTCCCGCCGGATGCCGTTGTCCTTTTCGCCAGTCAGCTTGGAGCAGATCTGGATGGCTTTTGCGAAGCCGGCCCGCTTGGAACCGATCACATCCCGGGAGACCGTGTCTCCCACATAAACGCACTCCTCCGGCTTGGACTGCATCTCCCGCAGAGACACCGTGAAGATGTCGGTGCAGGGCTTCCGGAACCCGGTGACGGAAGAGAGGGTCACATCCTGGAAGTAATCCCGGATGCCGTATTCCTCCAGAACGTCAAACACCTGGTAGAGGGCTGCCGTATTGCTGATGACGCCCAGCTTGACGCCCATCTCCTTCAGGCCCTCCAGCATGGGCACCACCCGGGGACGCAGGCGGCGGTGATAGTGGGTCACCTCCCACATGTGGGCGATCTCCTCACAGTGAGGCTCCAGCGTTTCTCTGGGGAAGCTGAAATCCGTCAGTATGTAGTCACACCAGATCTTCACCGGCTTCAGCTCCACATCGCAGGAGTCCCGGTAGGCCCCGTAGCGCTTCCACCCGGCATCCACCCGCCGCTTCAACTCCTCCAGGTCCACTTTGGGGTCCAGGCCGCAGCCCTTCAGGATCTCCGCCAGCTTTTCGATAGCCTCCCGTTCAGACTCCTCGTCCACGAAGATATCCTCCAGGGTGCCGCCCATGTCAAATAAAACAGTTGTGATCATCGTTACCTCCCATCGCCGTCACGGCTCTCCGGAGCCAGAACGGTCCCATCCTCAAGGATTGTAAAATCCACAGAATTCCAGTAGTCCGCCTGATGCCAGGGTGCGGAAAACGAATCGGTGAACAGCACCCGGGCGCCTGTCCGGCGCAGCAACTCCACAGCCCCCTGAGAGGGCCGGTCCTTGTGGGGGATGTACTCCGATTTACAGGAGATCACCGCCCAGGACGGGCGCAGCTTCTCCGCCAGCTTCTCCGTCATGGCCTTGGCGTCGCCGTGATGCGGCACCTTCAAAATATCGCAGGGCGCAAGCGCCTCGTCCTCCCATACACAGCCGTAGCAATCCCCCGCCAGCTCGACGGCACGTCCCGCGTAAGTCAGGCGCAGCCGCAAAGAGCCGGGATTTCGGGATTTGGAGGCCCAGTACTTCAGGTCCTCCGGCACGGAAAGGCCCCGGAGCATATCCTCCCACACCAGCCGCTGGACGGCGTTTTCCGTCCGGTTGGGGCAGATGATATCCACGGCCAGCCGGGGCGTCAGAGAAAGCCCCCGCAGGGTACCGGACACTGTGTGCAGTCTGGATGCCGTGTCCCGCAGCCGGTCCACATCCTCCGCCCACTGGTTGAGGCAGTCGATCAATCCACGAACAGTCTTTTGCCCGTCAGGCTCCAGGGGAGCACGCTCACCCGGACCGCCGGGGAAAAAACCGGAATATACATCGTCAATGGTGATCTCCGGCACCAAGGTGCCCAGACCACCGGCATGGTCGGTGTGCAGGTGGGTCACCACCAGCACATCCAGGTGCGTGATCTGCTTCTCACGCAGATAGTCAATGGCGCGGCACCGCCGGGAATCCGGCTCACACGCCAGCTCCCGCCGCCCGGTGTCCACCATCATGCGGAACACACGTTCCCCATCCCGGTCTTCGATCAGGATGGCGTCGCCGTCCGCCACATTGATAAAATGGATGTTCAGCATCCTTCATCACCGCCGCTGGATAGATTTTTTCCAGGCGGGCTCTTCATCCTGCCTGGGAGGCACATAGTCCCGCCGGAAGAGGTAATATGTCACCGCCAGTCCCAGAACCAGCGGGATCACCACGAACCAGCCGTAGAAGGTCAGCAGTGCCCCCGCGGCGCCGGTCCCCCGCAGGAAAATCAGCAGCGTGACCAGACAGGCAGCGGCATACAGCGTCAGCCACAGATAGGTGCCGAACATCAGCCGCTTGTCCCGCAGGACGAAATGCAGCAGCATACTCACCAGCATCCCCACGATGGCGGCCGTCAGGGATTGGATCAAATTCCCCCAGAAGACCGGCAGTCCCGCCGTCAGATCATGGAGTCCTTCGATCACAACAAAGAAGGCGCCTCCGTATACCGCCAGCATCACAAAACTGAGGCAGAAGGTGTATACCAACAATCCGCTTTTGGGCTTTCCGTTTTCCGTCATCCGGAAGGCAGACCAGAAGCTGTCCGCCGCCTTGGTGACTTTTTCGTTCCACTCCTTGTCCTGAATGGGGTTGGTGCCTTTGCTCAGCATGGGGCTCCTCCTTTTTAAAAGGGCGGGCAGCCAGCCGGCTGCCCGCCCGGTGCGTGGTGAATCAGTGGTCAGGCAAGTGTGATTACTTCTGGTTCAGCCAGTAGGTCCACATATCCTGAACGTCGGGATAGATGGCATAGATCGCGTCCAGATCGTTGGGGATAGCACCCAGCTCAGCCAGGGTGGCAGGGTTCTTCTTGTCCTCGAAGTCGTCACGCAGAGGCCAGTTGCCGACCTTGGTGAAGGGCTTCAGGCCGCCGCTCTGGCAGTCAGCGCCGCCGGTGATGTAGCGGATGAACAGGCGGGCGCCGGCAGGGCTGTTAGAACCGGCAACAGCGAACAGGGACTCGGTGTTCAGCAAAGCGTTGTAGGGCTTCAGGTTGATGCACCAATCGATGTTGTAGCCGGACTCCTCCTGGTTCTCGATCTTGCCGGCGGAGGCCAGGCACAGAGCGGGAGCGTCCTTGGTGGAGTTGTGAACGGCCAGCACCAGCTCGTCGCCGTCGCCGATGAAGGTCATCTCAGCCTGAGTGAAGCGCCACAGGTACTCTACGCCGGCGTTGTTCTCGGGAACCTCGAAGTTGAACTTGGAAGCATCATAGGTGTACTCCAGGTCCTCGCCGTAGACGCGCTTGTAATCCTCTTCCATCTCATCAGCATGGTTGATGAAGCTGGCGAACAGGGACAGGTAAGCGGACTCCTGGCCGATCTCCTTGGTGTACAGGCGGAATCTCTGGGTGCCGTCAGCGTTCTTCTCGATGATCTGCCACCAGCTGTCGATGGGCTGGCCATCGGGGAATGCCTCGGTGTTGTAATACCAGAAAGCCTGAGAAGCGTACAGAGGATAGCTGTACTTCAGGTTGCCCTCGTCGATGTGGGAGCAGATATCGCGGGGATAGAAGGGCTCGATGATGCCCTGGTTGTAGTACTCGAAGAACACGCTGCCGTTCACGTCCTTGGTCTGCAGGACGTCAGCGGTGATGTTGCCGGTCTCGTTCTCGATCTGAGCCTTGCTCAGGACCTCGTCAGAGTCCAGGTCGGAGACGATCAGGTCCAGACCGGGATACATCTCTTCGAAGGGCTCCTCAGCCTTCAGCATCTTGGAAGAGGTAGCGTAAACATTGATTGCGGTGTCTTCCTTCAGAGCCATCTCATACAGCTCTTCGTCGGTCATGTCGCTCCAGTCATCCCAGTAGGGACCGTAAGCCTCGGTGCCGGTGACCGGATCGTAGCCCAGGGGCAGGGTGGGCTCAGCAGGAGCAGCGGGCTCCTCAGTGGAGGTGCCAGGGTCGGCGGAGGTGCTGGGGGTCTCGGCCTTCTTGCCGCAGGAAGCCAGGCTGAGAACCATGACAGCAGCCATCAGCAGTGCAAACAGCTTCTTTTTCATCGGGTCTTCTCCTTTCGTTTTAGAACAGTTGGGAATTCCGCTGGGACATTTATAAACTCGCGGTCAGACCGCGCGCTTAATGAGACGGGTGGTTTCCTTATTATAAACGTTCAGCTTGTTCTGGTCAATGATGGCCCAGACGTTCTGGTCCAGATCGTAATGGACCTGGCCGATCTCCTTCACCAGGAACTCCTCGTCGCCGGCCTTCAGGGTCACGATGGTCTCGGAACCGGCGGCCTGGTTGGCGTACACGGTGACAGGCAGAGCACCCTCCACGGGCTCCCGGGAGATGGCGATCTGCTCGGGACGGCAGGCCAGCACGCAGTCGAACTCGCCGCTGGCGGGCTTCTCCTCGTCGGTCAGATACTCAGCACCGAAGGTGTGGTTGCCCAGCTCGCTCTTGACCACCAGCTGGCCGTTCTTCATCTCGGCCTTGCCGGGGATCAGGTTGATGCGGGGGTTGCCGATGAAGTCGGCGGCCTCCAGATCGATGGGGTTGTTGTACAGTTCCATGGGGGTGGCCACCTGGTTCAGCTCGCCGGCCTTGAACAGGGCGATCTTGGTGGACATGGTCAGAGCCTCGGTCTGGTCGTGGGTAACGTAGATGATGGTGGTGCCCAGTTCCTTGTGCAGGCGCTGCAGCTCGGCGCGCATGTCGATCCGCAGCTTGGCGTCCAGATTGGACAGGGGCTCATCCAGCAGCAGCAGCTTGGGGCTGGAGGCCACGGCACGGGCGATGGCCACGCGCTGCTGCTGGCCGCCGGACAGCTCAGTGGGATAGCGGTCCTTGTACATGTCGATGCGCATCATCTTCAGGGAGTCCATGACACGGCGATCGATTTCGGCTTTGTCCATCTTCTGGATCTTCAGGCCGAAGGCGATGTTGTCATACACGGTCATGTGGGGCCACAGGGCGTAGGACTGGAACACCAGGTTCAGTCCGCGCTTGCTGGGCTCGGCATAGTAGGCCAGGTCGGCGTTGATCATCTCCACGCCGTCGATGGTCATGATACCGTTCTGGGGCTTCTCCAGACCGGAGACCACACGCAGAGTAGTGGTCTTGCCGCAGCCGGAGGGGCCCAGCAGGGTCATGAAGTCGCCGTCCTCGATGGTCAGGTTGATATCCCGCAGCACGTGGTTGCTGCCGTAAAACTTATCAATATGCTTTAATTCGATTCGACTCATATCATTCTTTCCTTTCAGTCAAGTACCTAAAGCTCCGGAAATTACCAGCTCTTGCTGATGTCGGCGCCGCCGATCTTGTTGGCCGCGATGTAGCAGAGCAGGATGTAGAACAGCACGCACACGGAGATGGCGTCGGACATCTGGTTGTAGCCCTCCTGAGAGTAGGTGAAGGCCAGGTAGGACAGGGTCCGGGTGGTGGGAGTCATCATGATGATGATCAGGTCCAGCTCCTTGGCGATGGAGATGAACACCAGCATGAAGCCGGAGATGAAGCCGTTCTTTGCCAGGGGGATAATAATGGAGGTCATCCGCTTCCAGAAGCTGGCGCCGGCAATGTCGGCGGCCTCTTCCAGTTCCACGCTGATGGACAGCATGTTGGCGGTACCGGAACGGCTGGCGAAGGGGAAGTGTTTGACCACGGAGGTCAGAATGATCAGAGTGAACGTGCCGTACAGGGAGGGGATCAGGCCGCCCAGATGGGGACGGGAGAACATGGAGAAGTACATGGTGGAGAACGCCACGCCGCTCATCAGGTAGGGCACGAACACCAGCTGCTCGGTCAGGTTGCCGTACCACTTGCCGCGGCCGCGGGAGCTGATATAGCCCAGGAACTGACCGCAGAAGGCGGTGATGATGGAGGCGATCAGGGACAGCCGGACGGTGTTCCACAGAGCACTCATGAACTCGGGATTGCGGAAGATACCGGGGTAGTTGGTGTACTTCACCGCGGCATCCGTGGTACCGATCCAGTTGTACAGAGTCAGGTTCTCGGGACCGTAACCGGCGCCGGTGGTGATCTGGAAGGTCTCCATGACCAGCACGAAGAAGGGCATCACCATGGCCAGGAACAGGAACACGAACAGGAAGGCCATCATGGGCTTCTTGGCGGCGCCCAGAGGCATCAGGGTGCTGCGTCCGCCCTTGCCGCCAACGGTGGCATAGGACTTGCGGACACCGATGATGCGCTGGTTGCTCATCAGGATCAGAGCGGCCATGCCCACCAGAACGATACTCATAGCATAACCGACGCCGCGGGGGCCCTGGTCGATGAACACGCGCATCTTGGTAGCCAGGGTGTAGTAGCCGATACGGTTGCCCAGGTTGGCGGCAACGCCATAAGTACCAATGGACTTGGAAACGGTCATGACCAGTGCGGACAGCACGGAAGGCATGATCAGGGGCAGGGTGATGTGACGCAGGATCTGGGCCTTGTTGGCGCCCTGGATCTCACCCATCTCCTCCAGCTCGGAGTTGATGGAGCGGAGTGCGCCGGACACCTGGATGTAGGAGAATGCGTAGTAGTGCATGGACATGCACAGGACGATGGCGATGGGGCCGTAAGCCAGCCAGTCAGGGACCGGGACGCCCATACCGGCCAGGAAGCCGTTGGCGCCGCTGGTGGAGTTGCGGAACACTGCCAGCCAGGCCAGAGCCTTGGTCCAGGAGGGGATCATGTAGGGGACGGTGACCAGCAGGCCCAGCACCTTCTTGCCGGGGATGTCGGTGCGGATCATCAGCCAGGCCAGGACGGAACCCAGAGGCACGGAGATCAGGGTGGTCATGGCGCCGCAGGTCAGAGAGTGCAGCAGGGGCTCCCACAGCACGGCCTTGCTCATGTTGCTGGCGATCATGTATGTCCAATAGTAAAGAGTAAAGTCACCCACCGAAGCGCCGGGGTTGCGCCGCAGCTCGGACTGAGCCAGCGTAAAGGTGGACTTCACCATGGTCAGCAGAGGGATCACGATCAGGCAAAACAGCACGATCAGGCTGACCAGTACGATCATGTTGAACGGGTTCTTGACCACGTTCAGAATTTGGTTTTTCAGCCGCGTCATATTGAACGGGCGGCGTTCTTTCTTCCTTTTCAAAGCTGCGCTCCTTTCTCAAATGCGGGTCTTGCAAAAGCCACCACAGCCGCCGTGGGATACTCCGGCCGCCGCGGATATTTTTTTCACTTTTCATCCCTGCCTTTCGACGAACACGTTTCCGCAATCTGATCTTGCTTTGATTATAGCAAAGTTGTAAAAAGTAGTCAATTCATTCGCAGTCCAAAGTCTCTATTTTGACATTTTATATATAGTTTTCAGGAGGCAAATGAGCATATTTCACAAGCAATTCTTTGTTTTTCGAGACTTTTCCGGAAATAATTTTCGTATTTGTCGCAAATGTTTTCAACTTTTTGCAGAACAGCTTCATCCAACGGCGTTTTTTATATTACGACACCAAACCGCCTCCCCGCTACCCGCGTCATGTCAAACCTATGTAATAAATTTTAAAAACAGTCCTCCAATCTCCCCCCCTACCCGCCTCCTTTTTTGTGGTCTCCCATATTTTTGAGCGCAAACGTTTCCTGCCATGCGCCAGCAGTTTTTCCGGCAGCGGTCCTCTATAATTCACAAATTTCTTATCCGTTTTTATTCAATTCCTCCAAAAATACAAGAAAAATACAAAATGGTTGACAAAGGCGCCCTCTTTGATATATATTTTTTTCGAAAACATTTGCGTTCTGTTTTTCGCTCTATGAAGACAGAAGCGTTCTGAGAAGGAGGATAAAGATGGGGATGCACAAGATCGAAACGCATCTGCACACCAAGCACGTCAGCAAGTGCGGCTGGCTGACTGCCGAGGAGCTGATCGCCGGCTACAAGGCCGCCGGATACGACGCCATCGTGGTGACTGACCACTACAACCGCACCACATTTGAATACCTGGGGATCGACACCCGGGCCCCCGGCGACAAGGTGGGGGCTTTCCTGGATGGCTACCGCCGCATGGCGGAGCTGGGTGAGCGGGAAGGCATCCGCGTGTTCAAGGGCGCGGAGCTCCGCTTTGACGAGAGTGAGAACGACTACCTGCTGTACGGCTACGCCGACGACCTGCTGGAGGACCCCGAGGCGCTGTTCCGCATGGGCATCGCCGCCTTCTCCCCCATCGCCCGGGGCCAGGGCGCCCTGCTGGTGCAGGCCCATCCCTACCGCAAAAAGTGCACTCCCGCCATTGCCTGCTATCTGGACGGCGTGGAGGTGCGGAACCAGAATCCCCGCCACGCCAATTTCAACGAGCGGGCGGAGGAATACGCCCAGCAGTTCGGCCTGCTGGGTCTGGCCGGCTCCGACTGCCACCGGTCCGAGGATATCGCCACCACCGGCATCCTGTCGAACGAGCTGCCCGGCGACTCCTTTGCCATGGCCCGGCTGATCCGTTCCGGGCATTACACCCTGATCGGTGATTAAGCCTTTTCTCCACATATTCCCCCGAACAGTCACACCCGGAGCGAAGAATGCCGCTCCGGGTGTGAACTTTTTGTATACAAATCAAATTTTGTCTGTCAATCGTCGAAAAAAGAGGTATACTAACGCTGTAAATACAACTCTGTGGGAGGATATGATATGAACGCTGAAAGTTTGCTGCAGGAAGCAGAACAGATCCGGGACCACGTGCTGCGGGAACGGCGGGCTCTGCACCAGATGCCCGGCACCGGCTTTGATATCGGCGACACCCTGGCTTATGTCCGGCAGGAACTGACGGAGATGGGCCTTCAGCCGGAGGACTGCGGCCGGGCGGGCCTTGTGGCCCTGGTGGGAGGCAAGCGTCCCGGCAAGGTATTCCTGCTGCGGGCGGATATGGACGCCCTGCCCATCCGGGAGGAGGCGGACGTGGACTTCGCCTCCCAAAACGGCAGAATGCACGCCTGCGGCCACGACCTGCACACCGCCATGCTGCTGGGAGCCGCCCGGTTGCTGAAAGCCCACGAGGACGAGATCGACGGCACGGTAAAGCTGATGTTCCAGCCCGCCGAGGAGATCTTCGAGGGCTCCCACGATATGATCGAAGCGGGCCTGCTGGAGAACCCCAAGGTGGACGCGGCCCTGATGATCCATGTCATGGCGGGGATGCCCTTCCCGGCCGGAACCGTGATCGTCTCCGCCCCCGGCGTCAGCGCTCCGGCGGCGGACTACTTTGACATCAAGGTCCAGGGCAAGGGCTGCCACGGCTCCATGCCCAACACCGGCGTGGACCCCCTGACCGCCGCCGCCCACATCCTCATCGCCCTCCAGGAGCTCCACGCCCGGGAGCTGGCCATGGACGACCGGGCGGTGCTGACCATCGGCACCATGAACGCCGGGACCGCCGCCAATGTCATCCCGGACTCCGTCGCCATGGGCGGCAGCCTCCGCACCTTCGATGAGGAGACCCGGGCTTTCCTGAAGCAGCGGATGACGGAGATCGCCCAGTTCACTGCCAAGGCCTTCCGGGGGGAGGCGGAGGTCACCTTCGGCAGCGGCTGCCCCACCCTGGTCAACGACAAGGATCTGTCCGCCTGCTGCGGGCAGTATATGAAGGAGCTGCTGGGCCAGGGCAAGGCCTTTTCTGTGGCGGAGCTGAACGCCATGGGCGGCGGCAGCTCCTCCAAGACCGCCGGGTCCGAGGACTTCGCCTACGTCAGCCAGGAGGTTCCCTCCCTCATGCTGGCCCTGGCCGCCGGACAGCCGGAGAAGGGCTACTGCTATCCCCAGCACCACCCCATGGCCAAGTTTGACGAGAGCGTCCTCCCCGGCGGCAGCGCCGTCTATGCCTGGGCGGCCCTCCGCTGGCTCCAGGACCACAAATGATTTTTGTAAAAAGCAAGACGCAGAGGAAGTCTCTGCGTCTTACTTTTATGTATGTTTCGGAAACATCAGCGTGAAGGTGCTGCCCCTTCCCGGCTCACTCTCCAGCTCCACCCGGGCACCTAAGTAAGCGGCGCCGTGCTTCACAATGGAGAGTCCCAGCCCTGTACCGCCGCCGGAATGGCTCTTGTCCACCCGGTAGAACCGCTCAAACACCCTCGCCCAGTCTTCCGGGGGGATGCCGATGCCGGTGTCGGCCACCGTCACCCGTTCCCCTTCTTCGCAGGAGGCCAGGGTCACCGTGACGCTGCCGCCGGGCTTATTATATGCAACTGCATTGTCGCAGAGGTTATAAAGGATCTCCTCCACGATCTGGGGCACGCCCCGGACCGGGCCGCAGTCTCCCTTCAGAGACAGGGTCACCTGCTTCCGCTCCGCCGCCAGGGCCAGCTGGTCCAGCACCCCCTCCGCCACGCCGCGGAGGGACACGGTCTCCCACTGGCCCGCGGGACCGCCCTCGTCCAGCCGGGACAGCTTGATGATGTCGTTCACCAAGCCGATCAGCCGCTGGGCCTCCCGGTGGATATTGCCCGCGAAGTGGGGAATGTCCTCTGTCTTCACCAGGCCGTTTTCCAAAATCTCCGCCGTGCCCAGAATGGAGGTCAGAGGTGTTTTCAGCTCATGGGACACGTTGGCGGTGAACTCCCGCCGTAAGGTCTCCCGCCGCTCCTTCTCCGTCACATCCAGCAGGATCAGCACCGCCCCGGTACGTTCTCCGTCCTGCTCCACCGGATTGGCGAACACCCGGCAGCAGGTGTCTCCCCGCTCCAGCAGCTCCTCGCAGCGGCGGCCGGCCAGGGCCTCCTCCACGCAGCGGCGGAAGCCGCTCTCCCGGTTCAGGGTCAGCACGCTGGCCTCCTCCGCCGGTTCCGTGGCCCCCAGCAGCCGCAGCGCCGCGCCGTTATGGGACAGCACCCGGGTCTCCCGGTCGATGACCAGCAATCCCTCGCTCATGTGTTCGGTGATGGCCCGGAACTCCTCCTGCCTCCGGCGGAGGGCGTCCACCTGCCGCTTGATCTCCCGGTTCTGGCTGCGGATGCGGCCTACAAGGGGCGCCAGCTCCTCATAGTCCAGCTCCTCCCCGGGGTCGGTCAAATCAATGGTGTTGATGGGCGCCACCAGCCGGGTGGACAGCCGTCCCGCCAGCCACAGTGCCAGGCAGAAGGCCAACACCATCACCAGTGCCACCGGCTGCAATGCCTGAAGCACCAGCATCCACACGGAATACTGGGTCTCCGCCAGCCGCAGCACGGAGCCATCCGGCAGCCGCAGGGCGTAATAGACGGTCTTTTGGGCCAGGGTGGCAGACTGGCGCACCGCCGTGCCGTGGCCCAGCAGCATGGCCTCCCGGATCTCCTCCCGGCCGGCATGATTCTCCATGGCGGCGGGGTCCTCCCGGTTGTCGTACAGCACCGTGCCTTCCCTATCCACCAAAGTTATGCGGTTAACCCGAAAGTTCATGCCCTCCAAATAGGCCACGCCCTCGTTCTCCACGGCCTTGGCCACATAGGCGGTGCTTCGGGACAATTCCTCCAGGACCCGGTCCTGGAAATAGCCGTGAAGTACGCCCACGATCAGTACCAGGCTGGCCAGCAGCACCGACAGCGCCACCGTCAAAATGGCGCGAAAAATCTGTTTTTTCATGGTCCCCTCAGCTTTCCCGGCCGATTTTATAGCCGTAGCCCCGAACGGTCTCGATGCAGGCACCCGCCTCCCCCAGCTTCTGCCGCAGGGTCCAGACGTGGACATCCACCGTGCGGCTCTCTCCGGTGAAGGCGTAGCCCCACACATCCTCGATCAGCCGCTCCCGGGACAGGACCTGGCCCTTATTTTTCAGCAGCAGGCACAGCACCTCGAATTCCTTCTGGGTCAGGGCAACCTCCCGGTCTCCCACCAGCACCGTGTGACTGCCGGGATCCACCGTCAGCTGTCCACAGCGGTACAGGGCGTCGTTCCGCTCGGTCCGCCGCAGCAGCGCCCGGATGCGGGAGAGCAGCTCCATCATGCCAAAGGGCTTGGTCACGTAGTCATCGGCCCCGGCGTCCAGGCCCAGCACCTTGTCGTACTCCGTGCCCTTGGCCGTCAGCATGATGATGGGCAGCCGGGCGGTGTGGGCGGAGGCACGGAGCTTTTTCAACACCGAGATGCCGTCCTCCTCCGGCAGCATGATGTCCAGCAGCACCAGGGAGGGCGTTTGCTCTCCCATGGCCTCCCAGAACGCGGAAGGTCGGGCAAAGCCCCGGGCCTCCATGCCCTGGCTGTTCAGTGTGTAGATGACGAGCTCGCGGATGCTGTCATCGTCTTCCAATAAGTAGATCATAGTTGCCTCCTATGTGTCCCCTGGCAGGGGACGGGGGATGCCCGGCTTTGCCGGGCGGGAAGGCGCCCCCCATTTTCTTTGGTCTTGCCAAAGAAAACGGGCCGCGCCCGGTCCAAAAGAAAAACGCTTTGAGCGGCTCAACTTGACACATCTGTGTCAAGTTGACCGCAGAACGAGAGTTGTTGTAATCGGTGCGGCAGTAATTTGAAGGCTTGTGCCGGGTGCGCTGTATCCTTAGAGAACAGAGAAGCCTTTCCCCGCATTCGGGGCGTGGGAGCGGCTTTCGGAGGTAGTTATCGTAAGGCTTCTGCTTCTCTTTCCGCGCTCCCCGCTTCGCTGAGCGCTACTCCGGTGGTAGCGGGAGCGGCAGCGGAAAGCGGCGCTGGTCAATTCGTCCAGCACCCCGAAAGCAAACCGGAAGTCTCAACATGCGGCGGCAGACTATCCCTGTTCCGCCCATGTCAGACGCACCCGGTACAGGCCCGCAAGTCTGCACCGCACCGGCCACGGCAGCCCTCGCATTTGCGGGCAGCTTGACACATTCGTGTCAAGCTGAGCCGCCTAAAGCGTTTTCTTTTCCACCGCTGCGGCGGCGACTTTTCTTTGGCAAGACAAAGAAAAGTGGGGGCCGCATTCCCGCGCCGCAAAGCGGCGCATCCACGTCCCCGCCCCGCAGGCGGGCCGGCGCACCTCAAATCAGCTGCTGCTCGTTGATCATCAGCTTGAACTGCAGCCCCAGCTTCTCCGCCGCCTTGCGGCACAGCAGCATACGCCCCATGAAGATCTCAAAGTAGTCCATGACGGAGCCGTACTTGGTATCCACGGACAGCTTCAGCTTGATAAGGGTGTGCTCCCCGTTGATCTTCAGCTGTGACTCCTTCACCGAGTAGTTCACCCGGTCATGGATGTCAAAGGTAGCGGGGTCCTGGTTCCGGACACGGCTGCGGCGGACGTCGGACTTGTCCGCCAGGATCAGGGCCGCCGCCACGGCGTTCACCGGCTGGCCGGTACCCTCGTCGTGGTTGCCGATGGCCGTGACGATGGTGGCGATCTCCGCTGGGTCGCAGTCCAGATTGTCCAGGATACGGAAGGCCATGACAGCGCCGGACTGGGAGTGGTCGATGCGGTTCACCAGGTTCCCGATATCGTGGAGGAACCCGGCGATCCTCGCCAGCTCCACCGTCCGCTCCGGGTAGCCCAGGGTCCGCAGGATATACCCCGCGTTCTCCGCCACCACCGTCACATGGGCGAAGCTGTGCTCCGTAAAGCCCAAGGCAATCAGAGACTCATCCGCCCGCTGGATATAAGTGCGGATGGACTCGTTGTTCTTCACATCTTCAAAGGTCAGCATCAATTTGTCCTCCCTTTTTTGCTCAAAAATTCAATCATTTTCGCCGCGACATGTGCGTGGCGAAAATACATTGACTCAGCCGCCCTGGGCGGCGTTCACCAGTGACCGATGTCACTGGTGGGGGGAATCTAAAGGGGGGACGAAGTCCCCTCTTTAATTGTTCGACGGATGGGCGCCCGTGATACTATATTCCACCCATTCCGCCACATTGGTGGCGTGGTCACCGATGCGCTCCAGGTACTTGGCCACCATCAGCAGGTCCAGGCCCTGCTGGCCGCAGGCGGCGTCGGCGGCGATCATGCCGATCAGCTCCGACTTCACCTGCTCGAACAGGCCGTCCACCCGGTCATCAGCAGCGCAGACCGCCCGGGCCAGGTCAAGGTCCTCCTTCACGAAGGAGTCCACACTGTCCGTCACCATGCGGATGACCGCCCGGGCCATCTCGGCGATGTGGAGGGACTGCTGGTCCTCCGGCAGGCGCACGTACCGGGTCAGCTCTGCGATGTCCGCCGCCTGGTCGCCGATGCGCTCCAGGTCGGAGATCATTTTCAGCGCCGCGGAAATCTGCCGCAGGTCCCGGGCCACCGGCTGCTGCTGTAACAGCAGCTTCAGGCACAGGTCTTCCACCGCCCGCTCCTGGCGGTCCAGCTCCCGCTCCGCCTCCTCGGCGGCGTCCGCCAGGGAGGCGTCCGCTTTCAAAAGGGCCTCCGCCGCGGCGGAAATGGCGTCCTCGCACAGGGCGCCCATCTGGATCAGCTCCACATGGAGCCGCTCCAGCTGCTGGTCAAATCTGTTTCTCATCTCACCCGAACCTCCCCGTGATGTAATCTTCCGTGCGCTTGTCCACCGGGTTGGAGAACAGCTGCTCCGTTTTGCCGAACTCCACCAGCTCTCCCAGCAGGAAGAAGGCGGTATTGTCGGAGATGCGGGCGGCCTGCTGCATATTATGGGTGACCATAATGACAGTATACTTGTTTTTCAGCTCCGCCGCAAGGTCTTCGATCTTGGATGTGGAAATGGGGTCCAGGGCACTGGTGGACTCGTCCATCAGCAGCACCTCCGGCTCCACCGCCAGCGCCCGGGCAATGCACAGCCGCTGCTGCTGGCCGCCGGAGAGGCCCAGGGCGCTCTTTTTCAGCCGGTCCTTCACCTCATCCCAGATAGCCGCCGCCCGTAGTGAGTTCTCCACGATCTCGTCCAGCTTCACCTTGGAGCGGATGCCGTGGGTCCGGGGGCCGTAGGCCACGTTGTCGTAGATGCTCATGGGGAAGGGGTTGGCCTTCTGGAACACCATGCCGATCTGCTTGCGGAGCCAGGTGGTGTCCAGGCTGCCGTCATAGATGTTCTGGCCCCGGTAATCCACCTCTCCCGTGATCTTCACAATGGGGATCAGGTCGTTCATGCGGTTCAGTGTCCGCAGAAAGGTGGACTTGCCGCAGCCGGAGGGGCCGATGAAGGCGGTGATCTCATGCTCCGGAATGGAGATATTCACGTCGTGGAGGGCGTGGTTCTGCCCGTACCACAGGTTCAGGTCCTTTGCCTGCAAAATCGTTGACATAGCGTACTCCCGTTACTTTTTCAGTTTCTTCCCCGCGAAATTGGAGGTCAGGTTGATGAGGAACGTCAGGATCATCAGGATGGCGGCAATAGCGAAGGCCACACCGGTCTCGCCCCGCTCGTTGGCGTAGACGTACAGCGCCACCGTCAGCGTGGCGGAGGAGGACTGCAGAGCGGTCACAAAATCGTTGAGGATCAGGCCGAAGCCCGCGGTGAACAGCAGGGCCGCGCTCTCTCCCACGATGCGGCCCACCGCCAGGATGCAGCCGGTGACGATGCCGTCCACGGCGTTGGGCAGCACCACGGTGCGGACCATGTGCCACTTTCCCGCCCCCAGGCCCAGAGCACCCTCCCGGTAGGATTGGGGCACGGTCTTCAGGCTCTCCTGGGTGGTGCGGACGATGGTGGGCAGGATCATAATGACCAGGGTCAGGCCGCCCGCCAGGATGCCGGGGGCCAGGCCCATCTTCTGCACGAAGAACAGCATACCCACCAGGCCGAAGATGATGGAGGGGATGCCCGTCAGGGTCTCCGTGGCGAATTCGATCAGCTCCACCATTTTGTGGTTGGAGGCGTACTCCGTCAGGTAGATGGCGGCGCCCACGCCCAGGGGCAGAACGATGACCATAGCCACGAAAATGATATACAGAGTGTTTAATATGTTCGGAAAAATACCGATTGTATCCTTAATATAGCTGGTTTGGGTGCTCAGCAGCTCCCAGGAGAGGTTTCCCAGGCCCCGGTAGAAGATATACCCGATGAGGAACGCCAGCAGTGCGCAGGTGAGGCCGGCGCAGAGCCACAGCAGGCCCCGGAGCCCACGGTCATAGGCCCGGCGGCGGGGAGACAGTTTTTGCTCCATGGTCAGTCCTCCTTCTTCCCCTTGAGAAATGCGTTCAGCAGCACATTGATGAGCATGATGAACAAAAACAGCACCAGGCCGATGGAATACAGGGCATTGCGCTGGAGGCTGCCGTAGGCGGCGTAGCTCATCTCAGAGGCGATGGCGGTGGTGAGAAAGCGGACGGAGGCAAAGAGACCGGGCATATTGGCCACGTTGCCCGCCACCATGATGATGGCCATGGCCTCGCCGATGGCGCGGCCCACGCCCAGGACCACCGCGGTTGCCACGCCGCTGCCCGCGGCGGGCAGGGACACCCGGAAGTAGGTCTCGATCTCCGTGGCGCCCAGGGCCAGGGAGGCCTCCTCATACTCCTTGGGCACCGCCCGCAGGGCGGTCTCGGAGACGTTGATGATGGAGGGCAGGATCATGATGGCCAGTACGATGATGGCTGCCAGCAGGCAGGCGCCGGAGCTGAGGTCAAACACACGGCGGATGGCGGGCACCAGCACGATCATGCCCACCAGGCCGTAGACCACGGAGGGGATGCCCGCCAGCAGCTCCACGGCGGACTTGATGACCCGGGCCGCCTTCGGCGGCGCCACTTTAGCCAGGAAAATGGCCGTCATCAGTCCGATGGGCACGCCGATCAGGACGGCCCCGGCGGTGCCGTAGACGGAGGTCAGGATAAAGGGCAGGATACCGTAGGAGGGCTCCACGGTGGTGGCCGTGGGGGCCCAGGTGGTACCGAAGAGGAAATCCGCCAGGCCGATCTCCCGGATGGCGGGCAGGCCGGAGATGATCAGGTAGATGCTGATGAACAGCACAAAGGCCACCGCCACCGCGCCGCACAGCAGAAACAGCAGGTGGAAGAACAGCTCCATGGCCTCCCGGCCGCCCCGGCGCTTCACGGGCGCCTGGGGTGCCATGGCTCCGGCAGGTCTTGCGGCTTCAGATCTCATCATACAGAAGGCTCCTTTCGCATCCGCGGAAGCAGCCTCCGCCCGCATTCGGCGGGGGAGGCGCTTCCAGGAGGGATGAACAGGTCGTTCATATCAGGCCACGGGCACGGCGCCGGCGGAGCGGATCAGGTCGCTGGCGGCGGCGGAGGTAGCGAAGTCGAAGAAGGCCTGGGCCTGGGCGCTCAGCGCGGTGCCGTCCTTGGTGACCAGGACGAAGGGACGCTGGATGGCGTAGCTGCCGTCCAGGACGGTGGCCTCAGAGCACTCCACGCCGCCCACGGTGACGGCCTTGACGGTGTCCTTGCCCTCCACGGAGGACAGGGAGGCGTAGCCGATGGCGTTGGGGTTGCCGGCCACAGCCTCGATGACAGCGCCGGTGGAGGTCAGCTCCTGATCCATCTTGCAGGCGTCCTTGGTGCCGGTGATGGACTCGAAGCCGTCCCGGGTGCCGGAACCGGCCTCACGGCCGATGCAGGAGATGGTGCCGGCGGCGCCGCCCACCTGGCTCCAGTCGGTGATCTCGCCGGTGAAGATCTGGGCGATCTGCTCCACGGTCAGGTCCGCCACAGTGCTGCCCGCGTTGACGATCACGGCGATGCCGTCCAGGGCCACGGTGGTGCCCACCAGGCCGGAAGCGGTCTCCTCGTCCTTCAGGGCACGGGAGGAGAGGCCGATGTCGGCGCTGCCGTTGGCGGCGGCCTCGATACCGGCGCCGGAGCCGGTGGCGTCGTAGGTCACGGATACGCCCTGGTTGTCGGCCATGAACTGCTCGCCCAGGACGCCCACCACCTTCTCCATGGAGGTGGAGCCGTTCAGGGAAACCGCGCCGCTCAGCTTGGTCACGGCGGGCTGCTCCGTCTGGGTATTGTTATTTTCCGCGGGCTGCTGGGTCTCCTGTTTGGCACCGCAGCCGGCCAGCAGGCTCAGGGCCATGGTCAGGGACAGCAGGATCGTAAGCATTCTTTTCATTTCAATGATCTCCTTTTACATGTAAGTCTGTTGCTTGATGCCACGGTCCTAGTATAAACAGCCGGAAGTAAAATCCGTCACCACGCCTTTGTAAAGTCTGTGTAAAACAAGAAAAGCCGGGGCCGCTTTCGCGGCCCCGGCGGGGAAAACACTTTTTGGGTTTACAGCACGGGAGACTGGCGCTCCTCGTCCTTCAGGCCGTGCTTCTCGGCATAGCCGGTCAGCATCAGGGTCAGGGCGCCGTCGCCGGTGACGTTGCAGGCGGTGCCGAAGCTGTCCTGCAGGGCGAAGATGGCCAGCATCAAAGCGGTTCCCGCGTTGTCAAACAGCAGGATACCGGTGATCAGGCCCAGGGAGGCCATGACGGTGCCGCCGGGGACGCCGGGAGCGCCGATGGCGAAGATGCCCAGCAGCA
>CAYWYW010000014.1:0-29720 GCA_964462715.1 uncultured Oscillibacter sp.
CAACTATGTCATGCTGGAATACGGCCAGCCCATGCACGCCTTTGACTACCGCTATGTGAAGGGCGGCAAGATCATCGTCCGCCGCGCCGAGGAGGGCGAGGAGCTGACCACCCTGGACGGCAACGTCCGCAAGCTGACCCATGACCATCTGGTCATCGCCGACGACACCCGCGCCGTGGGCCTGGCGGGCATCATGGGCGGTCTCAATAGCGAGATCGTGGCGGACACCGTGGACGTGGTGTTCGAGTCTGCCAACTTCAACGGCACCTGCATCCGCAAGGGCGCCCTGTCCCTAGGTATGCGAACCGAGGCCTCCGCCAAGTTCGAAAAGGGCCTGGATATTCTCAACACCCTGCCCGCCGTCAACCGTGCCTGCGAGCTGGTGGAGCTGCTGGGCGCCGGCGAAGTTGTGGACGGCGTCATCGACATTCTCAACTACGTGCCCCAGCCCACGGTCCTGACGCTGGAGCCCGAGAAGATCAACGCTCTGCTGGGTACCAATGTGGCTGCCGGCGAGATGGTCCGCATTCTGGAGAAGCTGGACTTCCAGGTGGACGGCGACCAGGTGACCGTCCCCTCCTGGCGCGGCGACGTGCTGCGGATGGCGGACCTGGCCGAGGAAGTGGCCCGGTTCCACGGCTACAACAACATTCCCTGCACTCTGGTGTCCGGTGAGACCACCCAGGGTGGCTACTCCCCTGAGCAGAAGCTGGAGCAGCTGCTGGGCGCTGTGTGCCGCACCTGCGGTTACGACGAGATCATCACCTACTCCTTCATCTCCCCCACCTATTACGGCAAGATCCGCTGGGCTGCTGACGATCCCCGCCGGGAGTCCTTCAAGATCCTGAATCCCCTGGGCGAGGATACCTCCATCATGCGGACCACGGTCCTGCCCTCCATGCTGGAAATTCTGACCCGGAACTACAACTTCCGCAACAAGTCCGCCAAGCTTTATGAGATCGGCCGCACCTATCAACTGGGCGGCGAGGACGGTCTGGCCGTGGAGAACAAGGTGCTGTCCATGGGCGCCTATGGCCCCGATGTGGACTTCTTCTCTTTGAAGGGTGTCATTGAGGCCATTCTGGGTGAGATCCGTGCCGCGGATATCCGCTTTGAGGCCTGCGGTGACAATCCCTCCTATCATCCCGGCCGCTGCGCGTCCGTCTGGTGCGGCGGTACCCGCATCGGCGTGTTCGGCCAGATCCATCCCCTGGTGGCCCGGAACTACGACGTGGACGCGGACTTCTACTGTGCGGAGCTGGACTTCAACGCCCTGTTCGCCGCCCGCGGCGAGGACCCTGTCTACCAGCCCCTGCCCAAGTTCCCCGCCGTCACCCGGGACATCGCCGTGGTCTGTGACAAGGCCGTCACCGTAGGTGCTCTGGAGGACTGCATCCGCCGGGGCGCCAAGGGCCTGCTGAAGGATGTGGCCCTGTTCGACATCTACACCGGCGCCGGCATCCCCGAGGGCAAGAAGAGCGTGGCCTTCAACCTGACCCTCCGGGCCGATGACCGCAGCCTCACCGCCCAGGAAGCTGACGAAGATGTCAAGAGTATCCTGGACCTGCTGGCCTCCGAGCTGGGCGCTATCCTACGATAAGCTGACACGCTTTAGCGCGTACAAGCGTTTTGCGCAGCAAAACCTTGGCGCAGGCGGAATTCATTTCCGCCGAGCATTTCAATGCCCTTGGGGTCCCATTTGATGCCCGCATCAAATGGGAGGCAGCCGACGAAGATGTGAAGAGCATCCTGAACCTGCTGGCCTCCGAGCTGGGCGCCATTCTGTGTTAAAGAAAAACCATACTGGACTGAGCCAACCATCCCCTTTGGCTCAGCCCAGTAAAAATCTTTCGCATTTTTCTCCGCCAAGGGCTTTACAGTTTCTCAAAAAGCGAGTATACTAATGCATGTTGAGGAAAGGTGGTGTCTGTATGGACAACTTGGATAACTATACCCGGAAGTTTAAAATCGCCATAGATAAGGATGCGGAGATCCATCAGATCCTCACCACCGTCTATCAGGCATTGGAGGAGAAAGGCTACAACCCCATCAACCAGATCGTGGGCTACATTCTTTCCGAGGACCCCACCTATATCACCAACCACAACAACGCCCGAACCCTGATCCGCAAGATCGACCGCGACGAACTGCTGCAGGTCCTGGTCCGTCGGTATCTGGGACAATAAATTTCTTTCCCCCGTGGACCACAGTCCCCGGGGGCTTTTTTTGCTTCTCTCACTCTGGTATAAATTCCCTTCCCTACCTCTTTCGCGGTAATGTTGACAATCCGGAAAAAATGTGTTACAATTTGGTTACAATTTTTCAAAGGAGTGTTTCCATGGCAGAACCCAAGACCGCGAAAGCGGAAGGCCTCATGTACAAGGGCCACCCTCTCCGCCGGATCGACAACCTGATCTATTACGGAACGATGGCTGAGAAATATATCATCATGATGCAGATCCTGGACACCAAAAAGGACCAGGACCTGGACGTGGCCACCAAGGTTTCCATCCAGCTGCAGCTAACGGACCCCGACCTGAAATCCCGTGACCGCGTGGTGAAAAAGAGCGAAAAGGACAGCCTCTACGCCGCGATGGACATTGCCGCTATCTGGCTGGAGCGGGCTCTGAAAGAGAAGTAAGCCACCAAAGATCAACGAAAGGATGTACACCCATGACACACTTCGCAGGTAGGATGACCCGCGTGCTCCTGCTCTCCGCCATCACTGTACTGCTGCTGGCGGGCTTCGCTGCGGCGGCTGAGTCTGAACAGGCCGTTGCCGTGGGCGCCACCACCGGCTCCTCTTTGCGGCTGCGGGAAGGCCCCTCCACCTCCGCTTCCATTGTCACCACCCTGGACAAAGGTGTTGCCGTGGCTGTGTTGGACAACAGCACCGAGGGCTGGTACCGGATTGCATACAACGGCAAGAGCGGCTACGTCTCCGCCGACTATCTGGTCATCGATCAGGACAACATCTTCACCACCTATGGCCGCGCCAACGGCGACGGTATCAATGTCCGCTCCGGTCCCTCCACCGAATCCGAGGTCCTGGCCAGTGTGAACAGCGGTACCATCGTCACCGTCAACGGCTTTGAGGATGGCTGGTATGATGTCACCTGCAAATACGGCACAGAAGGCTATATCCGGAGTGACTTCCTAGATTTGACCGCTTCCAATGCCACTTCCTCCGCCGCTGGCAGTTCCATCGTGGAGACTGCCAAGCAGTTCCTGGGCACCCGCTATGTCTATGGCGGCGCGTCTCCCAGCGGCTTTGACTGCTCCGGTTTCACCATGTATATTTACAAGCAGTTTGGTTATTCCCTGCCCCATACCGCCACCGGCCAGTGGCAGAGCGGCATCGGCACCAGGGTCTACTCGATCTCCGAGCTGCAGCCCGGCGACCTGGTGTTCTTTAACGACCCCAGCCGCAACGCCGGCAAGGCCTGCTCCCATGCGGGCATCTACATCGGCAACGGTCAGCACATTCACGCTTCCTCCTCCCGCAGCAACAGCGTTATCATCAGTGACCTGACCAGTGGCTACTACAACACCTACTTCGTAGGCGGTATTCACATCTGAGAAGCACATAAAAAAGCGGCACGCTTCGCGTGCCGCTTTTTTATGTGCTTTGCGGTTTTGCTTGCTATTTTCTTCTTCCCCTGTTATAATCAGCACTTGTGCAAGAAATACGAAAAAGGATGAAAAACATGAAAATTGAGAAGATGTATGAACAGTTGGGCGTCAGCCGGGCTGTCTATGAATACGGCGAGGCCGTACTGCGGGACCTGCGGGAGCGGTTCGACGCCATCGACCAGACGGCGGAGTACAACCAGGGCAAGGTCCTGGCCGCCATGCAGAAGAACCGGGTCAACGCCACCCACTTCGCCGCCACCACCGGCTACGGCTACGACGACGAGGGCCGGGACAACCTGGAGCGGGTCTACGCTGACGTGTTCCACACTGAGGCCGCCCTGGTCCGTCCTCAGATCACCTGCGGCACTCACGCCCTGACGGTGACCCTCTCCGCCAACCTGCTGCCGGGGGACGAGCTGCTGTCCCCCGTGGGCGCCCCTTATGACACCCTGGAGGAGGTCATCGGCATCCGGGAGAGCAAGTGCTCCCTGAAGGAGTACGGCGTCACCTATGCCCAGGCCGACCTGAAGCCCGATGGCTCCTTCAACTATGACGCTATCCGGGAAAAAATCAACGAGCGCACCAAGCTCATCACTATTCAGCGGTCCAAAGGTTACGCCACCCGTCCCTCCTTCTCTGTGGCGCAGATCGGCGAGCTGATTGCTTTCTGTAAGTCCGTGAAGCCCGATGTGAAGGTCATGGTGGACAACTGCTACGGCGAGTTCGTGGAGCGGCTGGAACCCTCTGACATGGGCGCCGACATGGTGGTGGGCAGCCTCATCAAGAACCCCGGCGGCGGCCTGGCTCCCATCGGCGGCTACATCTGCGGCACCAAGGAATGCGTGGAGCGGTGCGCCTACCGGCTCTCCGCCCCCGGCCTGGGCCAGGAGGTTGGCGCCAACCTGGGGCTGATGCCGGCCTTCTATCAGGGCCTGTTCCTGTCCCCCACCGTGGTGGCCGGGGCCCTGAAGGGCGCTGTCTTTGCCGCCAACATTTATGAAAAGCTGGGCTTTGCCTGTGTGCCCAACGCCACCGAGAGCCGTCACGACATCATCCAGGCCGTCACCCTGGGCAGTCGGGAGGCCTTGGTGGCCTTCTGCAAGGGCATCCAGGCCGCAGCCCCCGTGGACAGCTACGTGACCCCGGAACCCTGGGCCATGCCGGGCTACGACAGCGACGTCATCATGGCAGCGGGTGCCTTTGTCCAGGGCAGTTCCATCGAGCTGTCCGCCGACGGCCCCATCCGGGAACCATACGCCGTCTACTTCCAGGGCGGTCTCACCTGGTATCATGCCAAGCTGGGTATTCTCATGAGCTTGCAGAAGCTGGTGGAAGCCGGACTTGCCGCTCTGCCCGAGGCATAAGAAAAAGGAGCTCGAAAGAGCTCCTTTTATGTTTGAATTTTCTTGTCCAGCCGGGCCAGCAGGAAGGCCAGCAGGAAGCCGCCGCCACAGCAGAGGACCGACAGCAGCACCTCTCCGGGAGCGTATTCCGTGGGGATGATGACCAGCGTGGAGGCCAGCACAAAGCCCAGGATGCCGTGGAAGGCCACTGCGTAATGGCGCCGGAAAAACCAGCTCACCAGCCGGGCCAGCAGGGCGATGGCCAGCACCATCCCCGGCAGGCTGGCGGACAGCAAAAGCAGATCCAGCCGGGCCAGGCCCTCCAGCATGGGCTGATACAGCCCCAGGGCCATCATGATGGAAGACGAGGTCATACCGGGGATCACGATGCTCATGCCCCAGAGGACGCCACAGAAATTATACCACCAGAAGTTGGGTTCCACGGAGACCTCCGCAATACGGCTCACATAAAACAGGCCCGCGAACACGGCCCCTGCGCACAGCAGCAGGCTTCCCCAGGAAGCGGCGGTCCGCCCCTCCTTCCCCGCCTCCCGGAAGAGGGAGGGCACCGTGCCCACGATCAGGCCGATAAACAACCATGTAGTGACCGTATTGGAGAGGCTGATAGCCGTCGCGATACCCTTGGCGAAGCCCAGAAAGCCCACACACCAGCCCAGGGCAATGGGCGGGAACCGCTTCCAGTACTTTGGGATGGCGGTCCGGGGACGGGTCAGGACTTCCATAAAGGGGCGGTAGATGTCGAACACCACCGCCAGTACACCGCCCGAGACGCCGGGCAGGATGGCTCCCGCGCCGATCAGGAGGCCGCACAGCAGGTCCCGCAGCCAGCGTATGATGAAATTTTGGTCCCGACGCGGCACCATGCGTCTGCCTCCTTTCCGGTGTTCCCCTTTTCATTCCACATATAATAGCAGTTTTGCCCCGGCCTTACAATCCCATACCTGGCCGCAAGATGTAAATTTTTATCAGTATTTTTACTTGACTTGTCAAAATCACACAAATTTCGCACTTCAAATTCGCCGTTCTCTGGTCGCTTTGTCTGTTGACAGAAAAACCGATAACGTGTAAACTGCAATACAGATAACCAAACAAGTTTATACCGCAAAGACGATGAAGAGAAGAGTACGCAGGCAGATACGTCACAGAGAGCCTTCGCTGGTGGGAAGAGGCACGGAAGGGCTTGCCGAACATGGTCTTGGAGTTGCGTGGCCGACCGCGGACGCATAGGTCACGACGTGTGCGCACGTCACAGCGCGGGAGTGTGTTGGCACTCCGTAAGGCCGCTTTCGTGAGAAAGCGTGCGAATCAAGGTGGTACCACGGGTTTCTGACTCGTCCTTGGAGCAGCTGGCTTCAAGGGCTTTTTTGTTGCTTGAATCTATCTGAAAAGGAGTTTTGATACTGTGAGCGAATCCATCATTCAAATCCAGCATCTGAACAAGACCTTTGGCAGTGGCGACACCGCCGTTCACGCCCTGGAGGACATCAATCTGGACATCAAACAGGGTGAGATCTTCGGCATCATCGGCCTGTCCGGTGCCGGCAAAAGTACCCTGGTCCGGTGCATCAACCTGCTGGAGCGGCCCACGGAGGGCACCGTCATCGTGGACGGCAAGGAAATGACCGCCCTCTCCGAAAAGGAGCTGCGGCTGGCCCGCCGGGACGTGACCATGATCTTCCAGAGCTTCAACCTGCTGATGCAGCGCACCTGTCTGAAAAACGTCTGCTTTCCCATGGAGCTGTGCGGCACCCCCGCCGCCCAAGCCAAAAAGCGGGCTCTGGAGCTGCTTGAGATCGTAGGCCTGGCCGATAAGGCCGATGCCTATCCCTCCCAGCTCTCCGGCGGCCAGAAGCAGCGGGTTGCCATTGCCCGCGCGCTCGCCACAGACCCCAAGGTGCTCCTGTGCGACGAGGCCACCTCCGCCCTGGACCCCACCACCACCGCTTCCATCCTGGCTCTGCTGAAGGATCTGAACCAAAAGCTGGGGGTGACCGTGGTGGTCATCACCCACCAGATGGGCGTCATCGAGGAGATCTGCTCCCGGGTCGCCATTCTGGATGGCGGCGTGGTGGCCGAGCAGGGCGATGTGGAGGAGATCTTCTCCAACCCCAAGACCGACGCGGCCCGCCGTCTGGTGTATCCCGGCGGTGCCAGTGTCCAGCAGTATCCCGCCGGCACTCACGCAGTCCGGGTGGCCTTCAACGGAGGCACCGCCTACCAGCCCCTCATCGCCTCTCTCGCCATCGACTGCGGCGTGAAGGTGAACATTCTGGGCGCCGACACCCGCAACATCGACGGCAAGGCCTTCGGCACCATGCTGCTGGGGCTCCCCGACGACCCCAACGAGGCCGCCAAGGCCCTGAGCTACATCCGTTCCCAGCCCAACGTCACTGCCGAGGAGGTGGAATACCATGCTTAATGCGTTGATTCAAGGATTCAGCAACTTCTTTTCCGGTACCTTCTCTACGATCGCCGTACTGTTTACCGCTGAATTCTGGTCCAAATACGGACCTCTGCTGCTGGACGGCACCATTGACACCCTGGTCATGACCGGTATCTCCACGGTGTTCGCCTACCTGCTGGGCCTGCCTCTGGGTGTGGCCCTGATCCTGACTCAGCCCCACGGCATCCGCCCCAACAACGCGATCTACAAGGTCCTGGGCTGGATCATCAACGTGGGCCGGTCCCTTCCCTTCATCATCCTGATGGTGGCCATCATGGACTTCACCAAGCTGATCGTGGGCACCAAGATCGGCGTCCGGGGCGCCATCGTCCCCCTGGTGGTCTCCGCGGCCCCCTTCATCGCCCGCATGGTGGAAACCTCCCTGTCGGAGGTAGACGCCGGTGTGGTGGAGGCGGCCCAGTCCATGGGCGCGTCCACCTTCCAGATCGTCTGGAAGGTCTACCTGCCGGAGGCGAAGCCCTCCCTGGTGCTGGGCGGTGCCATCTCCATCGTGACCATCCTGGCCTACACCGCCATCGCCGGCGCCATCGGCGCCGGCGGTCTGGGCGACCTGGCCATCCGGTACGGCTATCAGCGCCGTTATCCCCCCATGCTGCTGGTAACGGTCATCTTCCTGATCGTCCTGGTGCAGCTCATTCAATCCGTTTTCAGCCATGTGTCCTCCCGGATCGACAAGCGGCTGGACAGCGGACACAAGAAGGGCTTTGCACCTTTGGAACTGCTATTCCGCTTCACCCACACCAAGTAAATCTGGTTTCACCGCCTGTCTCCGGAATTCCGGACAGCCGTATGAAATAAAAAATCCCGAAAAGTATTGGAGGAAAAGAACAATGAAGAAACTGCTGACTCTGGCACTGGCCCTAGTGCTGTGCCTGTCCCTGGCCGCCTGCGGCGGCTCCAAGGAGACCCCCGCCCCCACGGAAGAAAAGCCCGCCGAGACCGAAGCTCCCGCCGAGGCCGCTGAGCCCACCGTCCTGAACGTGGCCGCTTCCGCCACTCCCCACGCCGAGATCTTGGAGATCTGCGTTCCCATCCTGGCTGAGCAGGGCATCGACCTGCAGGTCCACGTCTATGGCGACTATGTGGTCCCCAACACCGCCGTGGAAGAGGGGGCCGAGGACGCCAACTACTTCCAGCATGTCCCCTATCTGGACAACTTCAACGCTGAAAACGGTACCCACTTGGTGAGCGTGGCCGGCGTCCATATCGAGCCCATGGGCATCTACGCCGGCAAGACCGCCTCTCTGGAGGAGCTGGCCGACGGCGCCTCCGTGGCCGTTCCCAACGACGTGACCAACGAGGCCCGCGCTCTGCTGCTGCTGGAGGCCCAGGGTCTCATCAAGCTCAGCGCTGACGCCGGTCTGGATGCCACCCCCAACGATATCGTGGAGAACCCCAAGAACCTGACCTTCACTGAGCTGGAGGCCGCCATGGTCCCCAACGCCCTGACTGAGGTGGACATCGCCGTTATCAACGTCAACTATGCTCTGGAAGCCGGCTTCAACCCCGTGGAGGACGCTCTGGCCATTGAGGATGCTGATTCTCCCTATGTGAACATCCTGGTGGTCAAGGAAGGCAATGAGAACACCCCCGCTGTTCAGGCTCTGGTGGAAGCTCTGCACTCCGAAGACGTCCGCGCCTTTATCAACGAGAAGTACGCCGGTGCCGTGGTGCCCGCGTTCTAAGAAACCATTCCCTTATCTGCAAAAAACAACGGCTGCGTATCCAGTACGCAGCCGTTGTTTTTTAATATCCGTTGACCATGATGTCCAGGACCTGGCCTGCCACGGTACCGGCCACGGAGCTTCCGCCGCCGCCGTTTTCCACCAGGACCACAAAGGCGTAGGGGGCGTCCTCGTTCCGCAGGAACCCGGCAAACCAGGCGTGTGGCGTCTTACCCTCCCCCACCTCGGCGGTGCCGGACTTGGCACAGATATCCATATTGGGAAACCGCTTGGTGCCGTAAGTCTTTTCCACGTTGTCCGCCATCATGTCCGCCAGGGTATCGGCGGTCTTTCCCGAGATCAGCGCCCCGGTCTTCCGGGTCAGATGGGGCAGGGACGGCAGTCCCAGGGAGTTGACGGTCTTTTGAACCAGGTAGGGTTGAGCGGCCCGGCCGCCGTTTGCAATGGCGCCCATGTAGACCATCAGGGCGTAGGGGTTCACCTGGTCCTTGTACTGGCCCACACCGGCCCAGCCCAGAGAGCCGTCCGTGATATTCTCCCAGGAGAAGGCGCCTTTGGCCGTTGGCAGGCCGTCGATGGAATAGCTGTCCGTCAGGCCTGCCTTCTCCGTATACTTCCGCAGGGTCTCGGCCCCCAGCTCCACGGCAATCTGGGCAAAAGCCACGTTGCAGGAGTTGGCAAAGGCATCGCCGATGTGCTGCTCTCCGTGGGTGCCGGAGCAGATGATGGTCTCGTCCCCGATCTGGACACTGCCCTGGCAAGTCCAGGTCCGGTCCTGGAGGTCCGAAAGTTCCTCCAGAGCCGCCGCCAGGGTCACGGTCTTGTAGACGGAACCGGGGGTAAAGCTGGAGGACAGGAAGCGGTTCAGATAGGCGCCCTTATAACGGTCATTGGTCTCGATATCCGCCGGAACGTTCAGCGGGTCGTAGCTGGGGGTAGAGACCATGCACAGCACCTCACCGGTCTTGTAGTTGTACACCGCCACGATGCCCGCGTGGCCGTTCAGGGCCTGATAGGCCTCGTAATTGTACCGGGCGTCGATGGTCAGGTACAGCTCCGAGCCCCGCTCCGCGCCAAAGGCGCCGTTTAAGAGGCTGTATCCCGTCAGCTTGTCGGCAAAGGCGTTGAGGGCGCCGGTTCCAATGCTCCCTTGCAGGTCGCCCACCGCGTGGAGGGTGGCCTTCCGGACAATCTCATTCTCATAATAGGTGCGCTTGCCGTTCTTCACCTCGGACAGCACATCCCCGTCCCGGTCCAGCACAGTCCCCGCCGTCAGGACACCGTTGGTATCATAGAGGTGCCGGTTGAAAGCGGAGGAGGCCCAGCTGCCGCCGTCCAGAAAGTAGCGCACCAGGAAGAATCCAAGTCCCGCCGCCAGCAGCAGAGCCAGCGCAGCGCAGACAACCGCTCTTCGCTCAATCTTCTTCATGGTCCACCTCCTCTTCTCCGAAGGGATCGTCCACGACCTCAGCCATGCGGCGGGACTCCTCGGTCAGCTGCCGCTGCGGCTTTCGCTGGATGGCGAAGCTGGCGTTCTCCCGGGTATCCGTGGCCTTCAAAAAGGCCAGCAGGCCCCAGGCGGACATCATGGCGGAACCGCCGTTGGACACAAAGGGGAAGGTCACGCCCGTCAGAGGCAGCAGGTCCACGGAGCCAAACACGTTCAGACAGGTCTGGAACACCAGCAGGGATCCCGCCGCGCAGGCGGCGATGATGTAATAGCTGCTGCGGCCCACCCGGCAGGCACGCACCGCAAAAACCGCCAAGGTAATGATGCTAACCACCGCCAGCACGGCGATCAGCAGCCCCCACTCCTCGCACAGCATGCCAAACACAAGGTCCGTATCCGCCGCGGGGATGCGGTGGAGCCATCCGTTGCCGCCGCCCATACCCAGCAGGCCGCCGGAGGCCGCCGCCGACATGGTGCGGGTCTGCTGGTAGCCGGTGGTGGAAGCCGTTTCCCAAGCGTGGCCCCAGGAGGCAAAGCGGCTGAGGATGTAGGGCTTGAAGGTCACGATGATGCCCGCGCCGAACACGGCTCCGCCGCAGATCAGGGTCAGGGTGGCCCAGTCCCCGGACCGCAGGTAGGCGATCACCAGGAAGGTCACAAAGAAAATCGCCGCCGTGCCGAAGTCGCTCATTAGACCCAACAGACCGATGCACACGCCGGTCAGCAGGATAAACAGGGTGATGTTACGCTTGTGGAACAGCCGCTCCAGCGTGGCGGAGCCGGCGAAGATATAGCAGATCTTGGCGATCTCCGAGGGCTGGAAGGACAGGCCGCCGATGGAGATCCAGTTGACGGCGCCGTACTTGGCATTGCCCAGCACCAGCGTGACACCCAGCAGGCCCATGGCGGCGGCTGCCATGCACCACCGGCTCTTCCGCACCCGGCCCAGGTCCCGCAGGAACAGGCCCAGCACCAGAAACAGTACCAATCCCAGCACGATGGCCGCGAACTGCTTGAACAAGCTCCCCGGTGCGCTGGAGGCCGTTACCGCCAGAGACAGGGTGGAGAGGAAAAAGGCGATGGTCTCCATCTCAAAGCCCACGCAGCGGGTACACCGCAGAACGACGGCATACAACCACATGACCGCTGTCAGGCCTAGGAAGGACAGGGGCACCCATACGCTGGCCTCCGTCCCCTCCGCAATGACCAATTGCAGGCAGGCCAGCACCTGGAACACCGTCAGCCAGAGGAAGGAGGGCCACATGGCGTCGGGCCGCTCCGCCCGCCGTTTCTTCTCCAGCTCCTCCCGCTCTGCTACGGTCTGGGGCAGAAACACCAGGGGGACGCCCCCCAGGGTGATAGTATCTCCCATCCGGACCCGGGCGGAGCTCTCCACGGTCTCCCCGTTCACCAGAGTGCCGCCCTTGGAACCCAGGTCATACACCGTCCACTCCCCGTCCTCCTCCCGGCACAGAGCGGCGTGCTGCCGTGAAATGCTTGGGTAGTTCAGATAGACATCCGCCGTCTTTCCCCGGCCGATAATATTCTCCCAGTGGGTCAGCAGGAGCGGCGCACCGTTGGGCAGGCTCAACTGTCCCCAGGTTTCCGGAGTGTGGGGTATCCGCAGCAGAGACCGCACGGCCCGGTATAAGATCAACACGGCCAGTACCGGGAACAAAAAACGGACGATGGCCGTATACCAGGCGCCCGCCAGGGGATTGTCCGCCAGCCACGCCGTCACGGTATCCAGCACCGCCTGCAAAGGCGCCGTCACCAGTTCCATACGCACAACCTCCTTTTTTACAAAATTGCAATCAGTATAGCACTTTTTCCTCTCTGTGTACAGTGTTCCGCCACCTATATACAAAAACTGGCTCAAAAGTACGGTTAAATTTCACTTTTTCTCTTGACCTGCCGCACAAAATCCATTAAACTAAATAGGTGTGCAATATCGCGGACGGCGCGCCATGCCGTCTCCCTATATATATTACGAAAGGCCGATCGATCATCATGAAACATCCCTACAAGACGCGTGAAGGCGGCGCGACGGTGACTGTTTTTGTCCCTTATGACTGCAAAAATCACTGCCCCTTCTGCATCAACAAAGGCGAGTACGCGGACCTGACAGGTTTCTCTCTGGAGAAGATCTGCCAGAGCATCCGCCGGATGGACGCCATCACGCCCTACTGCGATTTTGTGTTTACCGGCGGCGAGCCCTTTGCTGACATTGAAAAGCTCCAGACCATGCTGGACCAGATCCCCACCACCCACAAGGTCTACATCAACACCACCCTGCCGGTGTCCGAGACCCAGTCTGAGGAGGACATCCTGGCCTTTGCGGAGCGCAACAAGCACAAGATCACCTGCATCAACGTCTCCCGCCACATGCAGAAGTACGTGGTGGAGTCCAACGACGACCTGCTGGCCCGGCTGCCGGTGCCCTTCCGGGTCAACTGTGTGCTGTACAAGAACTATCCCGCCGAGGGCCTGGTACCCTACATGGAGCGGTTTTTGAAGCTCCCCGGTGCCTCCATCCAGTTCCGGTTCGACTACACCGCCACCACCCCCGAGAACCTCTATGACGAGGAGGGGGACAAGATCCTCCACGATCTGAAGCAGGTGGCCCGGTATACCGGCCTGGACGGCTGCCGGATGCGCTGCGGCTTCCACTTCGATTACAAGGGCATGGAGCTGACCTACCACAAGACCCTGCCCTACTCCACCATCGTGGAAACGGACCCCAAGGACGGCGTGACCTACGACATTCTGTACGATATCCTCATCAAGCAGAACGGCGATATCCACTCCGACTGGACCGGCGTCATGATGGATGTGGATGCCTATGAGAAGGTCGTTTTCGAGCCCTACGACCTGAAGTGGCTGGAAAGAGTCTGATTTTTTGAAAAGCGGCGGATGATTCCGCCGCTTTTTTCATCAGGAGGCATGTTATGAAAGAGATCAAAACCGTGGGCGTCATCGGCCTGGGAGCCCTGGGCACCCTGTATGCCCATCTTCTGACAGAGGGCCTGGGCCGAGAGCACGCGCTGGTGCTGGCGGACCGGGACCGGGTGGAGCGCTACCGCCGGGAGGGCGTCACCTTCAACGGCCAGCTCCAGAATTTCAACTACACCGACACCGCCGCTGTGACGGAGCCGGTGGACCTGCTGCTGTTTGCCGTGAAATTCGGCGGACTTGAGGACGCTATCGCCTCCTGCCGCCATCTGGTGGGGCCGGAGACCACCCTGGTCTCGGTCCTCAACGGCATCTCCAGTGAGCCCATACTGGGCGAGGCCTTCTCCCCGGAGCAGGTGGTCTGGTGCGTGGCTCAGAAGATGGCCGCCCGAAAGGAGGGCAACCACGCGGAGGCAGGCCCACTGGGAGAACTGGCTCTGGGCGTCCCTGTTGGGACGGACCCGGCCCACCTGGAGCGACTGACGGCCTTCTTTGACCGCATCCGCTTCCCTTATTCCCTGCCCGCCGACATCCGCACCCACCTCTGGAGCAAGCTGCTGTGCAACACCGGCTGCAACCAGGCCAACATGGCGTTTCAGTGCGGCTACGGCGGCCTGCAGGTTCCCGGCAAGGCCCGGGAGACCATGCTGGGCGCCATGCGGGAGGTAGTGGACGTTGCCAACGCTGAGGGCATCCCCCTGTCGGAGCGGGATGTGGAGAGCTGGGTATCCATCATTGACAGCTTCCCGTCGGATGGGATGACCTCCATGCGTCAGGACAGCCTGGCCCACCGGAAGAGCGAGGTAGAGCTGTTCGCGGGCACCATCCGCCGTCTGGCGGCAAAGCACAGCATCGCTGTTCCCGTCAACGACTGGCTCTATGAACAGATCCAGGCCATGGAGGCCGCATACTAATACACGGTTCCCGTGAAAATGCTTCATTTTCACGGGAACCTTTTTATCCGGTATCCGTCTCAATCAACAAGGGACTTCCCGCGGCAGACTGTCCGTCCCCGGCGTTCTCTGGCAATGCCGGAGGGCGGCGGAAGTAATCGTAGTTGTAGAGCCGGTTGGGCTCCAAAGTATCTTCAAACCGAAGCGTAATGAGCTCGGATACCGTCACTAGCTGATACCCCTGCTCCCGCAGCCAGGGGACCAGCGTCCGGGTGGCCTCCACGGAGCTCTCATAGGGGCTGTGCAGCAGAATCACCTGACCATCCAGTTCACCGGCGCCCTGTATATGGGCCACCACCTGCTCCGCGTCCCGGGACTTCCAGTCCTGGGGGTCCACGGACCAGGTGACGATGCTGCGGCCGGAATCCTCCTTCAAGGCCTTGCTGGTGGCGCCGTAGGGCGGCCGCAGCAGGGTGGGCACGGCACCCAGCACTTCTTCAAAGGCCGCGTCCGCCGCCGCCAGGTCCGCCTCCAGGGCTTCGGGGTCCAGCTTCCCCAGGTTGGCATGGCGGTAGGAGTGACTGCCGATCTCACAGCCCAGCTTTTCAGCCCGGCGGACAGCCTCCGGGGCACAGGACAACTTCTGTCCCACCTCGAAAAAGGTAGCCACGGCACCATTTTCCTCCAGGATATCCAGAAGCTGGTCCGTATAGACCGGATGAGGACCATCATCGAAGGTCAGGGCCACCATGGGACAGCTGGGGTCCACGGTCCGGGCCGTGGTCTCAGGCTCCGTTTCACTCCCCGCCGTTCCGCCTTCTTCCGGCTGGAAGGGATTGGGCAGAACCGTGACGGTGGGGGCTGTTTCCGCCGTCTGCGGGTCCATCTGGACGGACCGGGCCGGGATCACGGTGCCCCGGAGATTGAGCGTCACGATCATCAACAGCGCCAAGAGCATTTTTTTCATAGGAGTTTCTCCACCTTCCAACAGCTGTTTACTGAGACCATCCTATGAAAATTTTTCCGGAATGTCGTGGCATTTTCGGATACAAATGGTGTCAAAAAAATGATAATAAAAACAAAGAATGACAAGTTCCGGCAATCTGCAAAAAGGAGGATGCCTCATGAACAAGAAACTGCTGTCATTGTTTCTCTGCGCCTGCCTGCTGGCGGGGACCCTATCCGCCTGCGGCGGGAAACGGGACCTGATGCAGGGCGTCACCCCCGCCGTTGTCTCCGACACGGCCATCCCCGCCGACGGAGCCGAAGCCGCCTCCGGGCTGGCCCTCCGGCTGCTGCGGCAGGAAATGGCGGCCGGGGAACCCAACATCCTGCTGTCTCCCCTGTCCATCCTCTGTGCCCTGTCCATGACGGCCAACGGTGCCAAAGGCGAGACCCTGGCCCAGATGGAGACCGTCCTGGACCTGCCGGTAGAATCTTTGAATGCGTATCTTCTGGCATACCGAAAAAAACTCCCCGACGAAAAAAAGTGCCGGGTCTCCCTGGCCAACTCCATCTGGTTCAAGGACGACAACTCCCTCTCTGTGGAGGAGGATTTTCTGAAAACCAACGCCGCCTGGTACGAGGCAGACCTCTATCAGCTGCCCTTCGACAGCGCCGCCTGCAAAGCTATCAACAACTGGATCAGCGAGGAGACCAACGGCATGATCCCGGAGATCATTCAGGAGATTTCGCCGGACACTGCCATGTACCTCATCAACGCCCTGTCCTTTGAGGCAGAATGGAAAACCATTTACCAGGAAACCAGCATCCGGGACGGTGTCTTCACCACGGAGGATGGGCGGCAGCAGGAGGTACAGATGATGTACTCTGAGGAATACCGTTATCTGGAGACTGGGACCGCCACGGGCTTCCTGAAATACTATGACGGAAGGAACTGCGCCTTTGCGGCCCTGTTGCCTAAGGAAGGTGTCTCCCTGGCGGAGTGTGTGGATTCTCTCACCGGGGAGCAGCTCCATGACCTGCTGGCAAATCCGGAAACGGTGGAGGTCCATGCCGCCATTCCCAAATTCGAGATCATCTATGAAACAGACCTCAGCGATACCCTGGAATACCTGGGCATGACGGACGCCTTCGACGGGCGGCTGGCGGACTTCTCCGGCATCGGCAGCTCCACGGAGGGGAACCTCACCATCAGCCAGGTCCTCCACAAGACCCGCATCGCGGTGGATGAAAAGGGCACCAAGGCCGGAGCCACCACAGCGGTGGTAGAAGAACCAGCCGAAGCACCATCGGACCCCAAAGAGGTCCTCTTGAATCGGCCCTTCCTCTACCTGCTGGTGGACTGCCGGGAACAGCTTCCCATTTTCATCGGCACGGTAACCACCCTGGAATGAACAAAAACCATCGGCGCTATCCGCGCCGATGGTTTTTATCTTCACCGCAGGAAAATACGTTTGCCGCCCTGATAGTCCCGGACCAGACCGATGCGCTGGGCGCTGGGGACGCAGCCCTTCAGCTCCTTCAGCAGGACATCCGCGTCCGCCGGGTCCACAGACATCAGCAAACCACCTGCCGTCTGGGGGTCGTAAAGGAGATCCTGTTTACAGAGCTCGGTCTCCCCCGCGTCCACGCCAGCCTCTGCAAAGGTACGGTTGCGGTACATGCCCTCCGGCAGAATGCCGATGCGGGCCAGCTCCAGAGCCTCGGGAATGAAGTCGATCTGGTCCACATGGAGCTCGATCTCCACATCGCTGCCCTGGGCCATCTCGAAGGTGTGGCCCAGCATGCCGAAGCCCGTCACGTCCGTACAGGCGTGGACATGGTACTTCACCATGGCGTCCCGGGCGGACTTGTTCAGGGTGGTCATCAGCTTCTGTGTAAATTCGATGCTCTCCCGGGAAGCCATGTCCGCCTTGGCGGCGGTAGTGATGACGCCGATGCCGATGGGCTTGGTGAACAGCAGCACATCCCCCGGCTTGGCCCCGGAGTTGGTCAGCACCTTGTCCGGGTGAACGAAGCCCGTCACCGCCAGACCGTACTTGGGCTCCTCATCCAGAATGCTGTGACCGCCGGTGATGAGGGCCCCGGCCTCATAGACCTTGTCGTAGCCACCCCGCAGCAGCTGGTGGACGGCGTCCTTGGGCATGTCCGCCGGGATAGCCATGATATTCAAGCACAGCTTGGGCTCTCCACCCATGGCGTACACGTCGCTGAGGGCGTTGGTGGCCGCGATCTGGCCAAACAGGTACGGGTCGTCGGCAATGGGCGGAAAGAAATCCACTGTCTGCACCAGGGCCAGGTCATCGGAGACTTTGTAGACCGAAGCGTCATCGCTCTTGTCAAAGCCCACCAGCAGATTTGGGTCGCTGTGGACTTTAATGCCGTCCAGCAGTTGGGCCAGCACACCGGCTCCCACCTTGGCGCCGCAGCCGGCGCACTTGGCCAGCTTGGTCAGTTTCACTTCATTTTCAGGCATGGTGTTTCTCCTCTTTCATAGATGACAGTCAATTCTCCGAAGTACCGCTCCAAGTTTTTTTCCAGTTTTACAAAAATTTGGGGTTCTAAAGGCATCTGCGGATTCAAAATATCCAACTCGACGCAGGAAAAGCCGCAGGGAAACTCGTATAACAAGCCATTCAAATCTGTCTCTTTCCCGCAACATGGAATGGTGACATGCAACTCCCGGAAACTGTTTTTTTCCGCAGTGTCCATAGCCTCTTGCCACCAGTCCATGGGGACTTCCGCTCCGCAAATGGGACACCGTATCTTCTCCAGGTTCCCGCCGCAATCCACAAATTTCGGCATTTCCGAAAGGCGGCAGATCATCTCATCGGACTGTACATTGGTGCGGAGCCACGATCTGGCCGCCAGCATCCGCAGTCTGGATATCCGTAGGTCCGGGTCTTGAGGGATAAGTTTGCACACATAATCCGGCATCGTCCCCCTCCGTCACATCACTCTTTCAGCGCCCCAGTCAGGTTCAGCACCGCCTCCAGCACACCGCCGCCAACCGCCAGGGCCTTGTCGCTGGCGCAGTAGCAATGGGCCAGCTCACACCGGGGATCGATGTCACCGGACTTCATCCCCTTGTGGACCGGGGTGCCGTCGGCCAGGATGCCCCGCAGGACACCGTCCAGGGTGCAGATCATGGGTTCTCCATTGACAGTAGCCGCCACGTCGCCCATTTTCACCTGGGTGCCGATCTCCAGAAGCTGGTGGAACACGCCGTCGGCAGGGGCCCGCAGCACCCGCTCTCCGGCAAAGCCGCCGATGAGGCCGGGGATGCCGGTATTGGGGATGGCGGTCCCCGCATGGATCACGCGGCCCAGATAATGGCCCCGCATAGTCTCCACCACCGCGTGGCAGTCCACCCCCGCCGTAAAGCCGGGACCCACACCGATGACTACTGGGGCGTCGGTGATCTTGGTTCCCAGGTTTTTCTTCGCCAGAATGGCGTCCACCACCGCGTCAGGCTTCAGCTCCCCAAAGCAGGCACCGTCGGGGTCCGGCAGCACGGGGATGCAGCCGCTCTCCAGAATACGCAGGGCCTCCGCGGCACTCTCCGCCCGTTTCGCCGTCACATCCTCCACTGTAGTCTCCCCGTGAACGATGGCCTGGGACAGGCACACGGTGCGCCGGATAGCCGTGGGCCGTTCGATCTCCGTCATGATGACCCGGATGTGGGCCCGCCACAGCCGCAGAGCAATGCCAGTGGCGATATCACCGGCGCCTCGGATCACAACAAGCATGAGACATACTCTCCTCTCTGTAAAGCCCCTACCACTGCGCCGCCGGGCAGCAGAGCCGCCAGCTCCCGCCCCTTTTCCAGGCGCTGAGGGGTGTCGGTCTGATTGATAAAAAACCGCGAGCCCAGGCTTTCATCCAACAGGACTGCGGCAGCGATTTTCGGCGTTATCGGCGTGTTAACCGATACCCCCGCCAGCCGGGCGTACAGCTCTGGCCGATGGGCTGCATCGGAAATGAGCTGTCCGAATCCGGAAGCCCCTACCATGCAGATGACCTGATTCGCCTCCGGCGGGATCACCGGCTCATGGGGTGCGTGGGCCTTCATGGGCCGGTGGGCAGAGCCGTCCGCCTCCACCAGCACATAGTCAAACCACTCCGCCAGCCGGGCCATGGGGACAGGAGGTACTGTCAGCTTTCCCCCTGTACCGGGCACCTCCTGCCCGGCACACATCAGGCGGCAGTTCCGCCGCAGCCGTGTCAGTTCCCCTTCGGTCCTGGCGCATGGGATATTTGGAAAGGGGAAAATTTTTGTGGTGGTGCACAGCAGCACGGTATGCTCCCGGGACAGTTCCTGCCCTAAAGCCCGCAGCAGGGTGGTTTTTCCGCCGCCGCCAATGACCGCCGTCACACCCGGACGAACCTCCAGCAGCTCCGCCAGCATCCGCACACTCCCCTTTCGTTCTATTTTTTATAGAATAACACTTACCCCTGCCGCCGTCAAGGTCCTCTTCCGGGATCAAGAAAAGCGCCCGGAAATCCGGGCGCTTTCTATACTGCTTATCCGATGCTCCAGTCTATGTCTCCGAAGCCTCCGGAGGGGTCCTCCGGTTCTGTGGGAACTTCAGGCTCCGTGGGTATCGTGGAAGGCGGCTCCACAGGATGCGTGGGGGTATTGGGTTCCTCACCGCCGGGGCCAGGTGGGATATAGTTGGGGTTATCCGGGTCCACCGTGGGCAGGTCCGGGTCGACAAAGCCGCCCACATGGACAGGACAGCCCACAATATCCGGATAGACCTCTGATCCGTCCTCGGCGATGGTGGGCTGCAGGCCGATGGCCTGCTCCATCTTTTGGATGGTATAGGCGTCATCCTCCGCCACGATAGAGGGGCCGTAGTTCTCACGGACGTAGTCCAGCACACCCACCTGGGTCACTGTCTCCATGGGACAGGTGGCCGTGGCCAGACATTTGCCCTCGGTACAGTAATCCCGGAACACATGCATAGTGCAAGTCTCAGTAGGACCTGTGTCCTTGGCCACCGTCATGGTGATGGCCCGGTCTCCCCGCAGGTCCGCGTGGCAGGCGTCCGAGCAGAGCAGTCCGCTGTCCGCGCAGACTTCGATCGTCTCCAGCCCGCTGGAGGGCTTCTGGAAGTCCTTGTTCTCCAGGCCCTCATGGACCTGCTGCATGACCTTCTTCCACAACGTGATGGCAGGATTGCCGCTGTAGCTGATCTTGGCGTTGTACTTATAGCCTGTCCACACCGCCGCCACATAGTAGGGCGTGTAGCCCACGAAATAGCGGTCGTAGTTGTCGCTGGTGGTACCGGTCTTGCCGGCGATGGTCATGCCGCCGAACTTGGCAGAGGTGCCGGTACCAGCATTCACCGCGTTTTTCAGCATCTCATTCATGAGGTAGGCCGTGGTCTCCTTCATGGCCGCGTGGCTCTCGCCTTCGTTCTCCAGAATCACATTGCCGTTGGCATCCTCCACCCGCAGGTAGGTCCTGGGGGAATTGTAGACGCCCATGTTGGCAAAGGAGGCATAGGCCGCCGCCATCTCCCGGGTATTCAGGCCGTAGGTCAGGCCGCCCATGCCCAGGGGGCTGAGGCCCATATCATCGGGTACCAGGCTCAGATTCAGGTTCTCCGTGGCAAATGCGTAGGCGTCGGCGATGCCCACGGCCTGCAGCGTCTGCACGGCGATGGTGTTGATGGAGTGCTGGACACCGGTCCGCACAGTGGTCCAGCCCCGGTACTTGTTGGGGGAGTTCTTGGGCCAGGGGTTGTCATTTAAAAGCTGAACAGGGTAATCGTCAAAGGTGGTGGCAGGCGTCACCTTGCCGGAATCGATGGCCGGGGCATAGGCCGTCAGCGGCTTGATGGAGGAGCCTGGCTGCCGTTTGTCCATGGCATAGCTGGTCAGCAGGTTGCCCTCTTTCTCCCCCAGGTCGCCCACCGTAGCCACCACATTGCCGGTATAGGGGTCGATGATGGTGATACCGGAGCGAATGGGCTGGCCGTCCCGGCTAGTCAGGTCCAGATTGCTGCGGTCCTCATAGACCGACTCGGCGATCTCCTGGATCCGGAGGTCCATGGTGGTATAGATGCGGTAGCCGCTGTTGTTGATGAGGATACGGGCCTCCTTCTCGGAGATCTCCATCTCCCTGGCCAGGTCCTTGGAAACATCCCAGATCACCTGGTCCACGAACCAGTTGTTGATCTTGATACCGCCGGAGGCAGCCGCCGCGATGTCATCCACAGAGGTGGTACCGTCCGTGAAGCGCAGGACCTCCGCCTTGGCGGCAGCGGCCTCCTCCTTGGTCAGGAAGGTCTCCCAGGTCTCAGGATCACTGCTGAGGTTCTCCAGAGTGGCAGGTCCAACGACCTCCTCGTCACACATCTTGTTCAGGATGTTTTCCTGCCGCTGCTTGTTCAGTTCCCGGGGTGTTACCGTGGTGCCGTCCTCCCGGGTGTAGGTAACATCATACATGGGGCCGTACAGCGACGGATTGTTGGTAATGGCGATGAGGCTGGCACATTCCGCCACCGTCAGATCCGACACATCCTTACCGAAGTAGTATTGGGCCGCCGTCTGGACGCCGTAGCAGCCCTGGCCCAGATAGATGGTGTTCAGGTACAGCTCCAGGATCTGAGCCTTGGTGTAGTTCTTCTCAAACTCCAGTGCCCGGAAAATCTCCCGCACCTTACGGTTGACGGTACCGGCGTTGTCCTCCGTCATGTTCTTCAACACCTGCTGGGTGATGGTGGAGCCGCCGAAGGTATCCTTCATGCCGATAAACATATTCAGCACGGCGCCGCCGGTCCGCTTCCAGTCCACGCCGTTGTGCTGGAAGAACCGCTGGTCCTCAATGGCCACGACCGCCTGCCACAGGGCATCCGGCATCTCGTCAATATCCACCCAGATGCGGTTCTCCGTACCGTGGATGGTCTGGTATTCCACCCAGCCGTCATTGGCCGTCACCTGATCGTCGTGATAATAGACAATGGAGCTGAGGGACATGGTGTAATCGTCCGCGTTGACCTGCACCACAGGCGTGATGTTGGTCTCCACATACTTCATAAAGATACCGGCGATCATGCCGAAGGTCAGAACGCCGATCAGCAGCAGCGTAAACAGGCCGAAGAAAATTTTTCCGGCCACGCTGCCCCGTCTTCGCTTCTCCCGCCCGGACTGCCGCTGGGCGGGCTGTCTGTTCTCTCGTTCCACAGGAGACACCTCCTTCTTTCTTCTGAATAGGGTTCAGAAAGCCACGGGCCATCCGCCGCTTTCCGTCAGTACATAGCACACCAGAATACTTACTATTGTATCATCCCCTGTCAACATTGAAAATGTCGTATTTTTTCGAAAAAAAGTTCCCAATTTGTATGATATTTTTCTTTTCGGGCAGGATAAGCACTGCCTTGGAGACGATCTTTTCGCCTTTTTAACTTCTTCTTCCCTTGCAATTGCCCTCGACTTCGTGTAAAATACGGTTAGCCAAAGAAAGGAGACCTCTCCCATGAGTGAAGATTTCGGCCCCACTTTCATCACCGTCACCGACGAGGACGGCAAAGAGATCGTCCTGGAGTTCGTAGACGCCCTGGAATACAAGGGTCAGATGTATCAGGCCTTTTTCCCTGCGGAGACGGAGGGCGAGGAGGAAGACCCCGACGCCGGTCTGGTGATTCTGAAGACCATCCATGAAGACGGCGAGGACCTGCTGTCCACTCTGGACTCCGACGAAGAGCTGGAGGCGGTCTACGAGCAGTTTATGGAGCTTCTCTTCAGCGACGAAGAGGACTGATCCGTTTTATCAAACATGAAATGCCCTGCGGGGTTCGTGATAGATCTTTTTTTAACCCACATTTCGTTATACGGGATGCCGGATCAGTTCGTGGTTCGCAGGCCTCCCGACTGCCACCCTGCGGTTGGAAGTTGGAAGCGGTAAAGCGAGCTGGAGGCGACCCACCTGTCCGTAAAGGTGCAGGTTATAACGAGGTCTACACGGCCATCGCGGGGCACGTTTTTTCAATGGGCGGAAAGCAGGGGGCACCTCCCCTGCTTTCAGTTTCTTTTCAGGTAGTTCCCTTATTATAAAACATATCCGTTGTACCGCGGCAGATACGGCCTGGGCTTTTTTCCGACTCAAAATCAGGAATTTCCAACAGGCTTTTCGGATTTACCCCTTGCACAATATACCGGTATTCGGTATAATGTTAAAGTGCGTGAAATGACAGCAGAGCCGTCCCGGCTGCCGCATACCGGGAATCCAACGCATTTTGGCGACGGAAACGTCAGGCTGATCTGACGTTTTTTGGATTCCAGCATGAAATACTTGAGAGGACTGAAATTACAAATGAGCGCATCGAGAGAAAAGCAGATTCGTCAGGAACAGGCCAGCTCCGGCTGGGTGGACCCCAAGGTTGTCCGTGAACAGGAGCAGCGCAAGAAGGAAAAGCGCAGCAACATTCTGTACGGCACCATCGCCGCACTGTTCCTTATCGCCGTCATCGCTGCCGGCATCTGGCGTTCCAACGTGATCCCCAAGAATGCCACCGCCGTCACCATCGACGGTGAGAAGTACACCGCCGCCGAGGTAGGCTTCTATTATCAGAATGTCTATCAGAATTTTGTCAGCAACTACTCTTATCTGCTGTCCTACATGGGTCTGAACACCAATGCCTCCCTGGACAGCCAGACCGTCAATGAGACTGCCGCCTCCTGGATCGGCGCCGAAGCCGGTCAGACCTGGAAGGATTACTTCCTGGGCCAGGCCCTGGACCAGATGGCCACCGTTCAGTCTGTTCTGAACTCTGCCAAGGCCGAGGGTTACACTTACTCCGCCGGCGTCCAGGTCCAGTATGACGACTCCATGGCCGCCCTGAAGAAGTCTGCCGAGGCCAACAGTGTTTCCGTCTCCCAGCTTCTGAAGAACAACATGGGCGCCTATATGACCGAGAAGGTCTATGCCGCCCAGTTGATGCGGATGCTGCAGTACGATGATTACGCCAGCAACCATTACGACAACCTGACTTACGACGACGGCAAGATCAACGATGCCTACAAGGCTGATACTAACAAGTACGACCTGGTATCCTACGAGATCGTGGCCGTCCCCGGCACCGCTGAGAGCACCACCGATGCCGACGGCAACGAGGTGGAGCCTACTGAGGAGGAGTCTGCCGCCGCTCTGGAGAAGGCCAAGAAGGCCGCCGATCAGATACTGGCCGATTACCGCGCCGGTCAGAAGCTGGAGACTCTGTCCAAGGCCGACGAGTCCTATGTCTACACCAAGAAGGACAACGGCACCTATTCCGGCGACGTGGTCACCGAATGGCTGTTTGATGGCGCCCGCAAGGCAGGTGACTCCACTGTTCTGGATTACAACTCCACCTATTATGTGGTGGTGTTCCTGGACCGTTTCCGGAACGAGACCCCCGAGATCGATGTCCGCCACATCCTGATCCAGCCCGAAGCCGGCACGCTCAGCGAGGGTGATGAGGGCTACGAGGACGAGCAGGCCCAGCTGAAGGCCGACGCCAAGGCCAAGGCCGAGGACATTCTGGCCCAGTGGCAGGCCGGCGAAGCCACTGAGGCTTCCTTCTCCGCTCTGGCCATGAAAGAGTCCGCCGACGGCTCCAAGTACACCGGCGGCCTGATCGACGGCATCACCCCTGATTCCAGCCTGGTGGAATCCTTTAAGACCTGGTGTCTGGACGCCAGCCGCAAGCCCGGCGATGCCGGCGTGGTGGAGAGCGACTACGGCGCCCACGTCATGTACTTCGTGGGTGAGCAGCTCCCCGTCTGGAAGTCCAACGTGGTCTCTGACCTGCGGGACGCCGACTACAGCGAGTGGCTGGAGGGCATTTCCGCCGACAGCTCCATCAAGCGCCACAACTTCGGCATGAAGTTCGTGGGCTGATCCCCCCATTCATCACACGAAGGGAGGCGGCTGAAAGCCGCCTCCTTTTCTCCCAGGAGGACTTTATGGACCAGCGATTTCTGCGCAATGAGATGCTATGGGGGCAGGAAGGTCAGGAACGGCTGGCCGCTTCCCATGTGATCCTGTTTGGATTGGGGGGTGTGGGCAGCTATACCGCGGAATGTCTGGCCCGCTCCGGCATCGGAGAGCTGACACTGGTGGACAGCGACACCGTAGCCGTCACCAACATCAACCGCCAGCTGGAGGCCACCACCTCCACGGTGGGGATGGCAAAGGCGGACGCCGTGGCCGCCCGTCTCCGGGACATCAACCCCGCTGCGATCTTTCATCCCATCCAGGAACTGTACGACGCCGCCCACCGGGACCGGTTTTTCCCGGAAGGCTGCCATTACGACTATATTGTGGACGCCATCGATTTGGTGAGCTGCAAGCTGGATCTGCTGGAGACAGCCCGGCGGCTGGATATCCCCCTAATTATGGCCCTGGGCACCGGCAACAAGCTGGACCCCACCCAATTGCGGCTGGCAGATATCTCTGAGACCTACGGCTGTCCCCTGGCACGGGTCATGCGGAAGGAACTGCGGAACCGGGGCATCCGCCATCAAAAGGTAGTGTTCAGCCCCGAGGAGCCCGCACCCACCATCCAGCTGGAAGCCCCTCCTCCCGGCCGCCGCAGCGTCCCGGCCAGTAATCCCTGGGTCCCCGCCACGGCGGGACTGCTGTTGGGCAGCGCCGTGGTCCGCGATATCCTTGAGAAAGAGAGAAGATCCTTATGCTGACAGGTACCATCGTCAACGCCCTGGCCATTTTGGCAGGCTCCGCGGCGGGACTCCTGCTGAAGTGGCTGGCCGGCCGCTTCTCCAGCCATCTCCCAGCCGGAAGTGCCTCTCTTGGCCAGCGGCTCCAAACCATCATCATGCAGGGCGTGGCCCTGTGCGTGCTGTTCATCGGCATCAGCGGCAGTTTTAAGGGCAGCAACACCCTGATCGCCATTCTGTCCATGGTCATCGGCGCCATCATCGGCGAGCTGCTGGACCTGGACAAGCGGATGCGCCATCTGGGCGACTGGGTCCAAAAAAAGACGGAACATCTGGTAAAGGGCGGCAGCAGCGGCCCCTCCATCTCTGACGGCTTTGTCACCGCCAGCCTGCTGTTCTGTGTAGGTGCCATGGCCATCGTAGGCGCTTTACAGGACGGCCTTACCGGCGACCACGCCACCCTCTTCGCCAAGTCCCTGCTGGACGGCATCAGTTCCATCGTCTTTGCCGCCTCTCTGGGCATCGGTGTGGCTTTCTCCGCCGTGGCAGTGTTTCTGTACCAGGGCGTCATCGCCATGGCAGCCTCCTTCCTCTCCCCCTTCCTGGGAGATGCTGTCATCGCGGAGATGACCTGTGTGGGCTCCCTGCTGATCGTGGCCCTGGGCCTGAACATGCTGGATCTGACCAAGATCAAGGTCATGAACCTGGTCCCGGCCATCTTCCTGCCCATCTTGCTGTGGATGGTGATGTGATATTCTCCATGATAAAAAAGCCCGGCAGGCACGCTGTATAGCCGTGCCTGCCGGGCTTTTTTGTTTTCTGATTCAGAAAGGACCGTAGTTGGTCACTGCCGCGAAGATAACGAAAGCTGAGCAGATCAGCAGTTCAACCGCTACCACGGGCAACGCAAACTTAAACCACTTGTTGAAGGGGATACCGGCCACACCCAGAGAGGCACACAGCGTACCATGGGTGGGGATAATGGCATTGGTGAAGCCATCGCCAAACTGGAAGGCCAGCACAGCCGTCTGCCGGCTGATACCTACGATATCCGCCAACGGCGTCATGATGGGCATGGTGGTGGAAGCCTGGCCGGAACCGGAGGGGATGAAGAAGTTAATGATGCACTGGACGATCAGCATGCCCTCCGCGGCCACCGTTTTGGGCAGACCGGAGATGACGGTTGCCAGAGCATGAACGATGGTATCCAGGATCTGTCCCTCGCTCATGACCACCAGAATACCCCGGGCAATGCCCACGATGAGGGCACCCATGGCGATATTCTTGGCACCTGCGATGAAATCCCGGGCCATCTGGTTGGGGCGAGTCCCACCCAGGATGCCGCCCAGAATACCCATACCCAGGAACACAGCGCCGATATCCAGCACACCCCAGCCGAATTTCATGACACCCACCACGATGATGAGGAGGCCAGCCGCCAGCGTCAGCAGGACCAGAATATCCCGCGCCCGGAGGGGCACATCCTCAATGGTGATCTTCTTATCCTTCTCCGCCAGTTCCAGATCCCGGACATAGCTGAACTCCAGATTCTTCCGGACCTTATTGGCATAGCGCAGGATGCGCATAGGCACCACGATCACCATGACCAGCCACACAGCAACGCGCAGGGGCATTCCGGAGAATGTCGGCAGCTCAGCGATCTTCTGGGCCACACCCTCAGTAAAGGGATTCAGGAAACCGGAGGCAAAGCCGATAGCTGCGCCGAAAGTGACCATAGCCATGCCTACAATGGCATCGTATCCCAACGCCCGGGCCAAGGCAATACCGATGGGAATGAAAATAATGGTCTCCTCAGACATGCCGAAGGTGGCGCCGCCCAGGGAAAACACAAACATCATCAGAGGAATGATGATCCTTTCCCGTCCCTGAAGTCGATAGGCCAACTTCTTGATGCCGTTTTCCATGGCGCCGGTCTGGGTGATGATGTTGAAAGCACCGCCCACCACGAAAATAAACACCATGATGTCGGCGACCTCCACCATGCCGTTGGGAATGGCGTGGAGGAAGCTGAAGAAACTCACAGGGCTCTGCTCTACATAAGTAAAGGAATTGGGGTCCACCACCTTGCGGTTGGCAGTCTCATTGAAGATACGCTCATAACTGCCGGCGGGGACTACATAGCTACATATCGCCATGAGCGCGATGATGCAGAACAGGATCACGAAGGTATGGGGGAATGTCCACTTTCTCTCTTTTTTCTCTTTTACCGGAAAAATCCTCCTGCTTGATTTTTACCCGAAAAAGCCCGGGGTAGCAAACCTACCCCGGGACTTTTTACCTGTTGGGAAGTAAATTACTTCAGTTCGACCTTGGCGCCAGCCTCTTCCAGCTGCTTCTTCAGAGCCTCGGCGTCGTCCTTGGAGATGGCTTCCTTCAGAGTGGAAGGAGCACCCTCGACGGTAGCCTTGGCCTCGGCCAGGCCCTGGCCGGTGATCTCACGGACAGCCTTGATGACCTTGATCTTGGCAGCGGCGTCGAAGCCGGTCAGGACCACGTCGAACTCGGTCTTCTCCTCAGCAGCGGGAGCAGCAGCACCAGCAGCGGGAGCAGCCATAGCGGCGGCGGAAACGCCAAACTCTTCCTCCAGAGCGTGGACCAGCTCGGACAGCTCCAGAACGGTCAGGCCCTTGATCTCTTCGATCATAGCGGTAATCTTCTCAGACATTGTATTTGCCTCCTAATTGTAAAATTTGAATAAGTGTGTTGCCGTCTGATTATTCGGCGGCGGGAGCCTCTTCGGCAGCCTCGGCAGGAGCGCCGTTCTTCTCGGCGATCTGCTTCAGGACAACAGCCAGACCGGTAATGGGGGCCAGCATGGTGCCCAGGACCTGAGCCTGCAGGATAGGCAGCGGGGGAATGGAAGCCAGAGAGTTGATGGTGTTCAGGTCGACAGCCTTGCCGTCCATAAAGCCACCCTTGATCTCGAACTTACCGTTGAGCTTCTTGGCATAGTCGGCCATGACGCGGGCGGGAGCCACGGGGTCAGAGCACAGGGCCAGAGAAGTGGTGCCGTTCAGCAGGTCGTCCAGCTCGCTGAGACCAGTGTTGTTGAAGGCAAAGCGCAGCAGGGTGTTCTTGACAACGGCGTAATCCACGTCGTTCTCGCGGCACTCCTTACGCAGAGCGGTGTCTTCCTCAACGGTGATGCCCTTGTAGTCGACGAGGACGCCGGCGGTGGCATTCTGGATCTTCTCAGTCAGCTGGGCAACGATTGCCTGCTTTTCAGATAAGACCTTTGCGTTAGGCATTCTAGGTTTCACCTCCAGGAAATTTGTAGGTGCGTTCAAAAAAGGAAACCGTCCTTGTGCGCAAAGACACACAAGGACGGATAGCAAATCAACTTTGCCGCCCTCGGCAGGACTTACGAGGGTCTCCCCTCACCTGCTGTCTTTGGAACGCATCTGGTATTATATAAAAGCATTGATGCATTGTCAATACTTTTATATACATTTTTCGCCCGAATTCCCGCAAATCCGGGAAGGGGGCTAGAGGGAACCTCCGGTTCCCCCAGTTGATTTGCCTACGGCAAATCAACTAAATGGAATCATTTTCGGCAGGACATGTGCCTGCCGAAAATTCCTTGACCCAGCCGCCCTGGGCGGCGTTCACCAGTCCGCAGACTGATGA